>CANFLR010000004.1 GCA_947447945.1 Burkholderiaceae bacterium
ATTTGCGATGTATGAATTAAACAACGATTGGAACCGAGCTTACAAAAAATCTGCCCGTATAGTTGGCGATGTGATCGGTAAATACCATCCACATGGCGATTCCGCGGTCTATGACACCATTGTGCGGATGGCTCAGGATTTCTCACTACGCTATATGCTGGTTGACGGGCAGGGTAACTTTGGCTCAGTTGACGGGGATAACGCTGCGGCGATGCGATATACCGAGATCCGTCTGCGCAAGATTGCACATGAGCTTTTGGCTGATTTGGACAAGGAAACAGTCGATTTTGGGCCAAATTACGATGGCAGCGAGAAAGAACCCCTAATTCTTCCAGCAAAAGTACCTAATTTGTTAATAAACGGCAGTTCAGGCATTGCCGTGGGTATGGCGACCAATATCCCTCCCCATAACCTAGATGAGGTAGTGACGGCCTGTTTACATGTCCTGCACAACCCAGATTGCACCATTGATGAATTGATTGAAATCATTCCAGCGCCGGATTTTCCAACTGCTGGAATTATTTATGGCGTTCAGGGCGTTCGCGAAGGCTATCGCACTGGTCGCGGCCGTGTAGTGATGCGTGCTAAGACTCACTTTGAAGATATTGATAAAGGCGCGCGCCAAGCAATCATCGTGGATGAGTTGCCCTATCAAGTCAATAAAAAGAATTTGCTCGAGCGAATTGCCGAGTTAGTAAATGAGAAGAAGGTAGAAGGTATTTCTGATTTACGCGATGAGTCTGATAAGTCAGGTATGCGTGTCGTGATTGAATTGAAACGTGGTGAAGTGCCTGAAGTCGTTCTCAATAATTTGTATAAGAGCACTCAGTTACAAGATAACTTTGGTATGAACATGGTGGCCTTGGTGGATAACCAGCCACGCTTGTTGAACTTGAAGCAAATGCTGGAGTACTTCTTGCAGCATCGTCGCGAAGTGGTCACACGTCGTACTATTTTTGAATTGCGTAAAGCGCGTGAGCGTGGTCATGTACTCGAAGGTTTAGCAGTTGCATTGGCTAACATTGATGAGTTCATTGCAATCATTAAAGCAGCTGCAAATCCAGTTGTTGCCAAACAAGAATTGATGGGCAAGGCTTGGGATTCTTCAATGGTGCGTGAGATGTTGGCGCGGGCTGAGACAGATACGCCTGGTGGCCGTAATGCCTATCGCCCTGATGGTTTGCTACCTGAGTACGGCATGCAAAGTACTGGCTTGTATCGCCTCTCTGATAGTCAAGCCCAAGAAATCTTGCAGATGCGTTTACAACGCTTGACCGGTCTTGAGCAAGACAAGATTGTGAATGAATACAAAGAAGTGATGTCCGAGATTTCAGATTTACTTGACTTGCTTGCTAGACCAGAGCGTGTGACCTCTGTCATTGAGAGTGAGCTTAAAGAAGTGCAAGCTGAGTTTGGCATTGCTGGTGGTGATTCAGGTCGTCGTTCATTTATTGAGATGAATGCCACCGAGCTCTTCACAGAAGATTTGATTACTCCGCAAGATATGGTCGTGACGCTTTCGAATACTGGTTACATGAAGAGCCAGCCATTGAGTGAGTACCGCGCGCAAAAACGTGGTGGTCGTGGTAAGCAAGCTGCAGCAACTAAGAATGAAGATTGGATTGAAACTTTATTCGTTGCCAATACGCATGACATTATTCTTTGCTTCTCCGATCGTGGACGCATGTATTGGTTGAAAGTGTGGGAGGTGCCACAAGGTAGCCGCACTTCACGCGGTAAACCTATCGTCAATATGTTCCCATTGATTGAAGGCGAAAAAATCACCGTGATTCTGCCAATTAAAGGCTATCAAGATGATCATTATGTATTTATGGCTACCAGCTTGGGCACCGTGAAGAAGACTCGTTTGTCTGATTTCTCCAATCCGCGCAAGGCTGGCATTATTGCAGTGGACCTGAATGAGAGCGATTTCTTAGTCGGTGCCGCCATCACTGATGGCAAGCATGATGTGATGCTGTTCTCAGACGCTGGAAAAGCAGTCCGCTTTGATGAGAATGATGTCCGTCCGATGGGTCGAACGGCGCGTGGTGTGCGCGGTATGAACTTGGGGGAGGGTCAGCAGGTCATCGCGATGTTGGTAGCACAAGCCGAGGCTTCAGATGGATCGGAAGCCAGCATAGTGGATGCCGATGGCAATCCAGTGCCAAGCAGTGTATTAACTGCTACTGAAAATGGCTACGGCAAACGTACTCCGATTGCTGAGTACACCCGCCATGGTCGCGGAACAAAAGGCATGATTGCTATTCAGACATCGGAGCGAAACGGTAAAGTTGTTGCCGCTGCTTTGGTGTCCCCGGAAGACCAAATTATGTTGATCACCACTGGTGGAGTGTTAGTCCGTACGCGGGTTTCTGAGATTCGTGAAATGGGCCGCGCCACACAAGGCGTAACGTTGATTAATGTGGATGAGGGTACTCGTTTGTCCGGTTTGCAGCGTATTGCTGAAAGCGATTCGGATGAAGAGGGTGAAGATGATGATGCAGAAGAAGGTGACGTATCTGCTGATCCAGCGACTGATTCCACTCCCGATACAGCTGGCGATGCCTAAGCTGAACTCGACTAAAGATTAAGTACTGCACATGACGTTTGACCGCCGCATTTTTAATTTCGCAGCGGGGCCTGCTACTTTGCCTGAGGAGGTATTGCAGCAGGCTGCCGATGAATTGCTCAATTGGCAAGGACTTGGCACCAGCGTGATGGAAATTAGTCATCGCAGTAAAGAGTTTATGGTGGTCTACGAAGAGGTCTTGCAGGATCTGCGCACTTTAATGAGTATTCCCGATACTTACGAGATCTTGTTATTGCAAGGCGGTGGTATTGGGCAAAATGCAGCGATTCCGATGAATTTGATGCCGCTGGCTAAAAATGGACCTAAGGCAGATTTCATTGTGACGGGCGTTTGGTCTGAAAAATCATTCAAAGAAGCGGAGAAATATGGCATTGCGCATTTAGCCGCATCCTCTGCCAGCGAAAAATTTAATACCATTCCAGCCCGCTCCACTTGGAAACTTTCGAGTGATGCAGCATATGTGCACTATTGCGCTAATGAAACGATTGGTGGCGTGGAATTTCCGGATGTACCTGATGTTGGTGGTGTGCCATTAGTGGCGGACATTTCTAGCAATATCCTTTCGAAAGAGATGGATGTAACGAAGTGCGGTGTTTGGTTTGGCGGCGCCCAAAAAAATATTGGACCTTCTGGAGTGACGATTGTGATCGTACGTCGCGATCTCATGGGTCACAGTATGAAGATCACTCCATCAGTCATGGATTGGGCAAAAGAATCTGCCAATCAATCCATGTTTAATACTCCGCCAACGTTCTCGATCTATATGGCTGGCCTCGGATTTAAGTGGTTGTTGAGACAGGGTGGCATTAAAGTTATCGAGAAACGCAATCAGGAAAAAGCGAATTTGCTTTATGACTGCATCGATCAAAGTGGTTTGTATGAGAATCGGGTTGCCAAAGAATATCGCTCTAGAATGAATGTCACCTTCTTTTTGAAGGATGAAAATTTAAATGCAGAGTTTTTGGCTCAATCGAGTGCGGCCGGCTTAGCTGCTTTGCGTGGTCATAAGGCAGCGGGCGGTATGAGAGCCAGCATCTATAACGCGATGCCTCTAGAGGGTGTAAAAGCCCTGGTTGAATTTATGCGCGACTTTGAAAGGCGGGCTTAATGAGTACTGAAGAACAGCGTCTTACACCTTTAAGAGAAAAAATTGATTCCTTGGATGCGCAAATCCTGGATCTGTTAACCCAGCGCGCAAAGACTGCTCAAGAAGTTGGACATATTAAAGGCGGTTTTTCCTCCCCGGTATTTCGGCCAGAGCGGGAGCGTCAGGTTGTTGCTAGACTGCAAGACATGAATGCGGGGCCGATTCTATTAGATGGTATTGCCGCCATTTGGCGCGAAATCATGTCTGCATGCAGAGCTTTAGAAGCGCGCCAAACGATTGCTTATCTCGGTCCTGTTGGTACTTTTTCTGAGCAAGCGGCGCAAACTTATTTTGGCCAATCCATTACTGGCCTACCTTGTGCCAGTATTGATGAGGTATTCAAATCTGTAGAAAAGGGTGCGGCTCAATTTGGTGTGGTGCCAGTGGAGAACTCCAGTGAAGGCGCAATTTCTCGCACCCTAGATTTACTTCTTGATTCACCCATGCAAATTAGTGGTGAAGTAGTCTTGCCGATCCGCCACCATTTGCTCAGCAAAAGTGGCAAGCTAGATGGTGTGACCACCGTTTGCGCCCATGCACAGGCGCTTGCACAATGTCAGCAATGGTTAAGTCAACACGCCCCACAATTAAAGCGCGAAGCGGTGAGCAGTAATGCTGAGGCCGCGCGTATGGCTGCGAGTGACCCTAGTGTGGCAGCGATTGCTGGTGATCCCGCTCAGTTAGCCTATGGCTTGCAAGCAGTTGCCTTGCAAATTCAGGATGACCCACACAATCGCACCCGTTTTGTCGTGATTGGTAATTACCTTTGTCAGTCAACGGGTAATGACCAAACCTCTTTGGTCTTATCCGTAGATAACCAGCCGGGTGCGGTACATCGTTTATTGGCTCCGCTAGCAAAGCATGATGTTTCTATGAATCGTTTTGAATCTCGCCCCGCTCGCAAGGGGACTTGGGAATATCATTTTTATATTGATATTGCAGGGCATGCAGATGACGCAAAAGTTGCCAAGGCTTTGATAGAACTACAAACTACCGCTGCGTTTTATAAGAAGTTAGGCTCATACCCTCGTTCAGCAATTTAATTTATCTTTCAGTGACGCATTCATCATGAGTTCAAAGTTGGGTTTAAAACATATACAAGCGATTGCGCCCTACGTAGGTGGTCGACCTATTAGTGAAGTCGCGCGTGAATATGGCTTAGATGAGAGCAAGATCATCAAACTGGCGTCCAATGAAAATCCACTGGGCATGCCACAGTCTGCGTACGATGCCATGCTGGTAGCGGCCAATGATTTGGGGCGTTACCCAGACTCTAATGGCTTTGAGTTGAAAAAAGTCTTATCTGAGCGCTTGGGTGTCCCAACTGATTGGGTTACCTTGGGTAATGGTAGTAATGACATTTTAGAATTAGCAGCCCGTGCAGTTGCGCAACTGGGTGACGATATTATTTTTTCTCGCCATGCATTCGCGGTTTACCCCCTTGCCTCTCAGGCGGTTGGTGCTCGCTCTGTAGAGGTTGCGCCTAAGGCTAGCTATGGGCATGATCTGCCTGCAATGTTAAAAGCAGTTAAATCCTCTGGCGATAAAGCCAAATTGGTTTTTGTGGCTAATCCCAATAATCCAACCGGTAGTTATTTAGAGCCGCAAGAGATCGAAGCGTTTTTATTGGCTTTGCCTTCTCATGTGGTGGTGGTGTTGGACGAAGCTTATAACGAGTACCTGGCACCAGCGCAGCGCTACGATGCGATTGCCTGGGTGAAGCGTTTTCCGAACATGGTTTTGTCCCGGAGCTTTTCGAAGGCTTACGGTCTCGCAGGACTTCGTATTGGTTACGCTATAGCACAACCGGAGTTGACGGATTTACTGAATCGTATTCGTCAACCTTTTAATGTGAACAGTCTTGCTCAAGCAGCTGCGATTGCTTCTTTTCAGGACAGCGCTTTCTTGCAAAAAGGGTATGAAGTTAACCGTGCTGGCTATCTTCAACTGACCAAAGCATTTGATGAAATGCATCTCACGTATCTGCCATCAGCTGGTAATTTTGTTTTGGTGAAAGTCGGCGACGATGATCAAGCGGGTGCGCGCGTTAACTTGGCATTACTGAAACGCGGCATCATTGTTCGGCCGGTTGGAAATTATGGATTTCCAGAGTGGTTACGTATTTCAATTGGCTTGTCTGAAGAGAACATTGCTTTTATCAATGCCTTCCGTGACATTTTGGCTAAGTAATGACTGCCTCTAAAACCCAGTTTGGCACCATCTCCATTGTGGGGGTTGGCTTAATTGGCGCATCCCTAGGCCTTGCTCTAAAGCAAGCTGGTGTTGCAACTACTGTTTTGGGTGTGGGTCGAAGTAAAGAAAATATTGATCTGGCACAGAACATGGGCGCGATTGATGGTGTAGTGGACTTGCCTCAAGCAGCCAAACAATCAGATCTGATTGTGTTGTGTGTTCCGGTCGCTCAAATGCGCGCTGCTTTTACCGTCATGGAGCCCCATCTTGAACCTAAGACTTTATTGACTGACGCTGGTAGCACTAAAGGGGATGTGATCTTGGCTGCCAAGGAAATCTTGGGTAAAAAATCCTGCCAATTTGTGCCAGCTCATCCGATTGCCGGTGGCGCGCAGCACGGTGCGCAGGCCGCTAAGGTAGATCTGTTTAAGGGTAAGCAGACAATTATTTGCCCTCTACAAGAAAATTCACCGCAAGATATCGCCTTGATTGAAGATTTTTGGAAATCGGTTGGGGCAGTAGTTAAAAAGATTTCTTCGGTACAGCATGATGCGATTTATGCGGCTGTTTCACATTTGCCGCATATTCTTTCTTATGCACTCATGGCCAGTGTTGTGAACTCCGAAGATGCTGAGCAAAAACTGAGTCATGTGGGTGCGGGATTTAAAGATTTCACGCGGATTGCTGCCTCAAGTCCAGAGATGTGGCGGGATATTTGCTTGGGTAATGATCTCGCCATCTTAAAGGAGTTAGATCAATATTTGGCAATTGTGACCCATATGCGTAAATTAATTGCCGAACATAATGGCGCTGGCTTAGAAAAATTATTTAATCAAGCGAGCAAGGCTCGTCAAGATTTGGATGTACTTTGATGGGTGGTTCGAAAAGCATTGAGATTGGTCCATTTCAGCGGGCACAAGGCTCGATCGTTTTGCCCGGATCTAAAAGTATTTCAAATCGTGCATTGTTATTGGCGGCACTGTCCTCAGGTCAGACAACCCTCAGTAATCTCTTAGATGCAGATGACACTCAAGTCATGCGGAGCGCCTTGCGCACCTTAGGGGTATCAGTACTTGATCGGTCTAATCATGTTTGTGTGGTTGATGGTTGCAGTGCTCAGTTCCCAATTCGTGAAGCCGATCTTTTTATGGGTAATGCTGGTACAGCGATTCGCCCACTGACGGCGGCCTTGGCCATGCAGGGCGGCAACTATCGCCTATCAGGTGTAGCTCGGATGCATGAGCGCCCCATTCGTGATTTAGTTGATGGCCTACGTCAAGTCGGCGCAGATATTGCTTATGAATTACAAGAGGGTTATCCACCCATCAAAATATCTGCATCAGCTATTCAGATTCAAGACCTTGTAAAAGTACGAGGCGATGTTTCTAGTCAGTTTTTGACTGCATTGTTGATGGCCTTACCTTTGATTGCCACAGCACCGGTGCGTATAGAGGTGATTGGCGAATTAATTTCTCGTCCCTACATTGAGATTACATTGAAGTTGATGGCACGTTTTGGCGTGATCGTTACTTGCCCGGATTCACAGTCTTTTGTGATTCCAGCTAAGACTGACGCTGCCGTGTATCAAAGTCCGGGGCATTTATCCGTTGAGGGCGATGCTTCATCTGCTTCATACTTTTTAGCGCTGGGCGCTATTGGCGGCGGTCCTGTTCGCGTTCTAGGGGTTGGGCGCGATAGTATTCAAGGAGACGTTGCGTTTGCAGATGCACTTGCATTGATGGGTGCAAAGATGACCGCTGGTGAAGATTGGATAGAAGTTGCCGGTGTACAAAATGCTAACGGCAAACTGAGCGGTATCACACTTGATTGCACTGAGATTCCCGATGCAGCAATGACCTTGGCAGTAGCAGCTTTATTTGCTGAAGGTGAAACGCGTTTGAATGGTATTGCTAGTTGGCGCGTTAAAGAAACGGATCGTATTGCAGCCATGGCAAAAGAGTTAAGAAAGGTTGGCGCTTCTGTGCAAGAGGGCGCAGACTATATTGTCGTTAGTGCTCCTGCAAGAGTAGATCTTTGGCGCTCTCCTGCAGAAGGAATTGATACCTACGATGACCATCGTATGGCAATGTGTTTTTCTTTAGCTGGGTTTGGCCCCAATGCATTGAAGATCAATGACCCAAATTGTGTAGCCAAGACCTTTCCAGATTATTTTGCTGAGTTTGAGAAGTTAATTTCTTAATGTGATCATGACCATACCCGTTATTGCCATAGATGGTCCAACCGCCTCTGGAAAAGGGACGGTTGCATCGCAAGTAGCCCAAGTGCTGGGTTTTCACTATCTCGATAGTGGCGCACTCTATCGTCTAGTGGCTTTAGCCAGTGAAAAACAGGGGGTTGATATCAAAAATGCCCCCGAATTGGGCATTTTGGCTGGAAAACTCTCCATTTATTTTGAAAAAGACCGCATTTTCCTCAATGGCGAAGATGTAAGCGAAGCGATTCGTACTGAAGCAATTGGCTTGAGAGCATCGACTTTGGCTGCTTATCCAGAGGTCAGAAGCGCTTTGACGACCCTCCAGCGTAGTTTTCGTCAGGCCCCTGGTTTAGTGGCTGATGGCAGGGATATGGCTAGTGTGATATTCCCTGACGCGATTTTAAAGGTTTTTCTTACCGCCACAGCGCAAGCTAGAGCAGATCGTCGATATAAGCAATTGATAGCTAAGGGAATTTCTGCTAAACTTCAAGACTTGCTGCGAGATTTGCAAGAGCGCGACGCCCGCGATATTAGTCGAGGCACTGCTCCCTTGTTGATAGTGCAAGGCGCTCAAGTGCTTGAAACATCAGATTTGTCGATAGATCAAGCAGTTAAGGCGGTTTTGGATTGGTATCAATCGGCAATTGCCTAGTGATTAGCAGTAGGCTGTAAGTAGTAGTTTTGGTGTCTTAGGAAACTCCACAACGCGACCATCTAATTAGCGTGTTTCTTGGGACTTTTTTTAATCTAACCCGTCAGGTCTTCTGACGGCACAAAGTGAATATATATGTCTGAATCATTTGCAGAATTATTTGAAGAATCATTAACCCGCTCGAATATGAAGACCGGCCAAGTTATTTCGGCTGAAGTCCTTCGCATCGACCATAACTTCGTCGTTGTTAACGCCGGCTTAAAGTCTGAAGCGTTTATTCCTGTTGAAGAATTCCATAACGACGCTGGTGAGATTGAAGTAGCTCCCGGCGATTTCGTTTCTGTTGCAATCGATGCCCTTGAAAATGGCTACGGCGACACCATCCTCTCCCGCGATAAAGCAAAACGCTTGGCATCCTGGATGAATTTGGAAAAAGCACTCGAGCAAGCTGAGATCGTTACCGGCACTGTTACTGGTAAGGTTAAAGGCGGCTTGACGGTGATGGTGAATGGTATCCGTGCATTCTTGCCTGGATCACTTGTTGATACGCGCCCGATTAAAGACACCAGTCCTTACGAAGGTAAGACCATGGAGTTCAAGGTCATTAAGCTTGATCGCAAGCGTAACAACGTGGTCCTATCACGTCGTGCAGTTGTAGAAGCTAGCCAAGGTGAAGAGCGTGCTAAGTTGATGTCTAACCTCAAAGAAGGTAGCGTCGTTCAAGGTATCGTGAAGAATATTACTGACTACGGCGCATTCGTGGACCTCGGTGGTATCGACGGCCTCTTGCACATTACCGATTTGGCATGGCGTCGCGTTCGTCACCCAAGTGAGATGTTGACTGTTGGTCAAGAAGTGACCGCAAAGATTTTGAAGTTCGATCAAGAAAAGAACCGTGTTTCACTTGGTGTGAAACAGCTTGGTGATGATCCGTGGGTTGGTATCGCTCGTCGCTACCCACCTAATACCCGTTTATTCGGCAAAGTAACTAATTTGACTGACTACGGTGCATTCGTTGAAATCGAGAGCGGTATCGAAGGTTTGGTACACGTTTCCGAAATGGATTGGACCAACAAGAACGTTGCTCCAAGTAAAGCTACTGCATTGGGAACCGAAGTTGAAGTGATGGTTCTAGATATTGATGAAGATAAGCGCCGCATCAGCTTGGGCATTAAGCAATGTAAAGCCAATCCATGGGAAGAGTTCTCACGCGCTCAACAGAAGGGCGACAAACTCACTGGCGCAATCAAGTCGATTACCGACTTTGGTGTGTTCATTGGTTTGCCTGGCGGTATTGATGGTTTAGTTCATCTCTCCGATATTTCATGGAATGAGCCCGGTGAAGAGGCCGTTAAGAAATACAAAAAAGGTGATGAAATTGAAGCTACTGTTTTGGCAATTGATGTCGAGAAGGAGCGCATCTCTCTTGGCATCAAGCAGCTCTCTGGTGACCCATTTAACAACTACACCTCAGTAAGTGATAAGGGTAGCTTGGTTACTGGCACTGTGAAGGCAGTTGATGCCAAGGGTGCAACAATTCATCTGGCTGATGAGGTTGAAGCGTATTTGCGTGCTTCTGAGATCTCTACTGATCGCGTTGAAGATGCTCGCAATATGTTGAAAGAAGGCGATAGCGTTACTGCCATGATCATTAATATTGATCGTAAGTCACGCGTCATCAATCTTTCAATCAAAGCTAAAGACAGCTCTGACCAGCAAGATGCTATGAGTAAGCTCCAAGGTGATGCGCAGTCTGGCACCACTAACTTGGGTGCTTTGTTAAAAGCGAAGTTGGATAATCAAGGCTAAATCGATATCGCCGCTTTCCATCTGGGAGGCGGCGGTTTTTTATTGATAGATCATGTCAGATCAAGAGCAACAAGCAATTACACGCTCCGAACTTGTGGAGAGCTTAGCGGAACAGTTTCCGCAGCTTTTGCCTAGGGATGTGGAGCTGGCGGTAAAAACGTTATTAGATACCATGACTCATGCTTTAGCCGAAGGCAAGCGTATTGAGTTGCGTGGTGTTGGTAGTTTTGTGCTGCATCATCGTCCTGCGCGCACTGGTCGTAATCCAAAATCTGGTGAAAAAGTATTGATTCCAGAAAAACGGGTTCCGCATTTCAAGCCAGGCAAGGAGTTGCGTGAGCGCGTTGATTACAAGCCGCTAAAGCAAGCGGGCCCTAAAGAGGGTTCTGGTGCTTAATCAGCAGGCACATCAGTGGTCCGTTCGGACCATTTTTTATTTCCGTTCTTCATTTCAGCATTTGCCGCAATGATTCAAATTGCAACATCCTGGTTACTCTTGCTACCCATTCTGTTTGGTTTGGGCTGGTTAGCTTCACGTTGGGATTTGCGTCTTGAGAATCGAATGGACGAGCGTGAGCGGGTGCGTCAGCAGCGCTCTACTTTTAAGGGTTTGAGTCTTTTGCTAAACGAGCAACCAGATCAAGCTATTGAGACCTTGGTGAAGATTGCACAACTTGATCCCGAAACCATTGAACTACATTTTTCATTAGGGAATTTATTTCGTCGGCGTGGTGAAACAGAACGGGCGATTCGGGTTCATCAACACCTCGCTAACCGGGATGATTTAAAGCCACGCGATCGTGATCATGCTGCTTATGAATTAGGGCGCGATTTTTTGCGAGCAGGCCTATTAGATCGTGCAGAAGCATCGCTCAATCGTGTTGGCAACGGAAAGTATGCCGCACCCGCTAAAGAGAGTCTTTTAGAGATGTATCAAATTGAGCGAGATTGGAAAAAAGCCATCATTGCTGCCATTGAGTTAGAGGGCCTCCAAAATAAGCCCCATCAGACTGAGATCGCGCAGTTTTACTGTGAACTGGCCCAGGAAGCTCTGCGACGTAAAGATCTGATGGATGCTGAGCAGTCAATTACCCGCGCACTCCAAGCGGTTCCAAATCATTCCCGCGCATTGATTCTACAGGGTGACTATTTAGTGGCGCTGGAGCGCCCGACCCAAGCTATTGAGGTCTGGGGTCGGGTTGCAGATGCCCATCCTGCTTATATGCATTTACTCGCAGATCGTTGGATGGCTGCGTACACCGCTTTAGATAAAGCCGAAGTGGGTTTAGAGCGACTTTGCGGTCTTTTAAAAACCCAAGCTTCTGGTGAGTTGCTTGATATTGTGCAAAAACATATGACGCAGATTCAGGGCCCTCAAGCTGCTGAGTTGATGTTGGTCGATGTGATGCACCACTCACCAAGTCTGAGTGCCTTGTCCAAATTGGCTGAGACTCGCTTAAGCCTTGCTGAGGGTAATCAATCGCCTGAAAAAATCTCTGAAATCCAGTCAATTTTGGGATTATTAAAGGAACGAACCAACAGTTTGGCGCGTTATACCTGTGGTAATTGTGGTTTTCGGGCAAGACGTTTTTATTGGCAATGCCCGGGTTGTAACCATTGGGAGGCATACTCTCCAAGGCGAAGTGAGGGCGCTGCACAAAGCGGTCCCTCGATGTAATGTGTTAACTGGATTGTCATTAAGCTAGTGCTTAATTGCGGTGTATAAATGAGAAATCAATTGGAGTTCATGTGAAAGTCACCATCATTGGAAGCGGATACGTAGGTTTAGTTACTGGCGCCTGCCTAGCAGAGCAAGGTAATAATGTTTTTTGTGTAGACGTTGACCCTAAAAAAATTGAGATTCTTAATTCTGGTGGCGTACCTATTTACGAGCCAGGCCTCAAAGAGATGATTGAGCGTAACCGTGCAGCAGGGCGCTTACAGTTTTCTACCGATATTGCTGCATCTGTTGCCCATGGTGAGGTTCAATTTATCGCAGTAGGTACCCCGCCTGATGAGGATGGTTCAGCTGATTTGCAATATGTTGTAGCGGCTGCGCGCAATATCGGTCGTCACATGACAACTCCGAAGGTGATTGTGGATAAGTCTACTGTCCCCGTTGGAACGGCAGATAAGGTTTCTGCAGCAGTGATTGAAGAACTTCAAAAACGCAATCTCAGTCCAGATCTTTGCTCAGTGGTATCCAATCCAGAGTTCTTAAAAGAAGGCGCGGCAGTTGAAGACTTTATGCGTCCTGATCGGATCGTGATCGGCACAGAGGCTACTGCTTCAGGTTTGCATGCTAAAGAGCAAATGCGCAAACTCTATGCCCCATTTAACCGTCACCACGAGCGCACCTATTACATGGACGTCAAGAGTGCCGAGCTTACCAAGTATGCTGCCAATGCGATGTTAGCTACCCGCATCTCCTTTATGAATGAGCTGGCAAACTTGGCCGACTTGGTGGGTGCTGATATTGAGTCGGTGCGGCAAGGAATTGGTTCGGATTCTCGGATTGGCTATGGTTTTTTATACTCTGGTACCGGTTACGGTGGCTCATGCTTTCCAAAGGATGTATCAGCCCTCTCTAAGACAGCCATTGAATATGGTAGAGACCTAAAGATCCTCGAGGCAGTTGAGGCTGTTAATGAGGCCCAAAAAACGATTTTGGTTGAAAAGATTGAAAAGCGTTTCGGATCAGATCTGACTGGTATGAAATTCGCCTTATGGGGTTTGGCATTTAAACCCAATACTGACGATATGCGTGAGGCTCCAAGTCGCGTGATTATTGGTCAATTGGTTCAGCGTGGCGCTCAAGTGGTTGCCTATGACCCGGTTGCAATGCCGGAAGCCAAACATTGCCTAGAGTTAGACTTTAAAGGCAATCCTGAGGGCCTGAAGAAGGTCTCGATGGTGGAAGATCCCATGGCAGCAGTAGATGGTTGCGATGCTCTGGTCATTGTCACGGAGTGGAAAGCTTTCCGCAGCCCGGATTTTGACGTACTTATGCAAAAACTCAAGCGCCCCATCATTTTTGATGGCCGTAATTTGTATGAGCCTACAGCCATGCAAGAGATGGGTATTGAGTACCAAGGTATTGGCCGTCATAATTAAAAGCAGTTCAATTACAGAAAAAGTTTGCCCGTGGAAAAAGCCAACCGAGAGCAGTTCTCTCAAACCCGTTTATTAGTAGTGGGCGATGTCATGCTCGATCGCTACTGGTTTGGTGACACCAATCGCATTTCTCCAGAGGCCCCTGTTCCAGTGGTGCAGGTGGGCAAGATTGATGAACGCTTGGGTGGCGCTGCTAACGTGGCACGCAACGTTGCTGCTTTGGGGGCAAAGACAACGATTTTGGGTGTCATTGGCGATGATGAGGCCGGTCGTCGTGTGACGGAGTTACTTAAATCCAGTGATGTTGATAGTCAATTGGAGGTGGATAGAAAAGTTCCAACCACAGTCAAGCTACGCGTGATCGCACGTCAACAACAACTCATTCGGTTAGATTTTGAAGAGACCCCCAGTGATGATGCGCTGGCACATAAGTTAGAGCGCTTTGAGAAATCACTCGATGATATTGATGTGGTGGTTTTGTCTGATTACGGCAAGGGTGCTTTAGGGCAGGTTGCTTTAATGATCAAGCAGGCTCGAGCACATAATAAAGTGATTTTGGTTGATCCTAAAGGCGAAGACTATGAGAAATATCGTGGCGCCACCGTGTTAACTCCCAACCGGAGTGAGTTGCGTCAAGTGGTAGGACGGTGGGTGAGTGAAGCCGATTTAACCCAGAAAGCGCAAGACCTTCGAAAATCTTTGAATTTGCAAGCACTTTTACTGACTAGATCTGAAGAGGGCATGAGTCTTTATACGGATTCAGGCGTTAGTCATGTCAAGGCCCAGGCTCGTGAGGTCTTTGATGTTTCTGGCGCTGGAGATACTGTGATTGCGACCTTAGCGGTTGCCTTGGCCTCACATTGGCCTTTAGAAAAAGCCATGGCTTTAGCCAATCGCGCCGGTGGCATTGTTGTCGGTAAGCTCGGAACCGCAACCGTTACTTCAGAGGAATTGCAATGACCATTATTGTCACTGGTGCTGCCGGTTTTATTGGCGCGAATATTGTTCAGGCCTTGAATGCCCGTGGTGAAAAAAACATCATCGCAGTTGATGATCTTCGTCCTGCTGATAAATATCGCAACCTCGCTGATTTAGATATTGTTGATTACCTCGATAAAGATGAGTTTTTAGAGGCTTTTAGAATTGGTCGATTCGGTAAAGTCAAAGCTGTTTTTCATGAAGGAGCCTGCTCCGATACCATGGAAACCGATGGCATTTTTATGATGGCAAACAATTATCGATATACCATGGACTTGCTCGATATTTGTACACAGCAGAAAGTGCAACTGCTCTATGCCTCTTCAGCGGCAACCTATGGCGGATCGGATGTATTTGTTGAGAGTCGTGAGCACGAGAAGCCATTAAACATTTACGGCTATTCCAAATTCTTATTCGATCAAGTGATGCGTAAGCGTTTTGCAGATAAGGTTAATACTGCTCAGGTAGTGGGTTTTCGTTACTTTAATGTATATGGTCCACGTGAGTCACACAAGGGACGCATGGCTTCGGTAGCTTTTCATCAATACCATCAGTACAAAGCTAACGGTAAAGTGAAGCTCTTTGGTGAATACGGTGGCTATGGACCTGGCGAGCAAAGTCGTGACTTTGTCTCGGTTGAAGATGTCGTAAAGGTAAATCTATTTTTCTTAGATCATCCTGAAATTAGTGGCATCTTTAATTTAGGCAGCGGTCGCGCACAAGCTTTTAATGATGTAGCCCATGCAGTTGCTAATGCCATGCGTAAACTTGATCACGCAAAACCAGCTAGCTTAAGCGAGTTGGTAAAAGAGAAAGCTATTGAGTACATCCCTTTTCCAGAGGCGCTGAAAGGAAAATATCAGTGCTTCACCCAGGCCGATTTAACTCAATTACGTGCGGCAGGCTATACCGCAGAATTTCTCAATGTCGAACAAGGCGTTGGGCGATATATAGAGTGGCTATCTGCCAATGCGGACTTTCTGGCATCCCCACTGTAAAGAAACCCCAGCTTTTATTAGAGTCAAACATTGCGCGGCTAATCTTTTTCCTAGCCGCTTGTAGGTGTTTTCTGATTTCCATGAAGTAGGTCAACAGACTTTATTTTCTCCCGTTCTAAGTAGTCCACGTGTACTTGTATGCGTGGATTTTTGATTAACTACAGGAGAAAAAATGACTAATCAATTACAACTAGGTAGCACCCACCGTTTTCTGAAATCCCTCGCCTTTTCAACGCTATTGGCTTTATCTAGCTTGGGGATTTCTTCCACGATTGCTGCGCCCATTAATGTCAATACCGCCACACAGGCCGAACTGGAAAGCATTAAAGGAATTGGCCCCTCTAAGGCAAAAACAATCATTGCAGAGCGAACCGATGGTGGTCACTTTCAAGATGCTAATGATTTGCAAAAGCGTGTGCGGGGCATTGGCATGAAGACAGTAGAAAAAATGGTGGATAACGGCCTGACTATTGAGTCCCCAGGCGCTTTTCGGGAGCCCAATGGCAAGACTGCCAAAGAAAGTGCCGGTGTTAATCGACGCAATTCTCGTGGTCAGGGCGGTTCTCGTACTAATTCAGACCGTGCGGAAGGAAATCACTGCAATTAAGCCGATACGCGTATAGGTGGGCTTACGGCTAAAATGCCTTAATGAGCAAACCTTCATACTTAACCATTTCACAAACGGTGGGCAATACGCCCTTAGTGCGTTTGCAGCGCATTCCTGGACTCGAGAATGAGGCTCGCGGCAATGTGATTTTAGGTAAGTTAGAAGGAAACAATCCAGCCGGGTCGGTGAAGGACCGACCTGCGCTGTCGATGATCTTGCGCGCTCAAGAGCGGGGCGAAATTAAACTTGGTGATACTCTGATTGAGGCAACTAGCGGCAATACAGGCATTGCATTAGCAATGACAGCGGCAATGCTGGGTTACAAAATGGTGTTAGTGATGCCAGAGAATCAGAGTATTGAGCGTCGACAAAGTATGGCGGCTTATGGTGCTGAGTTGATTTTGACGGCTAGCTCTGGTGGCATGGAGTTTGCTAGAGATTACGCTTTGCAGCTACAAAAAGAAGGGCGCGGTAAATTGCTCGATCAATTTGCCAATCCCGATAATCCTCGTGCTCATGTGGAAACAACTGGCCCAGAGATTTGGCGTGATACCGATGGACAGGTAAGTCACTTTATATCGGCAATGGGTACTACCGGAACGATTACCGGGGTATCAACTTATCTGAAGTCCATGAATCCCAATATTGAAATTATTGGGGCACAGCCAGAAGAGGGGTCACAAATTCCAGGGATCCGTAAATGGGCTCCAGAGTACCTGCCCAAAATTTATCAGAGTGATCGCGTTGATCGCATTGAGTATGTTTCTCAAGCCGATGCAGAAGAGATGGCAAGACGGCTAGCTGTAGAAGAGGGAATCTTTTGCGGTATTTCTGCTGGTGGGGCTTTGGTGGTAGCTTTACGTGTTGCACGTCAAGTGGAAAATGCGACGATCGTCTTTATTGTCTGCGATCGCGGTGATCGCTACTTATCCACCGGAGTTTTCCCAGTCTAAGACGATCCCCTTTTTTTCTTGTGTTTGGTTTTAGGTTTTTGGATTTCGATCGCCGTTTTAGCTGCCGGAACAGCGCTCAGGTTTTGATATCCGAGTGCCTGCGCAAATTCAGCAACGCTTTGCGCATAGAAATAGCTTCGGTTGTATTGCACAATCGTCAAAAAATTATTTAAGCCAACAAAATACTGGGCTTGATCACTCCCATCTAAGCCGGGATAGGGTAAATCAACGATTAGCGCTTTACTCTGTGGGGCAACCCCACCGGCTTGAAGATCACCTTGCTCTGGCTTTAGTATTCCTTTTTGAATCAACTCTTGAACGGTATATTTGAGTTGAGGCTCACCATCAGCAAGCATTTTGGCTTGGGTGATACCAGACTCTTGAACCGCGAACGAAAGCGGCATTCCTGGCTGCCAACCCTGTTTTTTCATGAAATTAGCAACGCTGGCAATAGCATCTTTGGGGTTCAGGCGAAGATCAATGCGCCCGTCCCCATCTCCATCCACTGCAAAATTCCGAATGCTGCTGGGCATGAATTGCGGTAAGCCTATCGCACCAGCATATGAGCTATTTTGATCAAGACAGGCCTTAAAGAGGGTGCTGCGAAATTCTTTACTGCTATTTTGGGGTGGCAAACCGCCCCCAGCATCTGACCAGCACATCAAAATCAACTCTTTGAGCTGATCTTTGAATAACTGCTCACGACTGGCTTTATTGGGGGTATCAGGGTAGCTAAAGGCTAGAGTAGATAAAACATCCTTTACTCTGAAATTGCCCGTCTGACGACCATAAATGGTTTCAATACCAATAATCGCCACGATGATCTCGGCTGGTACTCCGGATTCTTGCTCAATTTGACTCAAAAATGCTTGGTTTTGGCTCCAGAAGACTCTGCCAGCCTTAAGTCTTACTGGCTCAATAAAGCGCTTACGATAAGCAAGCCAATTCTTCTTAAAGGTCCCGGATGGGGGTAATACCAATTTTCGAATGGAGGGAATCGTCTTAGTATCCATAAAGCTGGTTTCCAGGACGGGCAGGGGTATTTCTTGGGTCTTTGCTACTTGAGTCAAGAGCTCATGAATATTTGCAGAGAAGAGCTCCTCAGAAGCGGGCTCCTCACTTTGTTGTATTGCGGTGGGTTGATTATCAGCATTGGGCTGAATTTTGCTGCTAGAGCAAGCGCCCAGCAGCAGCGCTAGGATGAGGCTAGAGGTATAGAGTTTGATATTGCTGTACATTCGGCTTTTAGGGGATGGCACCTTGATTAAATGATAAAAATTGTAGTTTTGTGATTGAAAGTGTTCAGTAATGACAACAGGATACATAACTCATCCAGATTTTCTAAAACATGAGATGGGCAGCCATCACCCAGAATGTCCAGAGCGTATTCAAGCGATTAATGATCAATTGATTCGCAGTGGTTTGGATCCTTTGCTTCATCATCTAGAGGCCCCTTTGGCCACAGAAGAGCAATTGGAATTGGTTCATAGCCCTGATCATATTGCTTTTGTAAAAGACTGTGCTCCAGAGAGTGGTTATTTTATGCTGGACGGTGACACGATTATGAATCCCCATACCTGGAGGGCATGTTTACGTGCCGCAGGCGCTGCGATCGCTGGTGTAGATGCAGTGATGAAGGGGGAGGTACAAAATGTTTTTTGTGCGGTGCGCCCACCAGGACATCATGCCGAACCAACCCGCTCTATGGGATTCTGTGTCTTTGATAATGTTGCGATTGCTGCACGCTATGCCATGGAACAGCACGGTATTGAACGCGTAGCGATCATTGACTTTGATGTTCATCACGGTAATGGCACTGAGGCAGCATTTTTTAATGACCCGCAAATTTTAATGTGTAGTTTTTTTCAGCACCCTTTTTATCCTTATAGCGGTTTAGACGGCGCAAAAAACATGGTAAATGTTCCCTTGCCTGCGTCTACTCGCGGTGATGTGGTCCGTTCTATTGTTCAAGAGCAATGGCTACCTCGTCTACGAGACTTTGAACCGCAGCTCATTATCATTTCTGCGGGCTTTGATGCGCATCGTGAAGATGATCTAGGGCAGATGGGTTTGGTGGAGGATGACTATGTTTGGATGACAAAGCAATTGAAAGAGATTGCAAATCAATTTGCTCAAGGTCGCATCGTCAGTTGTTTAGAGGGAGGCTATAACCTTTCTGCCTTAGGGCGCAGCGTGGTAGCGCATGTTAAGGCACTGGCAGACCTTTAATTCAGAATAGCAAGGGAAAATAATGGCAAATATTTTTGAACAAGGTTTAGAGAGAAATGCAGCAAACTTCACGCCCATTACTCCTCTACTATTTTTGGAGCGATCTGCTGAGGTTTACCCAAATCGCCTAGCGGTGATTCATGGGCAATTGCGTCAAACTTGGAGCCAGACTTATGAGCGTTGCCGCAGACTGGCAAGCGCCTTGAGTCAGCATGGTATTGGCTTGGGAGATACCGTTGCCGTCATGTTACCCAATACGCCACCGATGGTGGAGGCCCACTTTGGTATCCCTATGGTTGGCGCCGTATTGAACGCTCTTAATACCCGATTAGATCCAGAGTCTATTGCGTTTATGTTGAATCATGGGGAGGCAAAAGCGGTCATGATTGATCCGGAATTTTCTGGAACCATGAAGAAAGCGCTCGAGATTGCCAAAAAAGAAAGTGGTCGAGAGTTTTTGGTGATTGATGTTGAGGAAAAAGAGTTTACTGTGCCTGGTGAGAAACTGGGGAAGCTCACTTATGAGCAATTATTGGCTAAGGGTGATCCGCTGTTCGCATGGCAGGTTCCCTCTGACGAGTGGCAGGCAATTTGCTTAAATTACACCTCTGGTACGACAGGCAATCCCAAGGGCGTGGTTTACCATCACCGGGGTGCTGCCATTAATGCAGTCTCAAATATTTTAGATTGGGATATCAATAAGCATCCAATCTATTTATGGACCTTGCCGATGTTCCATTGCAATGGTTGGTGTTTCCCTTGGACTGTCGCAGCGCGAGCTGGTATTAATGTTTGTCTAAGGCGCGTAGATGCCCAGCATATTTTTGCGGCAATCAAAGAGCATCAGGTTAGTCATTACTGCGCAGCCCCCATTGTTCATAATCTTCTGGTTAATGCACCAGATGAGATGAAGGTAGGCGTGCCAGCTGGGGTTAAAGGTCTGATCGCAGGTGCGGCACCCCCTGCATCCATCATCGAGGGTATGGAAAAGTTGGGCTTTGATTTAACCCATGTATATGGATTGACTGAAGTGTATGGTCCAGCAGCGGTTTGCGTAAAACAGGATGAGTGGGACGATTTGGATATTGGTGAGCGTGCTCGATTAAATGCGCGTCAAGGTGTGCGTTATCACTTGCAACAGGCAATTACTGTTTTGGATCCAGTGACTATGGAGATCGTACCTGCCGATGGAGAGACCATGGGCGAGATTATGTTTAAAGGCAATATTGCCATGAAGGGCTACCTAAAGAACGAGGCGGCAACTCAAGAAGCTTTTGAAGGCGGTTGGTTTCATTCTGGCGATCTAGCGGTGATGAGCCCCGATGGCTATGTGAAAATCAAAGATCGTAGCAAGGACATCATTATCTCTGGGGGCGAAAATATTTCTTCAATTGAGGTGGAAGATGTCTTGTTTAGGCATCCTGCCGTCATGGCTGCCGCGGTGGTAGCAATGCCGGATCCAAAGTGGGGTGAGACCCCCTGCGCCTTTTTGGAAATCAAGCCTGATGCCAATGTCAGTGCCGAGGAAATTATTGCCCATTGCAAGAAGCACTTAGCGGGATTTAAGGTCCCTAGGGCCGTTATCTTCGGCGAGTTACCAAAGACTTCTACGGGCAAAATTCAGAAGTTTGAGTTACGCAAAAAGGCTGGCTCAGCCTCTGCTATCGACGTTTAGTCAAAGTCTGTGCGAGGCGGATAAAATAGAGTACTACCCCGATTTTTGATAAAGATTGAGAAAGCAAGATGAAGATTTTAGTAGCAGTAAAGCGTGTAGTGGATTACAACGTTAAAGTTCGCGTCAAATCCGATCACTCAGGTGTCGATATTGCCAATGTCAAAATGAGCATGAATCCTTTTGATGAGATAGCAGTTGAAGAGGCTGTGCGCTTGAAAGAGGCCGGTATCGCCACTGAAATTATCGCCGTCTCTGTCGGCCCCACCCAATGTCAAGAAACCTTACGTACTGCTTTAGCGATTGGTGCTGATCGCGCCATTTTGGTTGAGAGCAATAGTGAGATTCAACCCCTTGCCGTGGCTAAGATTCTGCAATCTCTTTGTGAAAAAGAGGCAGCGCAGATCGTCATACTGGGTAAACAAGCGATTGACGATGACAGTAACCAAACTGGTCAGATGTTGGCTGCATTGTTAGATATTCCGCAAGCTACTTTCGCCTCTAAGGTGGTGGTTGCCGATGGTAAAGTCAATGTCACGCGTGAAGTGGATGGCGGCTTGGAAACCATCTCATTGACATTGCCAGCAGTTATCACTACCGACCTGCGCTTGAATGAGCCGCGTTATGTAACTCTACCCAACATTATGAAGGCCAAGAAAAAGACCTTAGAGATTGTGAAGTCAGAAGATTTCGGAATCGATATCACTCCACGACTCAAAACACTCAAAGTAGAAGAGCCTCCTACTCGAAGCGCAGGTGTCATGGTTGCCGATGTTGCAGCTCTTGTTGAAAAATTAAAAAATGAAGCGAAGGTAATTTAAATGGCTGCTCTTGTTATTGCTGAACACGATAATCTTTCTTTAAAACCGGCAACGCTGAATGCTGTTGCTGCCGCCTTGCAGTGTTCGCCAGAGGTTGATGTGCTCGTGGCCGGTAGTGCGGCAGATGTTGCTGCCGCTGCGGCAGCTCAAATCGCCGGAGTCCGCAAAGTGATTCAGGTTGAGGCGCCGACTTTGGCAGACCAACTTGCTGAACCTTTGGCTGCACAGATTCTGGCGATGGCAGGTGTTTATAGCTACCTTTTAGCTCCAGCAACTGCGAATGGTAAAAATGTGATGCCACGTGTTGCTGCTAAATTGGATGTAGCGCAGCTGTCTGACATCATTAAAGTTGTCTCCCCAAATACTTTTGAGCGCCCCATTTATGCTGGCAATGCGATTGCTACAGTTCAATCTGATGATGCGGTAAAGGTGATTACAGTTCGGGCAACGGGTTTTGATCCAGCGGCGTCTTCAGGCGGATCAGCTGTGATTGAAAAACAAGCTGCCGATGCAACTGCTAACAACGCTTCCTCGTCTGCCTTTGTTGGGCGTGAGCTGACTAAATCAGACCGCCCGGAACTTACTGCTGCCAAAATCATTGTTTCTGGAGGTCGCGGCTTAGGTTCGGGTGAAAAGTACCAAGAACTGATTGCCCCCTTGGCTGATAAGTTGGGTGCCGCCTTGGGTGCATCGCGCGCTGCAGTGGATGCGGGTTACGTTCCAAATGATTATCAAGTGGGGCAGACCGGCAAGATTGTTGCTCCTGAACTCTATGTTGCTGTGGGTATTTCTGGGGCGATTCAGCACTTGGCTGGTATGAAAGATTCTAAGGTGATAGTTGCCATCAATAAAGATCCCGAGGCGCCAATTTTTAGTGTTGCTGATTATGGGCTGGTGGCTGATTTATTTACCGCGGTACCGGAGTTCACTAAAGCCGTTTCATGAGTCGCTCATTAACCTACCTCATGATGCAAGCTAAATAAAGAGGAGTTGTCATGCCCTATGTAGCCCCAGTGAAGGATATGCTTTTCGTGATGAACGAATTAGCGGGGCTTGCAGACCTTGTGGCTTACCCCCAGTATGCCGAAGCAGGTGCTGATGTAGATTTAGCGCCAGCTATTCTGGAGGAGGCTGCTAAATTTAATCAGGACGTCGTAGCTCCACTTAATTGGCCTGGCGATCAAAATCCAAGTGCCTTGCGTGATGGTGAGGTCTATACAACACCTGGATTTAAAGAGGCGTTCGAACAATTTGCTGCTGCAGGTTGGCAGGGAGTGGTTCATCCCCCCAAATTTGGAGGCCAGGGCCTACCAAAGTTAATTGCTACCGCTTGCTTTGAGATGGTTCATTCGGCCAGCCTTTCTTTTGCTTTGTGCCCGATGTTGACCGATGGAGCCATCGAGGCATTATTGACGGCTGCCAGTCCAGAGCTTCAAGAGTTATACGTCCCTAAGATGATTTCAGGGGAGTGGACTGGCACCATGAATCTCACTGAGCCTCAAGCAGGTTCTGACCTATCGATGGTGCGTTCGCGTGCGGTTCCTCAAGAGGACGGGTCTTATAAGATTTTTGGCACCAAAATCTTCATTACTTATGGCGAACACGATATGGCGAAGAATATTGTCCATCTCGTATTGGCCCGCACTCCAGATGCCCCTGAGGGTGTGAAGGGGATTTCTTTATTTGTTGCCCCCAAGTTGATGGTTAAGGCTGATGGCTCTTTGGGCGAGCGCAATGATATTGATTGTGTCTCACTAGAGCATAAGCTTGGAATTAAGGCCAGCCCGACGGCAGTCTTGCAGTTTGGTGATCACGGCGGTGCAGTGGGATATTTGGTAGGCGAAGAAAACCGCGGCCTGGAATATATGTTTGTCATGATGAATGCCGCACGGTTCTCTGTTGGTATGCAAGGGATTGCGGTTGCTGAGCGGGCCTATCAAAAAGCAGTGCAGTATGCCAAAGATCGCGTACAAAGTCGTGACCTTGCTGGCTCTCCTGGTCCTGTAGCAATTATTCATCAGCCTGATGTGAAACGTATGCTCATGACAATGCGCGCCTATGTTGAGGCTTCCAGGGCGTTGGCATATTACGCAGCGGCTGAGTGTGATGCGCAACACGCCTCCCCGGATGCGGCTTCGAGTAAGGGTAGTCAAGCTATTTATGAATTCTTGGTGCCAATTGTTAAAGGGTTTTCTACAGAGATGTCCATTGAGGTGGCAAGCCTTGGCGTTCAAGTGCATGGTGGCATGGGTTTTATTGAGGAAACTGGCGCTGCCCAGCATTATCGTGATGCACGTATTTTGACAATTTACGAAGGTACCACTGCCATTCAGGCGAATGATTTAATTGGCAGAAAGACTGTCCGTGATGGCGGTGCTACGGCGCAAGTATTGATTGGCAAAATTAAAACAACCGAGAAAGACCTTGCAGTTGCTGGAAGTGCAGATGCAAAAGCAGTTCTCAAGCAATTGACTTCTGCACGCGCAGCATTTGAAGCTGCTTTGGGTTACATCTTGGAGAATGCTAAAACTGAAGTGAAGGCCGTATACGCCGGTAGCTTTGCCTATTTGCGATTATGTGGCTTGGTCTTAGGTGCCTGGCAGATGGCTCGCGCACTTTTAGCTGCTGAAGGCTTACGTGCCAGCGACCCGAGTTTTTATGACGCTAAGATTGCTACTGCACGTTTCTTTGCAGAGAATTTATTACCCCAAGCAAATGCCTTAGCGACTTCTATTCTAGAAAGTGGACATTCGACAAATGCTTTAGCTGTAGAGCAGTTCTAAGGCCTCGGCCGTTGGGAGTGTGTTACTCCGATTACTGGGAAAGCTTGCGGGCCTCTCCAATTTGTGAGATAAAAAACTGCTCAAAAGAGATGGCAAAAAAAGTCATCATGACACCAGCCCCAAGCACTAATGAGAAGATCACAGTAAGCACTACAGGCCAACCTGATTGGGTTTTGCCGGCTGAATTAAATTGCGCATCCCATTTCTCATCCGCACGTAAGCCAAGTGCAATCGTTGTCAACCAACTTGCTTCCATCACAATAAAGCCCAAGGTAATCATGATCCAACCCGGAGCAGAATGGAAGTGAGCATTTTTTAAGATGAGCCAGCCGCCAATGCCCCCGATAAGGGAAAACAGTTGGGCCCATGCCCAAAAAGATTTGATGCCTAATAAATAAAAGCAGTTCAAGCCAGTGCCTGGAAAAAATAATCCCAGAGCACAGAAGATCAATTTGGAGCGTTTCATTAAAACCTTTTTAGTGGTGAGTTTGATTATTTTTTACTAGGTTCACGTTGTGCAAAGCTTAGCACTTCACGATCTCGACCAATTACGAGCAGTCGATCACCATCACGCACGATTGTGCGGTAATCATTGAGCTCATAGAGAAAGTCATTTTCCAACTCCATGCGCTGCGGACTACAGGCTTGCTTTGTCGTGACAATTTTGTCCAAAGTGAAGCCACGCTCATCCTCGCTAATCTGGGCGGTGAAGCGGTTGCAACTTGTGAAGCCGCTCAGACGCTCCCCATTACTATCAAAGGCGATTTGAATGGGGTTACCTGCCTCACCTTGGGGAATTTGTCTGGCGCGGACTTCACCGTTGGAATTGGGGGTCAGATTCCAGCGAATTAGCTCCCACTGAGTGTTTTTGAGCTCCCGCGCTGGAGGACTGATCTTTGCCCCACAGGGGGGAATCACATTAGCGCAGGCCGTTAATAAGCTCAAGCTTAAGCAGGAAAACGCAAGAAATAGCCGATTTGCATTGCTTTTGAGAGAGGCAGATAAAGGCTTTTTTCTAGACATTTTTTCCTAAACCGTTGTTTTTAAGTAATTTTTTATGACTTTACCCAGGCTATTTTACTGATTTGCTTGTTGAATTAGGTGGAATAAATAGGGGTTTTCGTCTAGAATATGAGGCTTTCCGCTATCCCGTGAATTTGTTTTTGGAATTTGTCCAGATAGCAGGAGTTCAGGATTTTTGTAGAAGTTTCATTGGGTTGTCATCAACCTGTTTTTAATTTTAGATTTTAAGGAATAACTATGGTCGTCATTCGACTAGCACGCGGCGGTTCTAAGAAGCGCCCTTTTTATAGCATCGTGGCTACTGACAAGCGCAATCGTCGCGACTCGAATTTTATCGAGCGCATTGGTTATTTCAATCCGAAGGCAGCTGAGTCTGAGCAAGCAATGCGTGTTGCACAAGACCGTTTGACTTACTGGACAGGTGTTGGTGCGCAAATCTCCCCAACCGTTGCGCGTTTAATCAAAAATAATCCTGCAGTCTAAAGACGGTTTTTCTAGAGTCTCCATCTCCACGGTGGGGTCTCTAGCGCTAGGATTCATGAGTAGTTTTATTTAGGGAAATGAGGTTACTTCAATATGAGTACGCCATCCCTGAATGATTTAATTGAGCTTGGTGCTATTGCCGATGCTCAGGGCTTGCAAGGTCAAGTAAAGGTTCGCCCTCATTCTTCCGATCCTGTAGCGCTTCTCTCCTCAAAAGAAATTTGGCTTTCACTGCTTCCCCGGCGGGAAGCGGGTGCCTCAACGGCTCAGGGTTCATTGCGTGCATATAAAGTCAAGCAGGCAAAGATGCATAGTGGCACTGTTGTGATTACTTTAGATGGTGTAACAGATCGCGATCAAGCGCTGGCCTTAAAGGGTGCGCGTATTTTTCTTGGGCGCGATGCATTTCCAAATACTGATAAAGATAGCTATTACTGGGTCGATTTGATAGGTTGTCAGGCGCACAATCTCCAAGGCGAGCATTTAGGTGAGGTTGTTGATGTCACTGAGAATGGGGCGCATGGCGTTATTGCTATTGGCGACCCTTTTAGTAAAGCCATTAAACAATTGGTGCCTTTTGTGAAAGAAGTTGTTGGCAATGTGGACCTATCCAATAAATCGATTACGCTTGATTGGCAAGCTGACTGGTAAGTCGCTCAACAACCCTTTTTAATCTCAATATGCGTTTTGATGTTGTAACCCTCTTCCCGGAAATGTTTCCTGCTTTAACCCAGTGGGGGGTAACGGGACGCGCCTGCGAAAAGGGCTTGGCAAGCGTCAAACTCTGGAATCCTCGGGACTATTGCTATGATCCGCGCAAGACGGTAGACGATCGCGCTTATGGGGGTGGTCCAGGTATGGTGATGATGGTTAAGCCCTTGGAAGATACAGTTCATGCCATAAAAGCTGCCCATCAAGCAGACGGCGTTAAAACTGGCCCGATTTGTCTTTTGGCTCCTCAGGGCGAGACTTTTTCTCAACAGATAGCAGCAGACGTTCTGAAACACGGCAATATCAGCTTTATCTGCGGCCGTTATGAGGCAATTGACCAACGTTTTGTCGACCGGAATGTGGATTTGCAGCTTTCCCTCGGGGATTTTGTGGTTTCAGGAGGTGAAATTCCGGCTATGGCGATGATGGACGCCGTTATTAGGCTGATTCCAGGAGCTCTTGGAGATGAGGATTCTGCTGCTCAAGATAGCTTTATAAACGGTCTTTTGGACTATCCGCACTATACCCGCCCCGAAATATATGAAAATTTATCCGTGCCAGACGTGCTTTTAGGCGGACATCACGCTAAAATAGCGGATTGGCGTCGGCAGAAGTCTTTAGAGTTGACGTTAAGGTTGAGGCCAGATTTAATTGAGTCTGCCAGAACCAAAGGGTTGCTAACCCAAGAAGACGAGCAATTTCTTCAAACGCTGTGAGTAATCTCAGTATCGAATAAAAAGTTTGTATTTTGGATTGGTGAAATTGTTTTAACTGCATCCTCTGTCTGGTCCGTTGATGAATGTCTCGGGATTGAACGCTGACAAGATGTTTAAGGATTAAAAATGAATTTAATTGAAAAAATTGAGCAAGAAGAAATTGCTCGCTTAAGTGCTAACAGAACCCTTCCCAGTTTTGCTCCTGGCGATACAGTAGTGGTTGGCGTAAACGTAGTTGAAGGTACACGTAAGCGTACCCAGGCTTTTGAAGGTGTTGTGATTGCTAAGCGCAATCGTGGACTGAATTCTAGCTTTATCGTTCGCAAGATTTCTTCTGGCGAAGGCGTGGAGCGTACTTTCCAAACATACTCACCACTGATCGCTAGTATTGAAGTGAAGCGTCGCGGTGATGTGCGTCGTGCGAAGTTGTATTACTTGCGCGACCGTTCTGGTAAATCTGCACGTATTAAAGAAAAGCTTCCTGCTCGCAAGGCAGCTGCTGCTCCTGCCGCTGAATAAATCATCGGCTAGAAGTTCAAAAGGCGGCCTTGGTCGCCTTTTTTATTACCCTAAAATAAGACTATGCCAAAGATCTCTAAACCTGAACAAGATGCGATTAATGTCGCAGCTCCCCCAGGGTTTAATGCGGAGGCAATTCCCATTTATGAGGTGTGTGCTGAGCAAGCTAAGCTTGCCCAACAGGTTCTTGCTCCGCTCGCTATTCAACAGCGCTTTCATTCCCCGCCTCAATGGGAGCCAGAGATTACGGACGAGAACCGGCATGTTATTGCCGCCGATATTATTGCCAAGCGTCAGGCGGCAGGTAAGGTTACTCGTGCTGCTGTTCTCATCCCTTTGCTACTCAAACCAGAGGGTCTATCTGTCTTATTGACGCAAAGAACCAATCATTTGCGCGACCATGCTGGGCAAATCAGTTTCCCGGGTGGTCGAATGGATCCTGAGGATGCCAGTCCAAGTGAGACCGCTTTGCGCGAGAGTGAAGAGGAGATTGGCCTGCAACGAAGTCAAGTCAAGATTATTGGCCATTTACCAGAGTATTTGACGGTTTCTGGTTATAGCGTCACCCCGATTGTGGGTTTGGTGAAACCTCAGGCAGAATATGTCTTAGATGCATTTGAGGTTGCCGACATCTTTGAGGTGCCTTTAGATTTTTTGATGAACCCAGAAAATCATCAGATTCGGGTTTGGGAGAGCGAGCAAGGTAGGCGTCGTTTTTATTCAATGCCCTATGAAGGTCGCTTTATATGGGGAGCAACTGCAGGAATGTTACGTAACCTTTATCATTTGTTAAAAGCATGACTTTCTTTTCTATTCTCTTCGCCCTGATTGCCGAGCAATATCGCCCGGTATCGGCCAACCATTGGATTCATCGAGTGAGTGCTCGATGGTTGGATTGGGTTGCCGGCGAGTTTGGTGGAAAAACAGAGGACGGCACAAGTCCTGTAGGTGCCCGCATGGCCTGCCTCGTAGCCTTTATTCTGCCTACCTTCTTTGTCTTTGTGGTTTATGTAGCCTGCATGCTGACTTACCCCATTTTGGGTTTCATTTGGAATGTGATCATTGCCTACTTATTTTTTGGCTTTCGTCAGTTCAGTCACTCTTTTACTATGGTTCATGAGGCTATTGAAAATCATGACTTGCCCGCGGCTCGCTTAGCATTAGGTGAGTGGTATGGACCCGAACTAGATACCTCTGACTTGACTGAGGCAGAAGTGATTTCTTTGGCGCTAGAGCGTGCCATTATTGGTGCTCATCATCATGTCTTTGGGGTGTTATTTTGGTTCATGATGCCGATGGGTCCAGCAGGCGTATTGCTTTATCGTTTGGCTGATAACGCAGCCCAACGCTGGTCAGAGCGGGGCGACTTTAATTTAAGTGAGGCAGCCCGCCATTTCTTTTACGTATTGGATTGGATTCCTGCCCGTATCACTGCGATGGGTTTTGCTATCGTGGGGAACTTCGAGGGTGCAGTGTATGCCTGGCGCTACCTTACTCAAAAATGGTCAGATTCCTTATCGGCCGTTATTCTTGCTGCTGGTAGTGGTGCGCTGGGTGTTCGTTTGGGTGAGCCCTTGAGTGAGCCTAATAGTGATGAGGCCTTGCGGATGGCTGAAGCAGGTGAGCCACTCATTTATGAAGTTGGACTTGAGCCAACTGAGCGAACCATGCGCTCAGCCATTGGTTTGGTGTGGCGTTTGGTTATCGTTTGGATGGCTTTGTTGCTAATGCTGACCATCGCTCTTTGGCTTGGCTAATACCTTGAAGTTGCGTATCAGCTGTTTTTGAGTCAGAGCGTAATTGTCTAAACAGTGCCAGTCTTTCTGGTGCTATTTCATTTCGCTCTACTGCATCACGGATGACGCAATCTGGTTCTGATTCATGTGCGCAGTTATGAAAACGACATTTGCCAAGCAATTCTTGAAATTCTCTAAAAGCATGTTCCAGTTCGCTAACCGACATATGGGCTAAGCCGAATTCTTGAAAACCCGGAGAATCTATCAAAGCGCCAAGCTTCCCTTGAGTATTTCTTCCCCATGTTTCAGGTAGTTCAAAATAACGGCAAGCTGTGGTGGTGTGCTTACCGGTATCTAAGCGGACAGAATATTCTTGTGTAAGTGCAGCAGCATTAGGTACCCAGGCATTGAGAAGACTCGATTTTCCCATGCCAGACTGACCGACAAAGACGGAGATCTTGCCTTGTAAAGCTGGGCGAAGCGCTTCCATTGAAGCTGCATCAAACTTCGCAGAAACTTCGCTAACGGGATAGCCCATGCGCGCATAAGGCGCAATGATTTTTCTGGCCTGCGCCAAGTTATCTGGTAGATCACATTTGTTAAGAATGATATGCAAGCCAATTTGATTGGCTTCTGCAGCAACTACAGCTCTGCCTAGTAGGTCTGGAGAGAAGGCAGGTTGGGTTGCTAGCACCACTAAAATTTGATCAACATTAGAGGCAATAATCTTGCTCTTGAAGGCATCTGATCGATATAGAATATTTTCTCTGGGCTCAATCTGGATGATGCGAGCCTGGTCTGCCGAGGTCATTTCTAAAAGCATGCGGTCACCTACCGCGCCAATATGTTGCTTAGCGGGAGTGCTCACCTGAATAAGTGGGCCGATCGGCGATGCGTTTCCCAATGCATCTTTTATTAAACGCTGCGCTAAATAGTGCCTTCCATAGGAGGCGGTCAATAGCGCATGAAAATGCTCCATCTGTATCTAGCTTTGACGTTGCAAGTTAGCAATACGCAGTGGGGCAGGGGGATGAGAGCTATAAAAGGCGGTGTAGATTGGATCTGGCGTTAGGGTGGAGGCATTGTCTTGATAGAGTTTTACCAGTGCCGAAATCAGATCTTGTGCGGATGATTTGCTCGCAGCAAATCCATCGGCTTCATACTCATGCTTGCGTGATGAGATGCTGGCCAAAGGCGTAAAGAAAAAGCCAAACACTGGCGACACCAACATAAACAGCGCAAGGGCTAAGCCACCGTTATAACCGTTGAGATTTGGCATCACTCCAAGGTCTGTATAGAACCAAACCTGGGCACTAATCCAGCCCAATAGGGCGAGCATGCAAAAACTCATGGCAGTAGAGACTAATAAACGCTTACGAATATGCTTGCATTTATAGTGGCCTAGTTCATGGGCTAATACTGCCTCAACTTCTCCAGGGTTTAATTTTTCAATTAAGGTATCAAAGAAGACGATACGCTTTGCTTTGCCCATGCCCGCAAAAAAAGCATTGCCATGAGCACTGCGTTTGCTGCCATCCATGACAAATAGACCTTGACTGGCAAAGTCACAGCGAGCCAACAAGCCCTCAATTTGGGTTTTGAGAGGGCCATCAGCCAAAGGCTGAAATTGATTGAACAGGGGTGCGATGAAACTCGGGAAAATCCATTGCATTAACAAGCTAAAGACAGTGAGAACTATCCAAGCCCAGAGCCACCAGAGATCGCCAGCGCGCGCCATCAAGCTGAGTATTACCCATAAGAGCGGAATTCCAATAGCCGCAACGATGGCAAACCCTTTTAACATATCGATGAAGAATAGTTTTTTACTCATGCGATTAAAGCCAAAACGCTCTTCTAAGTTGAACTGTTTGTACCAAGAAAAAGGGAGATCAATCAATCCAGAAATAATGGCAATCGAGCCTAACAAGATAATTTGTTGGGCAATCCCCTCCCCAAACAATTGCACTAGAGAGATATTTAAAATTTGTAAGCCACCCAGAAGGGTGAAGGCAATCAAAACAATGGCACTAACACCATTTTCTAAAATCCCTAGTTTCAACTTCGCAATTGTGTAGTCAGCTGCTTTTTGATGCTCAGCCAAGGTGATTTTTTCGACAAAGTCGGCAGGAACGCGATCGCGATGCAGGGCGACAAAACGCATTTGGCGTTGGGCAAGCCAGTGGCGCAGACCAAAACTGGAGAGAAAAGCAATCAGAAAAATAATGGTGAATGTCATAGCCCCCATTATATTTACAGTTTTGTTTTAGCAGAGATTCACTTGGAATTCTTGGATTTAGTGCGGTTTTAGCCTAATCAGGCTATTCCTGAAGTACTTGCCACTTAAGGAATTACGGTTTTGTTAGCAGCAAAGCAAGATCTCGGGCTGAATGGCAAGTTTCCAGTTGCCATATGGACTTGCAAATGAGTTCAGCTTGACTTGCCCCGAGGATGGGCGACATCAAGTTGGTACATTTTCTGTCGAGTTCATTCCGGTTCATCGGGTTGTTTGGCGTCCCCTTAACATCTCGGGTGTAAAACTCAAAGCGCTCGCCGGACTGAAGTGTTATTTCCACAATACCCTGTCGGGTCGGCATGTTTTTCGATAATTGATCACTGCCCTCTAGGCGAATGCACTGCCTGAGATTCAATACTCTGGAGTCCGTCATTCTCGAGCGATCATGGGCTAGATGGAAATCCATTTTGCCTTCAATGAGCATCAGCGCAACAAGGTGCTGCAAGCAAATTTCAGGCATCTCTCGATTATTCACAATCGTAAAAGATTCATGGGGAATCTTGACGAGGATATCGGTGATATTGGACGACTCAATTTTTTTACCATGTGTATGGATCAATTCATCCACACAATCGAGGGGTGCCTGAATAGGGGAGCCAACAGTCCAACGCTTAATACTTGTTTGTAAAATTTCATAACGCTCACCCAATGCAACGCCGAGTTCTTGTCTCATCGGATCAATTCCATAGGCATCATAGAAGTTTCTTTCACCCGAAAAAACATCATCTACACCAGTAAAGCCATTGGCCACCATCACTGCTGCAGTCACTCCGTTTCTAGCGGCCATTCCTCCAAAATCAAATGCCTTTTCAATATGGTCTTTATCGCGCATCCAACAAGATACGCCAGAGGCTTGTTGCGCCGCATAGGACAGCAGGTACCTCGCTTGTATTGCATTAACACCTAGTAGGGCTCCGGCAGCAGCAGCAGCACCAAAGTTCGGGCCAAAAGTATGGGATGAATGTCCATTAGCCCTGAATTGATAGGGATGTAGTGATTTTGTGAGTCGACAGCAAATATCGTATCCCAAGGCCATTGCTTTGAGCATATGCAATCCGGAGCTGTTTTGAAGCTCTCCGGATGCCATGACGGCAGCAACAATGCCACAGCCGGGATGAGTTAAGGACTCTGCGTGTGAATCATCCGTCTCATCGGCATGTCCAAACATCCCATTTGCTAGAGCGGCATTAATCGCTGTAGTTTTTAATCCAGTCCCCAGAAGACTTGCCTGGGGGGCAGACACACCTTGAGCATTGACAAATTGAATCGCTTTTTCTCCGGCAAGCATGGTGGAGCCTGAGATCATCGATGCAATGGTGTCTAAGAAATGAAATTTCGTTTTCTCGAGAACATGGTCTGGTAAATCGTCACTGAGTGCATTTGCAATGTACTCAGACACAATGGGCATTGGGGATGGTTTTAATTCCATAAGACTCTCGCGATTAGGTGGCTATCAAACCGGCTTATCTACAGAGGGATAAAAGCTTTTTCACGTCTTGCTCACGATCAATATCCCAGATCATTTTTTGAGCTCGTTGTGCATTTTCAGCCCCAATCACTGGTGTGGCATTCGATAGAAATTTTTCAAGGAGATCTTCATCTGACATTGGATGATCGACAGTGCCTTTAGCATGTTCGATAGACACTTCTTCAGAGTCATTGCTGGTATTAATACGGGCATATGCTTGGTCTCTCTGCAGAGATTCATCGATAGTCACAGTAATTTTCTGACGTAATCTTTCAACCGTGGGATCCAAAACTCTACGGTCTGAATATTGTTCGATACCAGCCTTACCATCCAGAAAGGCCACTGCAATGCTGTGATAAATACTAAATTTCGAATGTAGGCCGGAACTAGGATTTAAGGTGCCTGTAATCGATACCACGAGCGGGTTCACTTTAACCTCGATTGACTGGATGCTGTCGAGATCCCATTCCTTGATTTGGCGCAGAGCGATCAGCGCATCGATCGCTGGATGTAAAACAACGCCGCAGGCATAGGGCTTAAAACCGTTTCGAGTAATTTCCCAATCTACGCCTAAATCATTGGTCATTCGTTCAGGGGCTGAGGTAATACTATAGATTCGGGAGAATCCTCTTTTACCTTCAATGATTTCTACGCTGCTATTAAAACCCCGCATTGCTAATCGAGCAGATAGGATTCCGTTAGCAGCAGCTCTACCAGCGTGAAAAGATTTGCACATGGTGCCTCGGTTTTGTTGCATCCCGCTGGCCTGTGTGCCTGCAATACCCATCGCATGGGTAATTTGATTTGCATTTAAACCCAGTAATTTAGCGACTGCTACAGCTGCTGAGAAGTGACCCAATGTGCCGGTGAGATGCCATCCGCCAGCATGATGATTTGGTGATGATTGGCCAATCCGAACACCCGCCTCAAAACCACAGATGTAGGCTAGTAAAAAATTCTTGCCACTAGTTGCTTGCCGCTGTGACTCAGAAAATAGGGCAGCTAAAGTGGGGGAGCTGGCATGTAAAACAACTCCACCCATATGGGTGTCATCAAAATCCAGTAAATGGCCCATTTGACCATTCACCATTGCAGAGTTCATGTAGGAGAGGCTAGATTTTTTACCCAAAATGATGGCTTTTGGTTCGGCTCCATCTTCGCTTAAGGCTTCAATCAAAATATTGGGGGTGGATTCTAGGCTCCCAATCAGAGCACACCCTAGCCAATCTAGAATACCTCGCTTACCAGCATGAATTGTTGCAGGGGATAAATCCTCAAATTGAACTGTAGAGATATATGCGGCAAAGTCCTCGGTGTAGGCCGGACTGCCATCTTCTTTAATATGCATTCCCATTACTTCATCCTTAATCAGCGTAAATGTTTGCTTTAGTAATTACTTCGGTCCAGCGCTTAGCTTCAGCATCGAGCATATCGCCAGCCTCTTTTGATCCACCTTGTACGGGTTCCATAGCATATCGTTTGAGTAATTGCTGAATGCCATCAGATTTCAAAGTGAGCTCAGCAGCCCTTTTTAATTTCATGAAGACATCGCTTGGCAAATTCGCTGGCGCATAGACTCCATACCAGCCAGCCACATCGTAGTCTTTCACACCGCCCTCAATCATCGTGGGCACATCGGGGAGTGCACTAGATCTCGTGCTGGTGGTAACCCCAATCGCCCTAAAGCGCTTCGCCTGAATTTGAGACTTTAATTCTGCGACCGAGCCAAACATCATTTCCACATCCCCTGCCATCAAGGCATTCATTGCGGGGCCTGCGCCTTTATAGGGGATGTGGGTAATGTCAACCCCCGCTTTATTTTTAAAAAGTTCAGCAGCAAGATGAATAGCTGATCCAGCGCCAGCAGATGAGTAGTTAAATTTAGCAGGGTTGGCTTTTAGCAGGGCAATTAATTCTGCGACATTTTGTGCGGGAAAATCATTTTTCACTACCAGTACGTAAGCCGATCGTCCAATGAGTGTGATGGGCTGAAGGAGTTTGAGATTGATTGCAGAATTTGGATACATCGCAGGCGCAGAAGCGGTGGCAATATTGCCTAGTAACAAGGTATAGCCATCTGGTGGGGCCTTAATTACACTGAGGATGCCGATCGTGCTTCCTGACCCAGGCCGATTATCAACAATCACGGTCTGACCTAAATTTTTCCCAAAATCGGTTGAGAAAAGTCGCGCAATTCCATCAACTGCTCCAGCGGGGGCAAAAGGGACAACGAGTTTAATAGGATGGTCTGGATAAGCGGCAAGAGCAATGGAGGGCAGGAGTAGACCTATTATTAAGCTGACTTGGCTTGATAATTTTTTTAGTCTTTTGGCCATTTGGGTGATGAGCATCAGGCTCGCCACAAAAAAATACTGTCTATAAGATTGAGTCATGCAATAGTGCCCCGTATATTAAGAATCGAAAATGCGTAGTGCCACCCATGCGCTATCTTACACAGAGGAGTGGCAAGACTCTTTTGCCCAGAGCTTATTGAGGCTTGATCGAGCCAATAGCATGTGCGGACATGTTCGCTAAGCCGGTGGGCGGGATTTCAGTCAAAGAGCGCTTTAGGGCATAAAATGATTTCAAATATGAATGAAAAAACAGTTACCCCAGCACTAAAGTCAGCGCCTGCAAGCGAGAATCTTATTTGGGTCGACATGGAGATGTCGGGCTTAAACCCAGAATCTGAACGCATTCTTGAAATTGCCATCATTGTGACGGATGCCCACCTCAATACCATTGCAACTGCACCTGTTTGGGTGGTGCATCAAGCGGATGCTTTGCTTGATGCTATGGATGCCTGGAATAAGGGCACTCATGGACGTTCAGGTCTGATTGATAAGGTCAGGGCCGCCACTCAGGATGAAGTGGCCGTAGAGGCGGAATGTATCGCATTTCTGAAGCAGTACATCAAACCAGGAATCGCCCCAATGTGTGGCAATACGATTGGTCAAGATCGGCGTTTTATGGCGAAGTACATGCCTAAATTAGAGGCTTATTTTCATTATCGAAATATTGATGTCTCAACGCTAAAAGAACTCTGTAAGCGCTGGCATCCAGAGCTTGTAAAGGGTTTTACCAAAAAGCAGGCACATACCGCCTTAGCTGACATTGAAGAGTCTATTGAGGAACTAAAGTACTACCGAGACAAATTTATTGTGCCCTTGCCGGACTAAGTCGGCATCAGCCTTATTTTTTGATGGCGCTCTTTGGCCTAAAGGCTTTGATGAGCGATTCTTGGGTTTCGATATAAGGGCCGCCAATGAGGTCAAGGCAGTAAGGTACCGCAGCAAAAATGCCCGGAACAAGTGATTTGCCATCAACATCTTTAAGACCCTCAAGCGTTTCAGCAATTGCTTTGGGCTGTCCAGGCAGGTTGATGATGAGGGCAGTGTGACCCTCAATCTCTCGCAGCACTGCGGTTTGGCGAGACAAAATAGCAGTTGGCACAAATCGCAAGCTAATTTGCCGCATTTGTTCGCCAAAGCCGGGCATTTCACGGGTTCCGGCCTCTAGAGTTGCCTCTGGGGTGACGTCTCGCAGGGATGGCCCTGTACCCCCTGTAGTGAGGATAAGATCGCAGCCCAGATCGTCTGCTAGCTCCACAATCGTTTCTGTAATCGTCTCGGACTCATCAGCAATGAGGCGTTCATGGAAGATGATCGGTGTTGTGATAGCGCTCATGAGCCATTTTTTGAGGGCCGGGATACCTTCGTCTTGATAGACGCCCTTACTGGCTCGGTCGGAGATCGAGATCAGTCCAATTTTGATTTCATTTGGAGTATTGCGTTTCCAAGCTTCGGTATGCTTCATGTTTCTATTCTAGCTATTATTAGGGTATGTTTACATACACATCGAATCAATTTACTGAAATCATTGATTTCATGCTTTTAGAGGCCCGTAAGCGGGGCGCGTCCGACGCCATTGCGGAGATATCTGAGGGTCAGGGTCTATCGGTGACTACTCGTAAGGGCGAGGTTGAGACCATCGAGCAAAGTCTGGATAAGCAGGTTGGCATCACTCTCTTTTTGGGTCACCGTCGTGGCAATGCGAGTACCAGCGATTTTTCTCTGAACTCCTTAAAGGCCACAGTTGAGGCTGCATTTCATATTGCTCAACATACCGCAGAGGATGATTGTGCAGGCCCTGCAGAGAAAGGTTTGTTGGAAAAAAACCCAATGGATCTTGATCTGTTTCATCCATGGTCACTAGACACTGCACAAGCAGTCGAAATTGCTCGTGCTGCTGAGAGTGCCGCATTCGCAGTGAGCAAACAAATTCAGAATAGCGATGGCGCATCGGTATCTGCTCACCATGCCCACTTCATGATGGGTACTAGTCAAGGATTCATGGGGGGCTATCCTTTTTCTAGGCACTATATTTCTTGCGCGCCGATTGCTGCTGAGGGCGGTAAAAAATCCGCTATGCAACGCGATGATTGGTATTCCAGTTCGCGTATTCCAGAGGAGCTTGCAAACCCAGCAGAGATTGGTAGGTATGCCGCACAACGTGCGCTGTCAAGACTGAAAGCAAGATCCCTCACAACGCGTCGTTGCCCAGTGATTTTTGAGGCACCATTAGCCGCCGGATTGTTGGGCGGTTTAGTCCAGGCGGTATCTGGCGGATCTTTGTATCGTCGCTCGAGTTTTTTATTGGATAGTCTTGGGAAGCAAGTGCTGCCTAAGCATGTAAGCTTATTTGAAAATCCACATTTGAAGTCCCAGACCGGTAGCGCCCCTTTTGATGAGGAGGGAGTCAAGACTAAAGCCAGAACAGTAGTTAATCGAGGAATTCTGGAGGGCTACTTTTTGTCCACTTATTCTGCTCGAAAATTAGGCATGAAAACGACTGGTAACGCTGGGGGATCACATCACTTAATCTTAAAAAGCACCAAGACACCTCAAGGTGGTCTACCAGCATTGCTAAAGGCGATGGGTACTGGCTTGCTCGTGACCGAGTTAATGGGGCAGGGTGTGAATTATGTCACCGGAGATTATTCGCGTGGTGCTTTTGGCTATTGGGTGGAAAACGGAGAAATTCAATACCCTGTTGAAGAGCTCACTATTGCCGGAAATTTGCGCGACATTTTGCTCGATATTGAATTAATTGGTAGCGATACCTTAATTCGGGGAACCAAAGAAACGGGCTCGATTCTAGTTCGCTCAATGACGGTTGGCGGCAAATAGCCTAAGTGGCTTGAAATCGATATACTTTTTTGAATATTCAGCAGAAAAATATCAGGGAGATCAATATGCAAAGACGTTCTTTTTTAAAGAAAGCCACTATCGGGGCCGGTGCTGCAGCGCTAGCTTCTCCTACACTTGCGCAAAGCTTACCTACTCTCAATTGGCGCTTGGTATCGAGTTTTCCAAAATCTCTCGATACCCTGTATGGAACCCCAGAGGTCTTTGCAAACGCCTTACACAAAGCTACGGATGGAAAGTTCACCGTCAAAGTCTTTGCAGCAGGTGAGGTTGTCCCGGCTCTCCAGGTTCTGGATGCGGTTCAAAGCGGAACAGTTGAGTGTGGACACACCGCAAGTTACTACTACCTTGGTAAAAATAGCGCATTTATTTTTGATACAGCAGCACCATTTGGTATGACTGCGCGCCAACAAACTGCTTGGATGCTTCATGGTAATGGTATGAAGTTGATGCGTGAACTGTATGCAAGTTATAACCTCGTAAATTTTCTGGGTGGTCAGACTGGAACCCAAATGGGAGGCTGGTTTCGAAAAGAAATTAAATCCCCTGAAGATTTCAAGGGGCTGAAATTTCGGATTGCTGGTTTTGCGGGTCAAGTTTTATCCAAATTGGGTGTCGTGCCTCAACAATTACCTGCTGGCGAGATTTACTCGGCCTTAGAAAAAGGCACGATTGATGCTGCTGAGTTTGTTGGTCCTTACGACGATGAAAAGTTGGGTTTAGCTAAAGTGGCAAAAAACTATTACTACCCAGCTTGGTGGGAGGGGAGTGCCGCCTTGTCATTCTTAGTTAATAAGAAGAAGTGGGATGAGTTACCACCGGCTTATCAGGCTGCCTGGGAGGCAGCTTGCTATGTGGCCCATACCGATATGTGCGCCAAGTACGATGCGCTCAATCCACCCGCTTTACAACGTTTAGTTCAAAGCGGAGCAGTGCTGCGTAAATTTAATACCTCGGTGATGGATGCTTGCTTTAAGGCATCTCAAGAAACCTATGCAGAAGAGTCGGCAAAAAATCCTCAGTTTAAAAAGATTTATGAGGACTACCGTGTCTTCAGGAATATGGAGGCGCAGTGGTTTGGTCTAGCAGAGCAGGCGTTTGCACAATACAGCTTTAATAAGAAACTGTAAGCACTATAGACAGCTGAACTTCTCATTTTCTTATCTGAGAATTTATTTTCGTTCCAGCGTTAAAAAGTGAAAGCGAATAGTGCCTTCCTGGCCAGGAGTTCGCTCTACTTCTTGCCATTCGGAGGCGTTGGGAAGTTCAAAAAAAGTATCCCCATCATCGACTTCAATATCAATCTCGGTAAGGTATAAGCGATCAGCCCGAGCAAAACTTTGTTGAAAAAGTTGCTCTCCGCCAATCACAAAAACCCGTGGAAATTCCTGTAGGCGGTCCAACGCCTCATCTAAAGAGCCCGCTACTTCAGCGCCATTTAGTTGAAGGTCTGGATTACGGCTTACCACTATATTGCGTCTGCCGGGTAGGGGGCGGCCAATAGATTCCCAAGTTTTGCGACCCATAACGACAGGGTGACCCATCGTGACGCGCTTAAAAAATTGCAAATCTGCAGAAATCTTCCAGGGCATTTGGTTATTGCGCCCAATAACATGATTGCGCGAGCGTGCAACAATCATCGAGATGGCTGGCTGAGTCATAGGGTGATCTATTTTCTTAAATGGCGACTGGAGCTTTGATGTGCGGATGAGATTCGTAGCCAACAATCTCAAAATCTTCAAACTCATAATCAAATAATGAATCGGGTTTACGCAGAATCTTGAGCTTTGGCAGTGGATAAAATTCTCTGGAGAGCTGAAGATCCACTTGTTCTAAATGGTTACTGTACAAATGGCAGTCGCCTCCTGTCCAGATAAAGTCACCTACTTCCAAATTGCATTGTTGGGCCACCATGTGGGTGAGTAATGCATAGCTGGCAATATTGAACGGCACTCCAAGGAAAATATCCGCACTACGCTGATAGAGTTGGCAGGACAACTTACCCTCTGCAACGTAAAACTGAAAGAAGGCGTGGCAGGGCGCTAGTGCCATCTGCGGAATGTCGGCAACGTTCCAGGCGGAAACAATGATGCGACGTGAATCAGGATTTTTCTTAATGGTCTCAAGTGCCTCAGAGATCTGATCTATATGCTGCCCATTGGGTGCAGGCCAAGAGCGCCACTGATAGCCATAGATAGGACCGAGATCGCCATCTGGCGCAGCCCATTCGTTCCAAATGGAAACACCACGTTCTTTTAGCCAATTATTGTTAATGCTACCCTTGAGGAACCATAGTAATTCATAAATAATTGATTTGAGATGCAGTTTCTTAGTCGTGACCATTGGGAAACCCTCAGACAAATCAAAGCGCATTTGGTGTCCGAATATAGAGATTGTGCCAGTGCCAGTCCGGTCAGACTTTTTAACGCCCTTGGCAAGAACTTCCCGCATAAGATGGTGATATTGGTGCATATAAATGGTGTCTAAAAATAGGTGATTTAGTAGAGCTTACTCGAATGTTGGACTCTTTACCCCAAGCGCCTTATGAAGCTTGGGTGAAGTAGTTGTGTATTGAAGTTGAATCTGTTTTTCTGGATAGATATATGCCGCGGCAGCAAAGGCTGCAAGCGCAGCCTCATGAAAGCCTGACAAAATTAGCTTCTTTTTACCGGGATAGGTATTAATATCGCCAACTGCATAGATTCCAGGAATACTGGTTTGAAAGGTGGCGGTATTGACGGTGATTTGCTTGCGATCAATCTCTAAACCCCAGTTGGCAATGGGCCCTAATTTTGGGGATAGGCCAAAAAAAACCAGCAAATCATCTAAAGGTAGTTCGTGGGCAATTCCGTCAATATCAGTCATTGTGATTTCAGTAAGGCGACCATCTGATATTTTGTAGGCGGTGGGTTGTCCAATCAGTAATTGCATCGTATTCTCAGCGCAACATTCCCGCATCTTGCTAATGGACATCGGAGTTGCTTTGAAGTCATCCCGACGGTGAATTAGCGTCACACTTTTCGCTTTGTCGACAAAATGAAGGGCCCAGTCGAGTGCCGCATCACCACCACCACAAATCACAATCCGTTTTCCGTTAAATCGCTCTGGATCTTTGACATGATAAAAAAGTTGCTTACCTTCAAAAGCCTCTATGCCGTCTAAGGAAAGAGTTCGAGGCTGAAAGGCGCCCACCCCAGCGGCGATAAAAACAGTTTTGCTAATGAATTCTTGACCAAGAGAGCTTGTTAGCTTCAGGCGTGCATCTGCTTGTTGCTCAAGCGAGACGACCTCTTGACCTAGATGAAACTGTGCTCCAAATGGAGCGATTTGTTTCAAGAGATTATTGGTTAACTCCTGCCCAGTACACACTGGAATTGCAGGGATGTCGTAGATCGGCTTATCGGGATAGAGTTCAACACATTGCCCACCCGGCGCAGATAGTGAATCAATTACATGGGCTTTGATTTCTAGTAGACCTAACTCAAAGACCTGAAAGAGTCCCACTGGACCCGCACCAATAATGACTGCATCTGTTTCAATAGCTTGCTGCAACACTAGTGCTCTTGGATTTATCGGTGAGTGGCTGATGATATTGCGCTATTACTTGTCTAGCTGATCTAACTTATTTTTGACATCTTTCCATTCATCTGCATCGGGTAGAGCAGCTTTGGATTTAGTGATAGATGCCCAAGAGCTTGATAATTCAGCATTCAGTCGAATGAAATCTTGCTGGTCTCCTGGAACATCATCTTCTGCGTAGATCGCATTAACGGGGCACTCAGGAACGCAAACGGCACAGTCGATACACTCGTCTGGATCGATCACGAGAAAATTAGGACCTTCACGGAAGCAGTCAACTGGGCAGACGTCTACGCAGTCAGTATATTTGCAGCGGATACAGGATTCGGTAACAACGTAAGTCATGATATGTTCAGGTTCATTGCCCAGAAGTTACTTGGGCTACTAGGTTATAAAACTTTGATTTTATCCGAATTAGCCTATTTTTCAGGCGAAAAACTCAATTTACTTGAGGTAAAGTTCCAAACATGACTATTTTAAAGAACCCCCAATCTACCCTCCAGAAACCCAAAATTTTGGTAGCCAGAGCCATTTTTCCCGAGGCCCTTGCCCAATTAGAGACGTCTTTTGAGGTTTGCTCCAATCAAGCAGACGAGGTTTTGACGCCGGCGGAGTTGCAAAAAGCGCTTTCTGGCGTGATAGGGGCATTGGTTGCGGGCACTGAAAGAATTGATGCTGGTGCCTTGGCAGGGGCCAATGATCTCAAGATCGTTGCGAATATTTCGGTTGGGTATAACAACTTCGATATACCGGCAATGACAGCCGCTGGCGTCATGGCAACAAATACTCCAGATGTATTAACTGACTCTACTGCCGATTTTGGCTTTGCATTATTAATGGCCACTGCGCGTCGCATCACCGAATCAGAGCATTGGATTCGAGCTGGCAAGTGGGATCAATGGTCGATTGTGAATAATCCCTTAGGGATGGATTTACATCACAGTACTTTAGGCATTATTGGTATGGGTCGTATTGGTCAGGGTATTGCAAAGCGTGCTCTGGGTTTTGGGATGAAAGTTGTTTATCACAACCGCAGTCGTTTATCTGCTGCCGATGAAAAAGCATGCGGCGCAACTTACCTTACTAAAGAAGATTTATTGCGTAATGCAGATCACGTCATTTTGGTTTTGCCTTATACAGCCGAGAGTCATCATACGATTGGTGCTCGCGAAATTGCCTTGATGAAACCGACCGCAACCCTTGTCAATATTGCTCGGGGTGGCATTGTAGATGACCTTGCTTTGGCTCAGGCACTGCGAGCGGGTAAGATATTTGCCGCTGGTTTAGATGTCTTCGAAGGTGAGCCCAAGGTTAATCCAGAGTTGCTCAAGCTGAACAATGTTGTATTGGCTCCGCATATTGCAAGCGCTACTGAAAAAACACGTAGAGGGATGGTTGATCTGGCGATTGAAAATTTACAAGCAGCGGTTGATGGTAGAAAGCCACCAAGCTTAATTAATGTTGAAGTATTCGGAAAATGAAAACGCGTCGTAATTAAAGAGGCTGATTCGACTTGAATTACTCTGTCTCAATTTCTTCCGGTAGTTCTTTAATGGCAATCTCAATGCCGCCAAAAGTATCCGCAACCCAGTTATAGACTTTGCAGGCAATCCACAGTAGACCAAAGCCAAGCAGGGCATTGAGGATTAAAGCTGAGAGCACGGTAAATCCGGGAATAGCGCCATCTCGAATAAAGGCCACAAAGAGCGCCAATAAGACAATTGGTACTGAGAAGCAAAGGTAAACCAAAACGAGTGTTTTGGCGGTATGCATCGGGTCTAAAAAGACAATTTCTTTTTTACTGAGTTTCATGAGTAACTATCTTAAAGCAGTCCATCAAAAAGCGCCACATCTACCCAGTCTCCAGGCTCAATATTGCCTTGGTCGTGATGGAGGATGACAAAGCAGTTTGCCTCACTCATGGAACGCAAGATTCCAGCGCCTTGACTACCAGTGAGCTTGACTGCAGGCTTGCCGTCCTCACCCCGACTAAAGATGGCCCGCTGAAATTCGGTACGACCGGGTTTCTTGCGGATCAGCAAGCTTGAGCGTGCTTGGGTGATTTGAGGCTCGGCATCCTTAGCCCCATTGAGTTGCAAAAGGGCTGTGCGGACAAATTGGTAAAAAGTCACCATGACTGCAACTGGGTTACCGGGCAGGCCAAAGAATAAGGTTTTACGAGTCTTTGATTGGCCCGCTAGAGGCTTGAGCGTGCCAAATGCCATGGGTCTTCCTGGCCGCATAGCGATTTTCCAGAACCCGACATCGCCTAGTTCTTGCATAATTTGTTTGGTAAAGTCTGCCTCACCAACAGAAACCCCTCCAGAAGAGATCAGCACGTCCGCCACTTTTGCAGCATTGCAGAAAGCTTCTTTTAGTGATGCTGGGTCGTCACGCACAATGCCGCAATCAATAATCTCTACATTGATGCGATTCAGTAATCCAACTAGGCTATAGCGATTACTGTCGTAAATACTCCCTGCATCCAATGTTTGCCCCAGACTGCGCAATTCATCTCCAGAAGACAGGATAGCCACTTTGAGTTTGCGATGAACTTTGAGCGAAGCAATGCCGAGTGATGCAGCCAATCCCAAATCTGACGGGCGCAAGATTCTCCCAGCCTCAATTGCTGGCTGAGCTTTTTGCAGATCCTCTCCACGCAAGCGGCGGTTATCACCGGATTTCAAAAGATTTTTCGGGAATTCAATCAGTTCATCGCTTTGCGATTTCGTGAGCTCTTGAGGGATGACGGTGTCACACCCATCAGGCATCAGTGCGCCAGTCATGATTTTGAGGCACTCGCCAGGCTCAATCTGGCCCTGAAAAGGTTTGCCTGCATAAGCGGTCCCAATCACTTTCAGGACAAGGAGATCTTCTGAGTCTGTGAGACAGTCACCATGAAACGCATAACCATCCATTGCCGAATTATCTGCCGCAGGTACGTCGATTGGTGAAAGCAAGTCTTCGGCCAAGATTCGATTGATTGCTTGGTCTAAAGAGACAATTTCAAGCTGACTAGAGTCGCTGGCCTTTGCGGATTCTTCTAGAAGTTCTGTCACCAAGTCAGAGATTACTCTACGCGCTTCATCGACATGCAATGACGCGCTTAAGAGAATTGGATTGTTGGGTGAGCACTTCATTGAGAGATCGATTCTAAATAGTGAAGTTCTTCTGGGGTGTTGACGTTTGTAAATGCTTTAGTGTTCTCAAAAATAACAGTGCTGGCGCGCAAGTCTTTAAACCAGCGATCAATCTTGAGGTCCCCCTTGCTTAGAAACTCTTTTAAGGAATTTTGCACATCGGTTCGCATCAAACAAAAAACGGGTTGCGCCCAAATCTTGCCATCGGCTTCTTTGGTAGATGCATAAACCAATTCACAGCCAATGCGTTCTAGCTCTTGTGCAAGCTTGCTACCTAGATCGGATGGCATCAGTGGTGAGTCACAAGGGGCGGTCAGTAGGTAAGGTGTTTTGCAGGTTTTGAGGCCGGCCGAGAAGCCTGCGAGAGGACCAGAGAAGTCTGGAGTCTCATCGCTTATGACTTGATAGCCATAATGAGCATATTCAGTGATGTTGCGATTCGCGTTGATGAGGATTTGCCCAACTTGATTCTGTAATGCTTGTATGGTTGATTCAATCAAGGCTTTGCCGCGAAATGGGATCAAGCCTTTGTCGATACCCCCCATGCGTTGGGCGCGACCGCCAGCCAAAATCAGTCCAGTGATGTTATTTGCCGAAATCATTAGCCACCGATGTAAGACATTTCTACTTTGGGCTTGTCGGCATTTGGACTTGGCAGATTTGAACCCCGTAGTTCTGAGTAGTGATCATCACGCCCAGCCCAAGTCGCCATGATGGCATTGGCTATTTCTAGATCAGATTTTCCTGAGCGCAGTAGCGTTTTGAAATCAAAACCTTCATTGGCAAACAAGCATAAATACATTTTCCCATCTGTAGAGATGCGTGCGCGGGTACATTCATGACAGAAAGTCTGGGTCACACTAGAAATGACGCCGATTTCACCTGAGCCATCGATATAACGCCAGCGTTGAGCAACCTCTCCTGGGTAGTTTGCATCTACTGGCTCCAAGGGGAACACTTTATGAATTCTGCCAAGCACTTCTGTTGATGGAAGCACCTGAGTCATATCCCAACCATTGGAGCTACCGACATCCATGAACTCAATAAATCTCAAAATAATGCCGCTACCTTTGAAATGCTTTGCCATCGCCAAAATTTCATGATCATTGATACCTTTTTGAACGACCATGTTGACTTTGATATCTGTGAAGCCGACCTCTTGTGCTGCGGTGATGCCATCCAGGACATCCCCTACAGGAAAATCAACATCATTCATTTTTTTGAAGGTCTCATCATGTAAGCCATCAAGGCTGACGGTGATGCGTTGGAGGCCGGCATTTTTTAGTGCTAGTGCCTTCTTGCGCAAAATACTGCCATTGGTCGTTAAGGTGAGATCTAGAGTTTTGCCGGCGGGCGATTGTACTTTGCCCAACATTTCTACGAGCACTTCCAGATTTTTTCTAAGTAAAGGTTCACCGCCAGTGAGGCGAATTTTTTCGACACCCAATAATGCAAAGATGGAACTGAGTCTGGTGATTTCTTCAAAGCTTAGTAGCTCTTGGTGTGATAGGTAAGGATAGTCTTGATGAAAGATTTCCTTGGGCATGCAATAAGTGCAGCGGAAGTTGCAACGATCAGTTACTGATATGCGAAGGTCACGGAGAACGCGTCCACGCGAATCTTGAGTCAAGCCGTTGGCTTGAACTAGCGTGCTAGGAATAGAAGGCGTAAGGCCTTTGCCTTCATCAATACGAATGGGGATCACTTTTTCAACCATATTAGAGAATTATGGCTGTGAAACTGAGTTTCTGCCAAGCTGCCAAATATCCTTGTGAGATAAATGGCAGCCTGGAGAAATCGGTTTAAACCGTTTTTTCTTGGCCGCCGGTTTCAACTAAAACCATTGGACCTTCAGGAAGGCGCGCTGCTGGTTTAGGCGTTCTACCTAATTGAGTGACTACAGGCTCAGCTTGAATCTGGTGCTGTACTTCTGCATGCTTGCTTGAGTCTGTTGCCACCCAAATCATGCCTGCAGATTGCACTACGCTATGCAAAGGCGTTTCTTCTAATGCCTGAAAGGAAACCTTAGGAAGTTCAGGCGCTGGCTTAACGATCACTTCCATTGCAGGCGCTGGAGTAGCTGCTACTGTTGGAGTGGAACGTGGAGCACGCGGCGCGCGATGAGCTCTTTCTTGGGGCTCACTTGCCGCTGGCTTGTGGTTGCCAAAGCTATGGGCTAAATCTTTGGTTGGCATCGTTGCAGATACACCAGCCATACCGACAGGAGGGCCGGTGAATGAAGTTGCTACAGCGACTACAGAGGCAATTGCTACATCACCAGTAGTCTCAGTGCGTTCACGTTGCCCACGGCCACGACCGCGACGATTACGGCCACGACCGCGACGTTCCTCACCTTCGGCGCTTGGACCGGCTTCAGCACTTGGAGCAGCTTCAGTTGCTGGAGTGAGCGCAGCTTGATTGCGAGCTGCTTCTTGGCGTTCTGGTTTCGGACCATTTTGATTCCGATTACCGTTGCGATTACCATTGCGATTGCGATTGTTGTTGACGCCTTCAGTCACAGTACCTTCAGCAGTATTCAATGCGGGACGTTCACTGCGCTCACCACCGCGTTCGTTGCGTTCTCCACGGCGACCACGATTACCGTTGCGGTTATTGCGCTCACCATTGCGACCCTGGTTGCGACCACGAGGGGCAACTGGTTCGACTTTTACTTCTGGTGTTGATGACGAGAAAAGACTCTTCATAAAACCCAAGAAGCCGCCTGATTTTGCGGGTTCAACGGTTTCTGTGCGAGCAGGGCGTGGTTGACTCACTGGTGCTGGGGCATTGGGGGTGATTCCCTTAACAGCAGCTTCAGGGCGAACCTTTACGTCCGCATCTTTTTTGCTAACGGTGGTGTCAGTCTCCAGTTCGCGAGCAGCTTCTTCAGCCATCACATAGCTGGCTTTTTGATCATCAAGACGTGGGTCATCGTGACGTAAGCGCTCAAGCTTGTAATGGGGTGTTTCTAAATGCTTATTTGGAATCATTAAGACATTGACTTTGAAGCGACTCTCAATCTTGATGACTTCAGGACGTTTTTCATTCAAGAGGAATGCAGCTACTTCGACTGGAACTTGAGTATGAATCGCAGCAGTATTCTCTTTCATTGCCTCTTCTTGAATGATACGCAAGACTTGCAATGCAGATGATTCGGTATCACGAATATGGCCTGTACCGTTGCAACGAGGACAGGTTACATGACTACCCTCAGAAAGGGCTGGTCGCAAACGCTGACGAGACATTTCCATCAGACCAAATTTAGAGATCTTACCCATCTGAACACGCGCACGGTCATGGCGCAGTGCATCGCGTAGGCGATTTTCAACATCTTTTTGAGCCTTGCTGGACTCCATGTCGATAAAGTCGATCACAATGAGACCGCCCAAGTCACGTAAACGCGCTTGGCGGGCGATTTCATCTGCAGCTTCCAAGTTGGTGCGGGTTGCGGTTTCTTCAATATCGGAACCGCGAGTGGCGCGCGCAGAGTTCACGTCAACCGATACCAAAGCTTCGGTATGGTCAATCACAATGGCTCCACCAGAAGGCAGGGGTACTGTACGTGAATAAGCTGTTTCAATTTGATGCTCAATCTGGAAACGCGAGAACAAAGGCACATCATCTTGATAGCGCTTCACTCTCGGAAGATTGTCGGGCATCACTACCGACATAAATGCCGCAGCTTGTTCGTAGATATCATCGGTATCGATGAGGATCTCGCCGATATCAGGTTGGAAGTAGTCGCGGATCGCGCGAATTACTAGGCTTGACTCGAGATAAATCAATAAGGGTCCGGAGTTGCCTTTGGCAGCTTCATCAATTGCACCCCACAACTGCATGAGGTAGCTCAGATCCCACTGTAACTCAGTAGCATCGCGACCAATACCAGCGGTGCGAGCAATGATGCTCATCCCGTCGGGTATATCTAATTGGGACATGGCATCACGGAGTTCTTGACGGTCTTCGCCTTCAATGCGACGGGATACGCCGCCTCCACGGGGATTATTTGGCATTAATACCAAATAACGGCCAGCTAGGGAGACAAAAGAAGTTAAAGCTGCGCCTTTTTGGCCGCGCTCCTCTTTTTCAACCTGAACAATGATCTCTTGACCTTCGCGCAAAGCCTCTTTGATGGAGGCATTCCGGACATCAATACCTTCTTTGAAGTAGGTGCGGGCAACCTCCTTAAAGGGCAGGAAGCCATGACGTTCTTCACCATAATTTACAAAGCAAGCCTCAAGCGAAGGCTCAATGCGCGTAATAACACCTTTGTAAATATTGCCTTTGCGTTGTTCACGACCGGCAGCTTCGATATCAATATCGATTAGTTTTTGACCATCGACGATGGCAACTCGCAACTCTTCTTGTTGAGTTGCATTAAATAACATGCGTTTCATAACACTCTCCTATGGGGGAGGGCGTCGTTGCGGCGTTGCGTTAGGGGCAGTTTTATCACTTGGGGCATAGCCCACCAGTGGCTTTATCAGTGTGGATCAAGCAAATCTAGGCATATTTTGCCTAGTACACCGAGTTAATTGTTGCTTAAGTCAGTGCCACACTTGACGATCGCCGCAGAGACCTCCTTTTAGGTCATCAATGCAGGCGCGCGCCTGAAAACTGTCTTCTAATCGCGGGTCGCGGCATACGGCACACCAACCCTGCGCCTCATTACAACGGGGGAGGGGCAACCCCGGGAGCCTATTAAGGGCGACTCCAAGCTCCACAATCCAAACCTGACTTCAGGCTCTTCTTGGGCCAATAAATTGGCTAGAGCGTTGATTATACGGTACAAGTTGAATGACAATGGGGTATTGTTGAGTCCCTCGTCAAAGTGGCGAGAGAGCTAAATCATGAAACCTGAACCCACCTCCAAGTCCGCCAAACCTAAATCTGCTACTCCTGCAGGGGTTATTTTGCAGACTATTGGTCCTGAAGAGGCGGGTCAGCGACTAGATAACTACCTGCTACGTTGGGCAAAAGGCGTTCCTAAAAGCCACGTTTACCGCATTATTCGCTCTGGCGAGGTGCGGGTCAACAAGAAGCGTGCTGAACCAACTACCCGCTTAATTGAGGGGGATATCGTGAGATTGCCGCCTGTGCGTTTGGCTGAGCCGGCTCAAATGGCTGCAGTCAATACTGCCCAGACAAAATCACGGGCGAGGGGTTATTCGGACAAAATGCCGATCCTTTTTGAGGATGAGGCCCTGTTGATTGTCGATAAGCCGGCGGGATTAGCTGTCCATGGTGGCTCGGGCATCGCCTTGGGCGTGATTGAAACTTTGCGAATTACTCGCCCAGAATTGCATTTCTTGGAGCTGGTGCATCGCTTAGACCGAGATACCTCCGGTGTCTTATTGCTGGCCAAGAAACGCAGTGCCCTGGTTGAAATGCATCGCCAGATTCGGGAGGGACAGACCGATAAGCGCTACTACTTATTGGCTCATGGTGCAATTGAGCAAGCCGCAGGTGTAATGCAATTGAAGTTTCCCCTCCATAAATATTTATTGGCAAATGGTGAGCGTCGTGTTCGCGTTGATCCCGATGGCCTTCCTAGCCATACAGCCGTACGAGTGACGAAAATCCTCAAGCGAGGCGATGCATCAATCACCTTGGCTGAAGCACAATTAAAAACGGGGCGCACCCATCAGATTCGCGTGCATTTACAAAAGCTGGGGCATGCGATTTTGGGAGATGATAAGTACGGTTTCGAAGATCAAGATAAAGTACTGAAATCCAAAAGACTTTACCTACATGCGCATTTGGCGGGTTTTATCCATCCGCGAACTGGTGAGAAGATGCGCATTGAATCGCCATTACCGGCCGAGTTTGATGCAATGATCAAAAAATTTGAAGTTGCAAACCCTCAGTTAACTCCTTAAGTCCAGAAAAAAATGCTTGACCTTAGTAAGCCAAATAGACGTTATGACCTGGTCGTCTGGGATTGGGATGGCACGATCATAGATTCCACACCAACGATCGTCCATTGTATTCAGCAATCCTGTCGTGATTTGGGTTTTAAAGCGCCAGATGATTCTTTAGCGAGTTCTGTCATTGGCTTGGGAATTCAAGACTCGTTGCGCCGGGCGGTTCCTTGGATTGAGCCAGTCCACTTTCCACAGTTGACAGATCGCTTTCGTTATCACTATCTAGCAAAAGATCATGAACTTCATTTGTTTTCTGGAATTCGTGAGCTACTTGAAGACTTACGAGCGGATGGCTATCTTCTTGGGGTTGCTACCGGAAAATCTCGGGTAGGCTTAGATCGTTCTTTAGGATTTCATAATCTCGGTCATTTGTTTGATGAAACCCGAACTGCAGATGAATCCTTTTCGAAGCCCCATCCTGGCATGCTCCTCGAGCTATCCGACGCAACACAAGTGCCAGTGCGTCGTATGTTAATGATTGGTGATACGACCCATGATCTAGAAATGGCATCCAATGCTGGTGTCGATGCTGTAGCAGTCACTTATGGCGCCCATCCGCCAGACACTCTCAAGAGTGCGCAATCATTAGCGCATGTGGACGATGTTCAGCAATTGGCACAATGGCTCAACGACAATTTAATCATTAAACCTGCCTAAGGCAAGGCTTGTAATATTCAGGCATCACAAAGGAAATAAACAAGATGGATCGCAATCAAAACGACAATGCCAATCAACCTTGGGAACGTCAAGCCCTCGAGCACTTACTTCTTGAAAATTTAAAAGAAACCCGCAAGGCACGTCGCTGGAAAGCAGTCTTCAGAGTACTTACCTTATTAGTGTTGATCGCAGTGGTTCTAGAGGTATTCGATGTTCGTTTACCTGGTGGCAGCATGAGTGCTGATAAGCACACGGCTTTAGTAACGCTGGAAGGTGAAATTTCTTCAAGCTCTATGGCCAATGCCTCAGACATTAATGCATCACTGACAGCAGCTTTTGAAAACGAGCACAGCGCTGGTGTGGTCATGCGCATCAATAGCCCGGGCGGATCACCAGTACAAGCGGGCATGATTAATGATGAGATATATCGCTTACGTAAGCTTTACCCAGCCAAACCTTTTTATGTGGTGGTGGAGGATATTTGCGCTTCTGGTGGTTACTACGTTGCTGTTGCTGGTGATCAAATCTTGGTAGATAAAGCTAGTCTCGTAGGTTCAATTGGGGTGATCATGGAAGGCTTTGGTTTTACGGGCCTGATGGATAAGCTGGGGGTTACGCGTCGCATGATCACCGCTGGTTCCAACAAGGGCATGATGGATCCCTTTAGCAAGGAAAATCCAAAACAAGTAGAGATGATCAAAGGCATGCTCGATGAGATCCATCAGCAATTCATCGCGGTTGTCAAAGCAGGTCGTGGTGATCGCTTAAAAGATGTTCCAGATTTATTTTCAGGGCGCGTTTGGAGTGGTGAGCAGGCAATTAAGATTGGTTTAGCCGATGGCTATGGTACGGTTGATTCAGTAGCGCGTGATATTTTCAAAGCGCCAGACGTGTTGGATTACACCGTGAAAGAAAATTTTGCAGAGCGTGTTGCAAAACGTTTTGGTGCTGAAGCTGGTTCTGCAGCAGGTAAAGCTTTACTCAGGGCGCCTGATTTAAAGTAAGCTGATTCAAAAAACTAGGCCAGTAATAAAAATACTGCTGGCCGATTTTGCAAGGATGCGCAAGCCGCCTCATTTGGATAGCGCTTGCGCCATTCGCTGATAGTTAAAGTCACAATCATTTCAGTTGGCAGACTAAGATCCATGCCAAGACATAGTTTTGAGTGGGGGGATAAGGTATTTAAGCAAGCCATCAGCATGGCTGCATTGCGGTAAGGTGTCTCTATCCAGATTTGTGTTTGTTGTAATTTGTGGGATTCAGTTTCTAGTTGCTTCAGGCGTGTATTGCGCTCGTGAGACTCATGCGGTAAATAGCCCTGAAAGCTAAAACGCTGACCATTGAGGCCACTGGCCATAAGGCCTAGCAGGATTGAGCTAGGGCCTACGAGAGGTTTCACCTTGGCTCCAAGTTGATGCGCAACCAAGACCAATTCGGCGCCAGGATCTGCAACGCCTGGCACTCCCGCCTCAGACATTAAACCGATATCTTGTCCAGCAAGGAGCGGCTTTAATAAATCAGCAGGTTTGATGGTGGCACCATACTTCGCATTACGTGCTGCTCCCCGCCATTCGCTCATCTGCATTTCTTGAATCGTGCAAATTAACGGTGAAACACTCTCAACCGCTTTCAGAAAAGCGCGCGCTGTTTTGGCATCTTCGACAATCCAATATTTCAGTTTGGCGGTTTGTAGAATCGTTTCGCTTGGCAAAACCCAAGGAAGTTGGGCTTCACGAGCATGATCACCTAAGGTGTTTGGAATTAGGAAGAGGGTGCCGAGTGCGCGATTCATTTTTTAAGTGGGATGTCAAAACCAGCATCCCGCAATAATCCCGTTAAGGCAATCAAAGGCAGGCCAATTAAGGCTGTTGGATCATCGCTCCGAATCGCTTCAATTAGGGTGATTCCGAGTCCTTCAGATTTGGCGCTACCAGCGCAGTCGTAGGGCTCTTCGGTTAGTAGGTAGGACTTTAGGACTTCATCTGATAGCTTGCGAAAGGTCACTTCCGTTGGAATACTTAAAGTCCTTGCAGACTCACCTTGCATGACACATAGAGCAGTGTGGAAGGTAACCGACGCGCCGCGCATGAGTTGTAGTTGTGCCATGGCCCTTTCAAAATTTCCGGGCTTGCCAATGGCTGCACCGCATAAGTCAGCTACTTGATCCGATCCAATGACGCAGCTCGTGGGATGCTCTTTGGCGACCGCTGCAGCTTTTGCTTTAGCTAATCGCAGAGCCAATTCCAAGGTACTTTCTCCTGGTAGCGGCGTTTCATCTACTTGGGGTGAAATGACGGTAAAGGGGATGCCTAAACGCTCGAGAAGCTCTCGGCGATAAACAGAGGTCGAAGCAAGGATCAGGGGTGGATTAGTTGTATTACTCATTGCTGCATGCGCTTTCTCTGATGCCTTCATTTAGACTGATGTCATGAATCGTAATCAAGTTTTACCTCAAGTTGAACTCTCTAGTGATCCGGATGCTTTGCGCAATGTGGATCTTTGCGCACACCAAGCCTACAAAGGCCAAGGTTTTTTCAGTATCCAGGAGTTGCCAAGATTGGCCGAGGAGGCTTCTGCTATCAGGGCTGAGGATGGTTTTCATTGGGAGTTGGAGACCTATTTTGAGCAATCTCCAGGCCAAGCCCCGCATTTTATGGAGATAGCCCTTCAAGGGCGAATTCACCTGATTTGCCAGCGCTGCCTGCAGGATTGTCCTATTGAATTCACTGAGAAAAGGCGTTTTGCCCTATTGGGCTCAGAGGATGAGGCTGATGCCTATCCGATCGCAGATGACGAGCAGGAGCCCTTGGTAGTTAGTCAGCATTTTGATGTTTTAGCAACAATCGAGGATGAAATTCTGTTATCAATACCCCTTATCCCCAAGCATGCAGATGGCGCTTGCAAGGCCCATGCCCTTTCTTTTGGTGCTGGTGAGTCAGCATTGGAACCGGTCGAAAAACCTGAAAATCCCTTTAACATATTGAAAAATATGAAGAAAAACTCATGATGCTGATTCTGGGTGGGTGCTCAGTGGACATTTACTTTGCCAATAAATCAAGCATTTAGACGCTTTTGTATGTTAGAATATTGCCTTGCTTAGGAGTTCAATATGGCCGTCCAACAGAATAAAAAATCACCTTCCAAACGTGGCATGCATCGTGCGCACGACTTTTTGACCGCACCCGCTACGGCTGTTGAAGCTACTACTGGTGAAGCTCATTTACGTCACCACATTTCACCAAACGGCTACTATCGTGGTCGTAAGGTTGTTAAAACCAAAAACGACTAATTTTTTAGTCTAAACAGATAGAAGCGGCTCTCTAAAAAGCCGCTTTTTTCTTGGATACAACCACTTGCAGCAATTCCTGATTTTATGAGCGTCACCCTCGCAATCGATGCCATGGGCGGAGATCATGGAATTGTTATCACAGTTCCAGCTTGCTGCGATTTCCTTGAAAAACATGCGGACGTCAAGATTGCCTTGGTGGGTAATCCAGAATCCATTCAACAGGCCTTAAACAAGTTCCCGAATGCTCCGCTTGAGCGCATTCAGATTATTGGCGCAACGGAAGTCGTTTTGATGGATGACCCAATCGAGATTGCCTTACGTCGCAAAAAAGATTCTTCGATGCGCGTGGCAATTGAGTTAGTTAAAGAAGGTGCCGCAGATGCAGTGATCTCTTCAGGCAATACCGGCGCCTTGATGGCGATTTCAAGATACGTCCTCAAAACCTTGGATGGAGTTGACCGTCCTGCAATTGCCACGGCAATTCCAAATGAGTTGGGGCGCGGCACTACGATGTTGGATCTGGGTGCTAATGCAGATTGCGAGCCCATGCACTTATTGCAATTTGCTCAGATGGCAAATGTGATGTTGCAGGTGGTAGATGGAACACAGCATCCCTCAATTGGCCTCCTCAATATTGGGGAAGAGGTTATCAAGGGGAATGAGGTTGTGAAGCAAGCTAGTGAGCTTTTGCGTGCCAGTAACTTAAATTTTTACGGCAATGTAGAAGGAAATGATATTTTTAAAGGCACCACTGATATTGTGGTGTGCGATGGCTTTGTTGGCAACGTGGTTTTAAAGGCCAGTGAAGGCTTGGCGAAAATGATGAGTGGCTTAATTCGTCAAGAATTCAATCGCTCATTACTGACCAAGCTCATGGCGCTTTGCTCTATGGTACCTTTATTAAGAGTTCGTAAGCGCGTTGATCATCGTCGCTATAACGGTGCTGTATTGTTAGGTTTACGCGGCTGTGTGATTAAGAGTCATGGCTCTGCAGATATTTTTGCCTTTGGTTTTGCCTTAGAGCGCGCTTATGAGGCTGCAAAAAATCGCATGGTGGAGAGAATAGCCCAAGCGTTTGTAGCGGAGATGAAGGAATGAGCATTTTTGCAAGAGTTGCTGGAACCGGTAGTTATTTGCCGGCTTTGCGTTTAACCAACCAAGACTTAGTCGAGCGCTTAGCGAAGACTGGTTTAGAGACAAGTGATGAATGGATCACTACTCGTAGCGGTATTTCTGCCCGTCACTTTGCTGCTGAAAATGAGCTGACGAGTGATTTGGCTGTGAAGGCTGCTCAGGCTGCTTTAACGAGTGCCGGAATGACTTCTGAGGATTTGGATTTAATTATTCTTGCCACTTCCACGCCCGATCATTTGGGCGGCTTCCCAAGTACGGCATGTGTCGTGCAAGATAAGCTCGGCGCCCATACGGCTTGCGCTGCATTTGATGTGCAGGCGGTGTGTGCTGGATTTACTTATGCGCTTGCCATTGCTGATGCTTTTATTCGCTGCGGAACTTATAAAAAAGTCTTGGTGCTTGGTGCTGAAACCTTCTCACGTATTTTAGATTTTCAAGATCGCACGACCTGCGTCTTATTTGGTGATGGCGCGGGCGCAGTCTTACTGGAGGCCTCAAAAGCGCCCGGTATTCTATCGACTGCTTTGCACGCAGATGGCAGTCAGCGCGAAATCTTATGCGTTCCTGGGAGGTCCGGTAACGGTGCAGTTCACGGCTCTCCTTTTATGACGATGGACGGTCCAGCGGTTTTCAAGTTGGCCGTTAAAGTGTTAGAGCAGGTTGCCAATGAGGTTTTGGAAAAAGCCGATCTCAAGCCTGAGCAAATCGATTGGTTGGTGCCGCATCAAGCCAATATTCGCATCATGGAGGGCACTGCCCGCAAAATGGGCATGTCCATGGACAAGGTGATCGTGACTGTTCATGAGCATGGCAATACTTCTGCAGCCTCGATTCCTTTGGCTTTAGACTCGGGTATTCGTTCTGGTCAAATTCAGCGAGGACAACATCTTTTACTTGAGGGTGTTGGTGGGGGTTTTGCTTGGGGCGCGGTTGCTCTAAAGTATTAAGAAATTGATTTACTACTAACAAAATTATTCTCATGACAATTGCATTTGTGTTTCCCGGTCAAGGCTCTCAATCTGTAGGGATGTTGAACTCTATTGCCGAGCGCCCAGAGGTACGTCTCACTTTGCAGGAAGCATCAGAGGCCTTAGGTGAAGATGTTGCTCAATTAATTGCTCAAGGCCCAGTTGAGACTTTATCGCTTACAACCAATACTCAACCAGTGATGCTGACTGCAGGCGTGGCTTTTTATCGTGCTTGGTTGGCGGCTGGCGGTCCCACTCCTAAGGTGATGGCTGGCCATAGCTTAGGTGAATATTCTGCTTTGGTGGCTGCAGGCGCGATCTCCTTTAAAGATGCTATTCCTCTAGTGCGCTTTCGGGCTCAAGCAATGCAAAGCGCTGTCCCTGTTGGAACGGGCGGTATGGCTGCAATTTTAGGCTTGGATGCTGTGAGCGTGATTAAAGTGTGTGCAGAAGCTTCTCTTGCCTCGGGTGCCATTGTTGAGGCGGTGAACTTTAATGCCCCTGGACAGGTGGTGATTGCTGGTGCAAGCGATGCGGTGAGTAAGGCTTGCGAATTACTTAAGACTGCTGGTGCAAAACGCGCTTTACCATTACCTGTTTCTGCACCATTCCATTCTTCATTGCTGCAGCCTGCTTCAGAAAAGCTGAAAGTCTATTTAGAAAATATTGAATTTAAAGCACCGACGATTTCTGTGATCAATAACGTCGATGTGGAAATATTGCATGATCCAGTTGCGATTAAAGATGCATTAGTGCGACAGGCTGCTAAACCAGTACGCTGGCAAGAAACCATTCAAGTGATGGCGACCCAAGGGGTTACCCAGGTGCTTGAGTGCGGTCCGGGCAAGGTATTGGCTGGTTTAACCAAGCGGATTAATGATCAATTGACTGGCGTACCGGTCTTTGATGATGTCAGCTTAAATGAAGCGCTGAGCAGCTTCAAATAAATAGTCTTAAAAATAGCGGAAAACCCATATGAATCTCGACTTAAGCGGACAAATTGCCTTGGTGACTGGCGCCTCACGTGGAATTGGCCAAGCAATTGCTGATGAATTGGCGAAATGTGGTGCCAAGGTGATTGGCACTGCCACCTCAGAGAGTGGCGCCAAGGCTATCGATGAACGTTTAAAGTCCTCAGGGGGCGCCGGCAAAGTATTGAATGTCACCACCCCTAATGCCTGCGAAGAGATCATTGATTTGATCGTAAAAGAGTATGGTGGAATTCACATTTTGGTGAATAACGCTGGCATCACCCGCGATAATCTCTCCATGCGCATGAAGGGTGATGAATGGGCCGATGTCATTGATACCAACTTAAATGCAGTATTTCGTTTATCTCAGGCGGTGATGCGCCCAATGATGAAGGCGCGTGGCGGCCGTATTATTAATATCACTTCAATCGTCGGTCACATGGGTAACCCTGGGCAGGCAAATTATGCAGCTGCAAAAGCGGGTGTTTCAGGCATGACTCGGGCTTTGGCCCGTGAAATTGGTAGTCGCAACATCACCGTCAACTGTGTGGCGCCTGGTTTCATTGACACTGATATGACCCGCGCCCTGAGTGAAGAACAGCAAAATGCCCTAAAAGTGAACATTCCACTAGCTAGACTGGGTAGCCCAGAGGACGTGGCCCAAGCAGTGGCATTTTTGGCCTCTCCTGCTGCTGGATATATTACGGGTAATACCTTACACGTCAATGGTGGCCTTTATTTGGGCTAAGGACAAAGTGCAAATTTGTCATTTTTTGAAGGATTTTCTAGTTTGCCCCGCCAAGCTGATAAAATCCTTTCATCGTTTTTTTACAACCCCTGGGGGACTTAATGGATAACATCGAACAACGCGTTAAGAAAATCGTCGCTGAGCAATTGGGCGTCGCTGAAGGAGATATCAAAAATGAATCTTCTTTTGTGAATGACCTGGGCGCTGACTCTCTTGACACTGTTGAGCTTGTAATGGCTTTGGAAGATGAATTTGGCATCGAAATTCCAGATGAGGAAGCTGAAAAAATTACCACTGTTCAGCTCGCGATCGACTTCGCTAAATCTAAAGCTCAGGGTTAATTCCTGACTTTAGTGAACACTTAGCAATTACTGTGTCAGCATTAAATGGCCGACGCCGGGTTGTAGTCACCGGCTTAGGTCTCATCTCACCTGTTGGAAATTCAGTTGATGTAGCTTGGGCCAATGTCCTTGCGGGCAAGTCCGGTATTGCTACCATCACCAAATTTGATCACGCTCCCCTGAGTGTGCATTTTGCTGGAGAGGTGAAGGACTTTAACGTCGAAGAATATGTTTCCGCCAAAGAGGCGCGCCACATGGATACTTTTATCCATTACGGCATTGCCGCTGGTACACAAGCGATACGGGACAGTGGTATTGCGGTAACAGAGGAGAATGCCGAGCGCATTGGCGTGATGGTGGGGTCTGGTATTGGTGGTCTTCCTATGATCGAAGAAACTGGTGCTGAGCTATTAGCCCGCGGACCGCGCCGCATTTCCCCATTTTTTGTGCCTGGTTCAATCATCAATATGATTTCTGGGCATCTGAGTATTTTATTTGGCCTAAAAGGGCCAAACGTCGCTGCGGTGACAGCTTGCACCACAGGCTTGCATAGCATTGGCTTGGCTGCTCGCTTAATTCAGTACGGTGACGCAGATGTCATGGTTGCCGGTGGAGCTGAGTCAACAATTTCTGCTTTAGGTGTTGGTGGTTTTGCTTCAGCGCGCGCACTATCTACCCGCAATGATGATCCTGCAACTGCGTCACGTCCATGGGATAAAGACCGTGATGGTTTTGTACTCGGAGAAGGCGCTGGTGTCGTCGTGATTGAAGAGTATGAGCATGCAAAAGCGCGAGGCGCCAAGATTTATTGTGAGCTCTTAGGCTTTGGCATGAGTGGTGATGCGTATCACATGACCGCGCCAAATATGGATGGCCCACGTCGTTGCATGGTCAATGCCATGCGTGATGCTGGTTTAAATGCTGACCAAATTCAGTACATTAATGCGCACGGTACTTCTACGCCGCTAGGGGATAAGAATGAGACCGGCGCTATTAAGGCCGCTTTAGGTGATCAAGCCAAGAAGGTCTTAATTAATTCCACCAAGTCCATGACCGGACATCTTTTAGGTGGCGCAGGGGGTTTAGAGTCTGTTTTCACGATTTTGGCTCTACACCATCAAAAATCTCCACCAACCATCAATATCTTCAATCAAGACCCTGAATGCGATTTGGACTACTGCGCCAATACTGCTAGGGATGTGAAGATTGATCATGCCGTGAAAAACAATTTTGGCTTTGGGGGTACTAACGGTACCTTGATTTTTGGCAAACTAGCCTAATATTCTTAGTAGCTTTCCAAGCAATTCATTCACCACCTTATTCATTGGTTTTTACCAAGCAGGATTTGCATCATGAAAAAATACTTTATTGTGCTTTTGGCTATTTTTAGCTTTGGGCAACTATCTTTTGTTCCTAATGTATCTGCGCAAACGCCCCGCATGAGCATTCCAGATTTTGCAGATTTGGTTGAGCGTGCTAGTCCTGCGGTAGTGAACATACGAACCACAGAAAAAGTGGCAACACAGCAGTCTCAAGGCGGAATTCCCGGTCTTCCAGATGATCAGGCAGAATTTTTTCGCCGCTTCTTTGGGGTTCCTTTCCCCGGAATGCCAAGCACTCCAAAGCAGCCACAAGCAAATCCTGGAAAACCCCAAGAACTCGATCGCGGTGTTGGGTCTGGCTTCATTCTCGAAAGTAACGGCTTAATTCTGACAAATGCTCATGTTGTCGAAGGGGCAACGACAATTTATGTCACCCTCACTGATAAGCGGGAGTTCAAGGCAAAGCTTTTGGGCATGGATAAGCGCACAGATGTCGCGGTTCTGAAAATTGAGGCGCGCGATTTACCTAAATTACCAGTAGGCGACTCTTCTAAAGTGAGGGTTGGTGAATGGGTTCTGGCGATTGGCTCACCCTTTGGCCTTGAAAATACTGTGACCGCTGGAATTGTGTCGGCCAAGAGCCGTGATACCGGCGACTACTTGCCATTTATCCAGACTGACGTTGCTGTCAACCCCGGTAATTCAGGGGGGCCTTTATTAAATACTGCCGGTCAGGTCATTGGTATTAATTCTCAAATTTTTAGCCGCTCTGGAGGCTATATGGGCATTTCATTTGCCATTCCAATGGATGAGGTGATGCGCGTTGCCGATCAATTGCGATCTAACGGCAGAATGGTGCGGGGTCGAATTGGAGTGGCTTTGGGTGACATGACCAAAGAAGTTGCTGAGAGCCTTGGTTTAGGCAAGCCCCGTGGTGCTTATGTGCGTAATGTTGAGCCAGGTGCTCCAGCGGCAAATGGCGGCATTGAGGCGGGCGATGTCATTTTGAACTTCAATGGTCATGACATCTCAAAATCAACTGATTTGCCAAGGATTGTGGGTGAAACAAAGCCAGGAACTACTGCAACGGTACAAGTTTGGCGTAAGGGTGCCGCCAAAGAGCTTGCTGTTGTGGTTGCTGACGGTGAAGCATCATCTGTTGCGCGGGCTAAAAAGCCTGAAGGCTCCGGATTCAATAGCGGTAATGCCAATGCTTTTGGAGTTATGGTGAGCGAGGTATCCGATGCAAAGCAAAAGGAGTTAAATATCCATGGTGGTGTTGAGGTTACTAGCCTGAATGAGGGGTCTTTAGCCCGCGCAGGGGTTCGTGCTGGCGATATCATTATTCGCATAGGGGACGCTGATATTACTGGGGTAAAGCAGTTTGAAGCCCTTGTTAAAGGACTGGATGCCAATAAGTCTGTCCCGGTTTTTGTGCGTCGGGCAGATAGCACCTTAGTGATACCAGTCAGGCCTAAATAAGCCTTTCTGGGCTAAAAAATAGGGTTCGGCGCCAGTTTGGCGCCACCCATTACAATCCCATTAAGACGACTTTTTGCAGCGCATCATTGTGGTGCGTTCTGACAAGGCGTTTTTTGAATGACCAAATAAGACGCCATGGATTTAATCCGCAATTTTTCTATCATCGCCCATATCGATCACGGTAAATCAACGCTTGCAGATCGGATTATTCAGTTGTGTGGCGGACTTTCTGATCGGGAAATGGAAGCCCAAGTTCTCGATTCTATGGATATCGAGCGTGAGCGTGGGATCACCATCAAAGCTCAAACAGCGGCGCTCAATTACAAAGCTAAAGACGGTAAGATTTACAACATCAATTTAATTGATACCCCAGGGCATGTAGACTTTTCTTATGAAGTCAGTCGATCACTTTCTGCTTGTGAAGGCGCCTTATTGGTGGTCGATGCAAGTCAGGGTGTAGAAGCGCAAACCGTTGCCAATTGCTACACCGCAATTGAACTTGGCGTTGAAGTTGTGCCCGTGCTCAACAAGATTGATTTGCCACAAGCCGATCCTGAGCGTGCAAAACAAGAAATTGAGGACGTCATTGGTATTGATGCTAGTGATGCCATCACCTGTTCCGCAAAGACGGGTTTAGGTGTTCCAGAAGTTATTGAAGAGATGATTCGTCGCATTCCGCCTCCAAAGGGAAGTGCCAGTGATCCCTTACAAGCCTTGATCATCGATTCTTGGTTTGATAACTATGTCGGTGTTGTGATGTTGATTCGGGTAGTGAATGGCACCTTGAAACCCAAAGATAAGATTGTGCTGATGGCTAATGGCTCAACACACTTAGTTGAGCATGTCGGCGTCTTTAGTCCGAAGTCTGTGGATCGCCCTGAACTCTCAGCTGGTCAAGTGGGTTTTGTGATTGCTGGCATTAAAGAGCTCAAAGCGGCAAAAGTAGGTGATACCGTAACCCATGCACCCGGTCAACAAGGGCGCATTCCAGCGGCTTTACCCTTACCTGGCTTTAAAGAAGTGAAGTCGCAGGTCTTTGCAGGTCTCTATCCCGTAGAGGCTAGTGAATATGATCAGTTGCGTGAATCTCTAGAAAAACTGAAGCTGAACGATGCATCACTGTTGTATGAGCCTGAGGTGTCGCAAGCATTAGGGTTCGGATTTCGGTGCGGCTTCTTAGGTCTGCTGCATATGGAGATCGTCCAAGAGCGTTTAGAGCGCCAGTACGATATGAATCTGATCACTACAGCGCCTACTGTAGTCTATCAAGTTCAGCAATCGGATGGCACTATGTTGATGGTAGATAACCCATCGAAGATGCCAGAGCCCAGTAAAATTGCCACTATTCTCGAGCCGATTGTGACGGTCAATTTGTATATGCCTCAAGAGTATGTTGGTTCAATCATTACCTTATGTGTCGGTAAGCGAGGCATCCAGACTGATATGAATTACTTAGGTCGCCAAGTAAAACTCACTTACGAGTTGCCGATGGCTGAAATTGTGATGGATTTTTTTGATCGTATGAAATCCATCTCACGAGGTTATGCCTCAATGGATTACGAGTTTAAGGAATATCGCCCAGCTGATGTAGTGAAGGTTGATATCTTGATTAATGGTGAGCGGGTTGATGCTCTGTCAGTCATTGTTCATCGCAGCAATAGTCAGCACCGAGGGCGCGAGGTTGTCGCAAAAATGCGTGGCATCATTCCACGTCAAATGTTTGATGTCGCTATACAGGCGGCGATCGGTAGCAATATTGTTGCTCGCGAGAATGTGAAGGCACTCCGTAAGAACGTCTTGGCTAAATGCTATGGCGGTGATATTTCTCGAAAGCGCAAACTCTTAGAGAAGCAGAAGGAAGGTAAGAAACGTATGAAGCAGGTGGGAAATGTGGAGATTCCACAAGAGGCCTTCTTGGCTATTTTGCAGGTGGAGGATTAATGAACTTTGCCCTCATTCTTCTGATCTTGGTGATTGTGACTGGAATTGCCTGGGTTGCTGATAAGTTGTACTTTGCCCCCAAAAGACTAGCAGCCGGCATTGGCCGGATGCCGGTTTGGTTAGAGTACACCGCGAGTTTCTTTCCCGTGATCTGCGCAGTCTTTTTATTGCGCTCATTTTTGGTAGAGCCTTTTAAGATCCCTTCGGGGTCGATGATTCCAACTCTGCAAATTGGTGATTTTATTTTGGTAAATAAATTTACTTATGGAGTTCGTTTACCAGTCATCAATAAGAAGGTGATTGAATTAGGCTCGCCTCAGCGTGGTGATGTGGTGGTATTTCGCTATCCTCGAGATGAGTCGGTTGATTACATTAAGCGTATTGTGGGTTTGCCAGGGGATGTCATTGAGTACCAAGACAAGCGCCTCACCATCAACGGCCAGGCTTTAGGGTATAGCGGTGGAGAAGCTTATCTTGATCCTGAGAGCATGCGTTATGCCAAGGAATTTACCGAATCATTTCCTGCAGATTTGGGTGGCAACCGTCATGAGATTCTCAATAACCCCGATCGTCCTGCTGGTAATTTTCCAGCAGAGCGTTTCCCGGGGTTTGAGAATTGCCAATATCAAAATGCGGGCTTAAGCTGCAAAATTCCTGCCGGACATTATTTCGCAATGGGGGATAACCGCGATAACAGTGCAGATTCACGCTATTGGGGCTTTGTACCCGATCAAAATATTGTCGGTAAGGCTTTTTTTGTTTGGCTCAATCTTGGTTCTTTAGGCCGTATAGGCGGATTTCATTAAATCATGAATGCGCGCGCTGTCATCGAGACTGCACCACTCCAGGAACGTCTTGGATATCAATTCAAGAAGTTGGAGTTGCTCAATCAAGCGTTGACACATCGCAGCCATAGCAAGAAAAACAATGAGCGCCTAGAGTTTTTGGGCGACTCTATCCTCAATTGTGTAGTGGCGGAAATGCTGTATGAGCGTTATGGAGATTTGGATGAAGGTGATCTCTCACGTGTTCGTGCCAATTTAGTGAAGCAGCAAGCTTTATATGAAATCGCTCAAACACTCTCCCTATCGGACTATCTTCGCCTAGGTGAGGGTGAACTGAAGAGCGGTGGATTTCGTAGACCTTCTATTTTGGCTGACACGCTCGAGGCCGTAACGGGCGCCATCTTCCTCGATGGGGGTTTTGATGCTGCTAAGACTTGTTTGCGTAAACTGTACTCAGTAATTTTGGCGAATGTCGATCCTAAAACATTAGGAAAGGATGACAAAACACTCTTGCAAGAATGTTTGCAAAGTTATCAACTGCCATTGCCCACTTATAACGTTACTGCTACTACTGGTGCTGCCCATAACCAGCAATTTGAAGTTGAATGCTTGATACCAAACCTCAAAGTCTCAGTAAAAGGGGATGGTGCTTCGCGACGTGCTGCAGAGCAGTCCGCCGCTAAACTTGCCTTACTCGCTGTTTTAAAGGCATTACCCCAAGAGTCGCTTAAGCCCAAGAAAACGCGTTCAGCTAAGAAAAAAGCAGCAAAGAAGCAAACAACCGAAGAGCAGTTAAATCTTAAGCTGAAGGGCTAATCGTGTTTAGATGCGGCACTATCGCTATTGTTGGTCGTCCTAATATGGGTAAGTCCACCTTATTAAACGCCTTAGTAGGTCAAAAAATTAGCATCACTTCGCGCAAGGCTCAAACGACACGCCATCGTATTTTAGGAGTTCAAAATCGTGAAGAAGCCCAATTTATTTTTATTGATACGCCAGGCTTTCAAACACGTTTGATGAATACCCTCAATAAAGCATTGAACCGAACAGTGACAACCGCTTTGCAAGATGTCAATGTTGCCTGCTTTGTAGTCGAGGCTGGTTATTTTGGTGAGGATGATAAGAAGGTGCTCAAGCTTTTGCCAGATGATTTGCCGGTAGTGCTGGTGCTCAATAAGCTTGACTTGTTTAATAGCCGTTTTCAGACGCCTTCAGAGCGTGATCAGGCACTACTGAACTTCATGAAGGAAATGTCGTTACCGTGGAGCCAGCTTGGTGGTCATGAAAATCAAGATAAATCTGAGTTCTCAGAAATCGTACCAATGAGTGCTAAGAGTCCTGGGGATATTCAAAGACTGCTAGATGTCTTGGAAGCTTACTTACCTGAAGCCGAAGCAATATACGACGTTGATACTGTTACAGATCGTAGCGAGCGCTTCTTGGCTGCAGAGATTTTGCGTGAAAAAGTATTTCGCTTTACTGGTGAGGAGTTGCCATACACCAGTACGGTGGTGATTGATCAATTTAAGATGGATGGCAAGATGCGCCGTATTGCCGCGACTATTCTAGTTGATCGCGACAGCCATAAGGCAATGATCATTGGCCAAAAAGGAGAGCGTCTCAAAAAGATTTCCACTGATGCGCGGATTGATATGGAAAAACTTTTTGATGGCAAAGTCTTTCTAGAGACTTGGGTAAAAGTGAAGCGTGGCTGGGCTGACGATCGCGCTGAACTGCGGGCGCAAGGTTTGGAATAGACTGCCATGGCTTCAATTCGTGTTGCTGACGAACCTGCTTTTGTATTGCATAGCATTCCCTATAAAGAGACTAGCTTAATTCTGGATGTGTTTACGCGCCAGCATGGTCGCATGGCGTTGATAGCTAAAGGCGCCAAGCGCCCACACTCTACTTTGCGTCCAGTACTTCAACGTTTTCAGCCACTCCTGGTTTCATGGAGCGGAAAGTCGGAGTTGCGAACTCTCACCAAGTCAGAATGGGTTGGTGGAACACCTTCCTTGGTTGGAGATGCCTTGCTCTGCGGTTTTTATCTTAATGAGTTGCTAGTCAAGTTTCTAGCGCGTGAAGATGAATATGAAAAACTCTATGATCGTTATACGGAGACTATTTCAGCTCTATCGAACCTTGAGTTTGAATCTAAAGGTCTAGAAGAAATTCTGCGACCTTTTGAGTTGTCTTTATTGCAAGAGACTGGCTATGCAGCAGCCTTGAACCTTTGCGTTGAAACGAATCAAGCACCAATCGTAGATCGTCAGTATGTCTACCAGCCTGAGCGGGGGGTTCGGCCAATTCAGGTAGATGACCCCGGTCACTGGCCTGTTTTGGCGGGAAGATCACTCCTTGCAATAGCGGCAGGTGATTTCTCGGATCCTGAAACCCTCTCAGAGAGCAAGCAACTGATGCGTTTCCTCTTGGGATTGCATTTACAAGATCAAGTATTAACAACTCGCCAAATTTTGATTGATCTGAAGAAAATCTAGTAATCTAGCTATATGAGTACTAATAAAGCCCTTGAACTTGGGATCAATATTGATCATGTGGCTACTTTGCGTAATGCTAGAGGTACTGCATACCCAGATCCGCTAAAAGCAGCTCGATTGGCTGAAGAGGCGGGGGCTGATTTGATTACCCTGCATCTGCGTGAAGATCGTCGGCACATTAAAGATGCAGATTTATTTGCTTTGCGACCACTCATTAAAACTCGCATGAATCTGGAGTGCGCCGTTACCCCTGAAATGCTTGCGATTGCTTGCAAGGTGAGGCCTCAGGATGTTTGCTTGGTTCCTGAGAAGCGTACAGAAGTGACTACTGAAGGTGGCTTAGATGTCATTGGGCATTTTGAGTCAGTAAAAGCTGCCGTGAAACAACTCCAAGATGCTGGCATTCGGGTTTCTTTGTTTATTGATCCAGAAGAAAAGCAAATTCGGGCAGCTAAAGATGTTGGCGCAACGGTAGTCGAACTGCATACTGGAGCTTACGCTGACCATGCTGGAGACGATCAATTCATCGAGCTCGAGCGCATAAAAAAAGCTGCGCAGTTCGGCCATGATCTTGGCCTACGCGTCAACGCGGGACATGGTTTGCACGAGGGAAATGTGGCGTCTATTGCAGCCATTATTGAATTATCTGAGCTCAATATTGGTCATGCCATTGTTGCCGAAGCGCTTTTTAAGGGATGGCAAAAAGCGATCGCCGATATGAAGACCTTAATGGCTCAAGGTAGAGCGAAGTAGTTGATATGATTATTGGTATCGGTACGGATATTCTGCAAATCGAGCGCTTACAAGCAGCTTATGATCGTACTCATGGTCGTCTTGCTGAGAAAATTTTAGGTCCCGATGAAATGCTGGTATTCAAGCAGCGTCTTGCCAGAAATCATAAGCGGGGCATTGCTTTTTTGGCAACCCGTTTTGCTGCAAAAGAGGCCTTCTCAAAAGCAATTGGTTTGGGGATGAGAATGCCAATGACCTGGCGTTCCTTGCAAACCTTAAATGAATCCAGCGGCAAACCCGTCACTACTTACTTAGGTGCCCTAGCGCTATTTATGCAAGAGCGAAACTGGGAAGCCCAGGTTACTGTCAGCGATGAACAAGATATGGCTATTGCCCATGTCATCGTTACTCAAAAATAATTATGCATATTAAAGGAATCAATGAGTAAATCTACTATGAATCCGGGCCCAATTACTTTAGACGTGGTCGGTCAAACCTTAAATGCGCAAGATCGTCGTCGTATCCTGCATCCTCTAACAGGCGGCGTGATTTTATTTGGCAGAAACTTTGCGAATCGCCAGCAGCTTACGAAGTTAACGGCTGATATTAAAAAGTTACGTCCTGATGTGCTTATCTCAATTGACCACGAGGGTGGGCGAGTGCAGCGCTGTAGAACAGATGGTTTCACGCATTTGCCTGCCATGCGCAAGTTGGGTGAGTTATGGGGAATGACAACAAACTCGAGTCATGCTGCCGAATCAGCAGCATTAGCGATGGCTGCTGCTACCGCTTGTGGATACGTTCTCGCAGCCGAGCTACGCGCCTGTGGTGTGGACTTCAGTTTTACACCAGTGTTAGATTTAGATTTTGGTCGTAGTGGTGTTATTGGCGATCGTTCGTTTAGCCGCGATCCACAGATTGTGTTTGTCTTGGCCAAGAGTCTGAATGAGGGATTGCGTTTAGGAGGGATGGCGAACTGCGGAAAGCACTTTCCAGGGCATGGCTGGGCTGAAGCAGATTCTCACGTGGCAATACCAGTGGACGAGCGTTCTTTAGACGAAATCTTGCATGATGATGCTAAGCCTTACGAGTGGTTAGACCTGAGCTTGGCTGCAGTGATGCCAGCTCACGTCATTTATCCCAAAGTGGATACCAGTCCAGCAGGCTTTTCAAAAATCTGGCTACATTCAGTTCTGCGCCAAGAATTAGGGTTTGAAGGTGTTATCTTTAGCGATGACCTCTCGATGGAGGGAGCTAGTGTTGCTGGTTCTGTAGTGAAGGGTGCTCAAATGGCCTTAGAGGCCGGCTGTGATGCGGTATTAATTTGTAATCGGCCAGACTTAGCAGATGAGCTCCTATCGCAGCTCAAAGTCACTCAAGCGAAGCGGGAAGACTCTAAAAAACGCTTAAATAGACTTCTGCCAACTACTGCCGCACTACCATGGGAAGTATTGCAAGATGAAGTGGAGTATCGGCACGCCAAGGGCTTGCTCAAACAGTTAAAACTCATCTAGGGGCTTGGTATGAATCCTGAAAAAGCTGCAGAGACGGTTGAAAAAGAGGCGGAGTTTCAGCCTCATGTCAAAAAAGCGATCACGATTTCTATTTTGGCCATGGTATTGGCTTTTGCTACCCTGGGGTCAACCCGCACTACAAAACAGGTATCCGTTGGGAATATTCAAATATCCAATACCAATACCATTTATGAATTCCGCACACTAAGACAAATAGTCATGGGTGCTTCCGTGGATTTGTTAAGTGAACAGATGGATAGTTTGGGGCTTAGTCAGAGCATTGGCGCAAATGCAAAGCATCTCAAAGGAGTTCGGCAGATCATTGATCGTTATCAACATGAAATTGCTAGCCTAGAAGCAGATTCCAGCCGCGATGATAACAAGCAGGATCTACAAGTGAAGTTGAAGGATTTAAAATCCCAAGTACAGCTTGCCAAGAATAAAAATGAGTGGTTTGAAAATGCAGAGGTCATTTTACAAATTGCCATTGTGATGGTATCTGCATCCATCGTTGCTGCTGGTACTATTCTTTTTTGGAGCGGGATTGCTCTTGGTGTTATTGGAACTCTTGTAACCCTGAATGGATTTTTCTTATTTTTTTCTTAAGCATTGATTCGGCAGAAAAGAAAAAGCCCGATATGTCGGGCTTTTTCATGTCAGTGTTAATTATTTTTACAAATTAATTGGCGCGGCTACGGTATTCGCCGGTACGCGTATCAATTTCAATCTTGTCACCAGTGTTGCAGAATAATGGTACTTGTAATTCATAGCCAGTGGCTAATTTTGCGGTCTTTAATACTTTGCCAGAGCTGGTATCGCCTTTGACAGCGGGTTCTGTGTAAATGATTTCGCGAACCAATGAATTGGGCATGGCTACTGAGAGCGCTTTACCTTCGTAGAAAACAACCTCACAAGGCATGCTTTCTTCGAGATAGTTCAATGCATCACCCATGAATTCCGCTTCAACTTCATATTGGTTGTAATCGGAATCCATAAAGACATACATCGGGTCGGCAAAGTAAGAGTAAGTGCAGTCTTTCTTATCCAGGATAACCACATCGAATTTGTCATCGGCTTTGTAAACACCTTCATTTGGTGCGCCGGTTAACAAGTTCTTAAATTTCATCTTCACAACGGACGAGTTGCGACCGGAGCGACTGTATTCTGCTTTTAAAACGACCATGGCATCAGTGCCGATCATGACTACGTTACCAACGCGGAGTTCTTGTGCTGTTTTCATCTTGCTATTCCTGGGTGCAGAACTGATTTTCTGCGGTTTTTTATCAAAGACAAGATTGTAACCGCCCAGGCGTCAATTTCGTGCGGGTTCAGCTTACGAAGCGCTTTAGGCGGGCTGCTAGCCCTCCATCAGCCTGCTTTTGCAGTAAATGCGTTCGCCAAGCCTTGGAATGGGTGTTCCAGTCATCAAGGGATTTCTGCCACTCATTCGGCATACCCCAGTTCATCGCTGCAGTACAGGTGTTTTTGAGGTCTTGGCTAGCCGTTTCGAGATATCGATCTAAGAAGGCGGCTAGCTTGGCTTCGTGCGCCCGATCTTGCTGTGGATAAATATGCCAAATAAAGGGTTTTCCTGCTAGTTGAGCACGCACAAAGGAATCCTCGCCACGAACGATATTGAAGTCGCATTGTGAGAGTAGCCAGTCATATTCATCCTGAGATACAAAAGGAACCGACAGTAATTGAATGGATGGGGGTAAATTGAGTGCTTGACCTGAACTTAATTGCAGTAATTCTGCCTGCCCATACGTCAAAATAACATCGAAGTATTCTCCCGTCGACCCCAGATTCAATAACCACTGCCGCAACGGTGCTCCCGGGTAGCAAAAGATGCTGATGCGTTTAGCCTGGGTGCGAAGCTCTTGCCAAGCTGGTTTCAAGGCGTCAGGTACTTGGTTTACAGTGATGTTGAAGTCTTGCGGAATAGGATCTAAAAGCAGTCCACCTGAATCATCTTGGAAACCTGGAAAGAAAAAATATTTAGGAATGCCATGAGCCTGCGGAGAGGGCTTCCCATGAAAATCTACAATCCAAGGTTCAGCACTGAGATATTCGAGATTAATGATGATGGGTTTTTTAGGAGAGATTAATAGACTCGCCAAGTATCTTTCTGGCAGAGAACAGCCAAAGGCCTCAATCACAATATCTGGAGTCTCTACAGGGTGGCGTGCATTGCTAAAGCTAGCTTCCCAAGGTTGTAGATCAATTTTTTGCCCAATAGAGCGGTCAACACCGGAAGCGAGTAAATTAAGGGTTGCTAGGTCATCACAGAAGATGCGGACATCTTGACCATGAAGACTTGATAAGCTTCGGGCTAGGCGCCAGCAAACACCGGCATCTCCATAGTTATCTACGATTTGGCAGAAAATATCCCAACGCATGAGTAATTCGCTTTTTGAAAACCTTCAGCAAGATGTTAAACGGCTTCCCGGATTGCCGGGGGTATATCGCTTTTTTGACGAAGCGGGACAGATTCTATATGTTGGTAAAGCTCGCAATCTCAAAAAGCGGGTTTCTAGTTATTTTCAGCGTACTCAGCTTTCACCGCGAATTGCGCTGATGGTCGGTAAGATTGCCCGCTACGAAACAACAGTAACACGGACCGAAACAGAAGCACTTATTCTCGAGAACAATCTCATTAAAGAGTTGGCGCCACCTTTTAATATTCTCTTTCGAGATGATAAGTCTTATCCCTACGTCATGTTGACTGGGCACACATTTCCCCGGCTGGCCTCTTATCGTGGAAAAGTAGATAAGCGCAATCATTACTTTGGCCCATTCCCGAACTCTTGGGCAGTGCGCAATAGCGTGCAAATTTTGCAGAAAGTGTTTCGTCTCAGAACCTGTGAAGACTCAGTCTTTAAGAATCGCAGTCGCCCTTGTTTGTTGCACCAGATTCATCGCTGCAGCGCCCCATGTGTTGGGCGTCTTAGCCCGCAACAATACGAACAAGATGTGATTCAGGCCACACGTTTTTTAGAGGGGAACCATGGCCGTGTTTTAGCAGAGCTTGAGAAAGAAATGCATTTACATAGCGAAGCAATGGAATTTGAAATGGCAGCAGTGCTACGTGATCGGATTGCTGATCTGTCTAGCGTCTTGCAGCAACAGTCTATGGATACTGTTGCTGAAGGCGAGGGGGACGTTGACATTATCGCGGTTGCTCAAATGGAAGGCATGATCTGTGTCAATTTAGCCATGGTTCGTGGAGGCCGTCATTTGGGTGATCGCGCGTATTTTCCAAGGGGGCGACAAGCCTCTGGCGACTTACTTACCCCAGCAGAAATTCTTGAGGCATTCGTGACGCAACATTATTTAGATGATCTCGCTGAGGGTGAGGCGCCATCCTCCCATCTCATTCCTTCGGTGTTGATCTTGAATCATCCCTTGCAGTCTATGAGCGATGAAGGAGATCATGAAAATCCACCCGAAGACTTGCATACCTTAATCAATCTGCAGGCGGGCAGGAAAATTACCTTCTTGCACCAACCTCAGGGGCAGCGGCGGCATTGGTTAGCAATGGCTGAAGGTAATGCCAAGATTGCATTAACTAAACGTTTAGCAGAGACTGGCGGCCAGTTGGCCAGGGCACGCGCCTTAGCAGACATCTTGAGTTTGGAATTGGAAAGCTTAGAGCATCTGCGGATTGAATGTTTTGATATCAGCCATACCTCAGGAGAGGCGACTCAAGCATCTTGTGTGGTGTACGCAAAGAATGCAATGCAATCTAGCGAGTATCGACGCTTCAATATTAATGACATCACCCCTGGTGATGACTATGCAGCAATGCGTCAAGTATTACAAAGGCGCTATGCCAATTTCCAAGAATTACCAGTCGACAAAATACCGCAAGTGATTTTGATTGATGGTGGCAAAGGCCAAGTCGAAGTGGCTCGTCAGGTCCTCTCTGAATTTGGCATGGATATTGGATTGATTGTTGGCGTTGCAAAAGGCGAGGGACGTAAGGTCGGTTTAGAAACCTTAATTTTTGCAGATGGACGAGATTCGCTAGAGTTGGGAATGGATAGTGCAGCACTGTTATTGGTTGCTCAGATTCGGGACGAGGCACATCGCTTTGCAATCACAGGTATGCGAGCTAAAAGAGCAAAGGCGCGGACTATTTCTCGTTTAGAGGAGATTGAGGGTATTGGCGCTAAGCGCCGTCAAAAGTTACTTGCAAGATTTGGGGGTCTGAAAGGTGTAGCAAATGCCAGCATTGAAGAGATTGCCAGCGTAGAGGGGATCTCTACTACACTCGCAGAGCAAATTTACCAACAGCTACATTAAGCCATTGGGTTATGCTTACGCTATGCCATTTAATTTACCTATTGCCCTAACCTGGTTGCGAGTCGCAGCCATTCCATTGGTGGTAATGATCTTTTATTTGCCAAGTACTTGGTTGACGCCATTTCAAGCAAATCTGATTGCAACCATCATTTTTGTTTCGGCAGCAATTACAGATTGGTTAGATGGTTTCTTGGCGCGCCGTATGAACCAAGAGTCTGCTTTTGGACAATTCTTAGATCCCGTAGCGGATAAGTTAATTGTGGCCGCAGCACTATTAGTTTTATTAAATATGGACCGCGTTCAAGTCTGGGTTGCTATGGTGATTATTGGCCGGGAAATCACCATTTCGGCACTAAGAGAGTGGATGGCGCTTCTCGGTGCTGGAAAAAGCGTAGCGGTTCATATGGTGGGTAAGTTGAAAACAACGGCGCAGCTTGTGGCGATTCCCTTTTTACTCTTGAATGACACCTTATTTGGTTGGCTGAACTGTGCGCGAGTCGGTACATGGCTCATTTGGGTAGCTTCATTTTTAACGCTATGGTCGATGTTTTATTACCTACAAAAGGCCTTGCCTCAATTGATAGATAAGACCGATTAAAAACATTGAGTAAGCTAAAACCTCATTCCTATAAGGCTTTGAGGTTTATTTTTAAGGCCAAAATGCTGACTGCACTCAGGTAAAAATGCTTTCTTCCTAATTGTTTGTTAAACTATCGCCCTGTTATGCGGGAATAGCTCAGCTGGTAGAGCGATACCTTGCCAAGGTATAGGTCGGGAGTTCGAACCTCCTTTCCCGCTCCAAGTTCGATGGGAAGCCCTAAAAAGCTTCCCATTTTTGATTCAGGTATCTGGCGCGTTGGCCGAGTGGTTAGGCAGGAGCCTGCAAAGCTTCGTACGGGGGTTCGATTCCCTCACGCGCCTCCAGATGAAGTGGGGCTATTCATCTATTTACTTGACGAATTGGGTGCTAACCTTAAAATGTTCTCATTGAATAGTCAGGTGAAACGAATGAACCCTTTTTTAATTTCCAGATGCCTTGCAGTCATCATGCTAGTAGCCCTCTTAGGCGCTTGTGCATCCTCAGGGGATTCTCCATCGGGTACGGCTAGCGAGGTTCAAGAAGTTCAGGCACAGTTGCTTGGTGATATGCCTTTGCCAGCGGCCTCTAAAATTATTGGGGCCGAGTCGCTCATTATTGGTCGGGGTGATAACTGGGTGGGTCGCGTGGTTCTTTCTGGAGTCCAGACCCCAACTGACATTTACGCGTTCTTTCAATCTGAATATCCTAGAGCAGGTTGGACCACCATTAGTGCCGTGAAATCGAAGACTAGTATTTTGGTATTCACTAAGGGCGACCGTACTTCTACCATTGAAGTCAATGAGGGTCCATTGACCGGACCCAAAACACTGATCACGATTACTGCTTCACCTAAGAATGCGAACGTAGTTGCGCCAAGTAAAAAGTAATTTGCAAAAAGTTGTCACCATGGCGGTGGCATGGGCGGTAATAAAAAAAGACCTCTAAAGAGGTCTTTTTTTATTAGTCTTCTGGACTACAAACCTTCGGCCCTGATCAGGCCTACCGCTTGGCCCTCTACTGCGAAGTTGGCTTGTCTGTCGTCCACCAGGATATTTTTGAAATCAGGATTTTCTGCTTGCAGTTCGATCACCATACCATCCGCAGTCTTCTTTTGATACCAGCGTTTGACTGTGACTTCATCATCAAGGCGGGCAACGACGATATCACCGTTACGGACTTCGGTAGTTTTTCTGACTGCTAAATAATCACCATCCAAAATACCAGCATCGCGCATACTCATCCCTTTTACTTTTAATAAGTAATCAGCGCCTTTGCTAAATAGACTTGGATCAATCGGAACATGTTTTTCAATGTGTTCAATTGCCATAATCGGAGAGCCAGCCGCAACACGTCCGATCAGTGGCAGGGTGAGTTGTTGAAGTGCGCCAGAGGGTAAAGACATCTGGCGATATTTGTTTGGATTGTGCGATTGATTGAATCGCTGTGGAATTCGAATTCCACGCGAGGTTCCTGGCGTCAGCTCGATATATCCTTTTTTTGCCAGTGCGCGCAGATGTTCTTCCGCTGCGTTAGCAGAGGCAAAACCGAGTTGTGTAGCAATTTCCGCACGCGTGGGGGGTAGGCCGCTTTCCCCAATAGCATGGCTAATTAAATCCAAAATCTCACTTTGTCGAGCGGTAAGTTTTGGGAGGGCAGTCAGCTCCTCAATAAAATCGACTGTATTTATGTCCATACTGGGATTGTATACAGCTTTTTGGCTATTTCAAGAACTTTTCTAGCGAGAGATAATGGCTAATGAGCTCAATCGACTTAAAAGCAACACAATCGCCACATATCTTGGTTTTAGGAATGGGTGGAACTATTGCGGGTCTTGCTCAAGAGCCAAAAAATAAACCTCTTCAATATCAGGCAGGCCAAGTCAGTATTAGTAATTTATTAGGACAAATTCAGGAAGCCATTCCCAAAGGGCTGACGCTCATTTCCGAGCGGCTCGTCAATATCAACAGCAAAGATCTCAGTGAGTCAGTCCTAACCCAACTTGCCTTGACTGTCTTGAGCTCCTTAAATAATCAGGCTGTTCAAGGGATTGTTATTACCCATGGCACTGATACTATTGAAGAAACTGGGCTCTTTCTTCAGCTCACTTGTGGCAAAGCTGCGCAAACCCTAGGTAAAAGAGTAGTTTTGACGGGCGCCATGCTTCCCGGTAATGCCCCAGCGGCAGATGGCCCTAGTAATCTCTTAAACGCTGTTCAATGGGCCTCAACCCTTTTAGAGAATTGCCCAGGAGGGGTTTATGGCGTGTTTGCTGGCAAGGTTTGTATGGCCAAGGATCTTGCTAAGCGTCATGGCACTGCCCCAAACGCCCCTTTAATGGACTCGCCCACAAGTCCACTGAACTTAATCAACCCGTCTTGGTTGGCGGGAGTGAGGGCCGCAGAATCTGCCTGGAGAGAGGATCTACCGGTCCCGCATACGGATGAGTGGCCATGGGTTGAAATTTTGACTAGCCATGCTGGTGCCCGTCCCCAAACAATTTCGCAATGGTTGGGAAGCGGGGTTAAAGGCCTGGTCTTGGCAGGATCAGGGATGGGTGGGTTTCATGAATCGTGGAAAACCCCTCTAGATCGGGCCCTTGCTAGCGGGATTGCACTAGTCAGAGCAAGTAGAACAGGGGCCGGTTTAGTTCGCTCGGATATCCCTGAAAAGGATCCCATTGGGTGCATGGCTGCTGGCAGTCTTTCATCCCCAAGAGCTCGAATAGCACTTCAGCTGGCTTTAAATGCCGCCAAACAGGCAAATTTAGTTGGTAAACCCCTGACTTGGCAGGATTTTTTTGCTAGAATAGCGGACTTACCTGAAATTCGGTAAGCGGTGCAAAAAAGCAGTAAAAGCGTTGTAAGTTTTCCCTACAATTTGTTACTACCTTGTCACACTGGCGCTAACTTTAAAACCATCGGAAGTTAGCAAGACGCCCAGGTGACTTTATCCTTAAGGAGTGTTTGATGCGTCATTATGAAATCGTCTTTATCGTCCATCCGGACCAAAGCGAGCAAGTGCCAGCGATGATCGATCG
>CANFLR010000005.1 GCA_947447945.1 Burkholderiaceae bacterium
ACCTGCTCGGTATGGTCTGCGCGGGAAATTTTGCGATTTACTCAATCAGAGTTGCGCCGAGTCATTTGGCTTGGGAATAGTTATCATATAGTCACTATTGATAATGAGCGCGAGATAGTCTTGAATGAGGTGTTGAGATTTTTAGATCGCGCTGATGCTGCTAATCGCTCTTTAGATTCATACTACAGCGAACATAATCTAAAAAAATTAAAGGCAAGGGATGTAGAGGTCTAGGGCTCTTTTCATAAAGCAAAAAGCCTCCCATTGGGAGGCTTTTTAAATTGGCGGAGCGGACGGGACTCGAACCCGCGACCCCCGGCGTGACAGGCCGGTATTCTAACCAACTGAACTACCGCTCCAGTTAAAACAAATGCTACTTGTGTCACTAACAACAACTAGCCAAAATTTGGCGTCCCCAGGGGGATTCGAACCCCCGTACTCACCGTGAAAGGGTGATGTCCTAGGCCTCTAGACGATGGGGACAAGGACGACTACTTTTATTGCCTACTTCAAAAACTTGGTGGAGATAAGCGGGATCGAACCGCTGACCTCTTGCATGCCATGCAAGCGCTCTCCCAGCTGAGCTATACCCCCTCAATCCCGCATTAAATCTACAAGACAAGCAAAACAATCCAAGATTTTAGCCTATTTTGCTGCTGTTACGCAAATTGCCTATAGAACGACCTTAGATAAGCGTTTTATAGCTTCCTCTTTTCCAAGAACAACCAATACCGAGTCAATTGCTGGAGTTTGGGTGGTGGCAAATAAAGCATAACGCACTGGCATTGCCAGAGCCGGCATCTTGAGCTGATGAGTAGCTAATACTTGCTTAAAAGCAGCCCCATAAGCATTTTTATTCGGCTCGGCAGAATCAATGAGCCTAATGAGATCTTTTAAGGCAGGCTTAATACTATCGGGTATATTTTCTGCTAGCTGCTCGGGGTTAAAAGTTGGCGCAGGCAGGTAAAAAAGCTTTGCACCCTCGGCGATCTCAATCAGGGTGTTGGCACGATCTTTGAGCAAAGAAACTACCTGAACAAAATCAGGCCCACTTTCAGTATCGATACCCATCTCATGCGCAAATGGCTTGGTGGATGCAGCTAAACTCACTGGATCAGCACTCTGGATGTATTGATGATTGAGCCACAATAGTTTTTCTGGATTATGTTGTGCCGGTGATCTGCCTAGGCTGTCCAAATCAAACCAAGTGACAAACTGCTCTTTAGTGAACACTTCAGCATCACCATGTGACCATCCTAGGCGTGCCAAGTAATTGAGAATTGCTTCTGGTAGGTAGCCTGCTTTTTGATAGTCACGCACACTCATGGCACCATTGCGCTTACTCATCTTTTCACCTAGGTCATTTAAAACTGTCGGTAAATGAGCGTAAATAGGCGGTGTACCCCCTAGGGCTTTCATGATATTGATTTGACGGGGGGTGTTATTAACGTGATCATCACCGCGAATGACGTGGGTAATATTCATATCAAGATCGTCCACCACAACACAGAAGTTATAAGTGGGCGTGCCATCAGGCCTGGCGATTACTAAATCATCTAATTCCTCATTACTAATTTCAATTCGGCCTTTGACTGCGTCATCCCAAATAACTGACCCGCCAATAGGATTTTTAAAGCGAATTACTGGGTTAACGCCGACAGGTATTGCTGGGAGCGTCTTCCCTAGTTCTGGGCGCCATAAACCGTTGTATCTTGGTTTTTCTTTATTTGCCATCTGTTGATCGCGCAATAGATTGAGGTCTGCTTCACTCATAAAGCAGGGGTAAGCCAAACCGGTATCTAGCATTTGCTTAATGACTTCTCTGTAGCGATCAATTCTTTGCATCTGATAGATGGGGCCTTCATCCAGATCAAGCCCAAGCCAAGCCATTCCCTCAATAATGACGTCGACCGCCTCTTGGGTTGAGCGTTCTAAGTCTGTATCTTCAATGCGAAGGATGAAATCACCCTGATTGTGACGGGCAAACGCCCACGGATAGAGGGCACTACGAAGGTTGCCCAAATGGATAAAGCCCGTTGGACTAGGGGCGAAACGTGTTCGAATATGCATAGACTTTATTATCTCAGGTCAGTTATAAACAGATCAAATTCTGAAAAACGTGGATACTTTAAGACTTATGAATGAACTCCTGGTCTTTATGTGTGACGGAGCCCCTGTACGGGGCGAGATTGTGTCAATTTGCAGCGTTTGGCAGGCAATTTTAGAGCGCCGCAATGACCCTCCCGCTGTACGTAAAATTCTTGGGGATTTTGTTGGTGCCGCCGTCCTATTAAGTGCTAGCCTCAAATTTGAGGGGACTATGATTATTCAGGCGCAAAGCAAGGGCCCTATTCAACTGCTGGTTGTGGAATGCACTTCTGATTTAACTATTCGAGCAACAGTAAAACTATCCATTGATGCTGGCGACATTTCTCCCCATGCCACATTAGGGGAGCTTTTAGATGCCTCCAATACGGGCCAGCTCGTGATCACTCTAGACCCAGCTAAGCGCCAACCTGGTCAACCCCCCTACCAGGGTATTGTTGCTCTTCAAGATCACGTAGGTGCGGATATAAGGCCTGTAACGTCTGTAGCAGAAGCAATTGGCTTGTATATGCAACATTCAGAACAACTGGATACACGTATCTGGCTATGCTCCAATGAAACCCATATTGGGGGTTTATTGCTACAGCGCTTACCTGACTCTGGTGGCCATGCCCATCTTGATCCTGAGGAGGCGGCTGAGGGTTGGGGTCGAATTCAGGCTCTGGGTGAAACTATCACGGCAGATGAACTTTTAAATCTCAGCCCTGCGACTACGTTTCGACGACTTTTTTTAGAAGAATCTTCACAAAATGGCGTGCGTAGTTTCCCTCTGAGGAAAATTCAATTTGCATGTCGCTGCTCTCGCACTAAGGTTGCAGATGTTTTAAGAATGCTGGGTGAGGAAGAGGTAGAAGACATCATAGCCGAACAAGGGCAAGTTGAAACTGCCTGTGACTTTTGTGGAAAAGAATATAAGTTCGATGCCGTAGATTGCCGTCAGGTATTTAAAACAGACCTACTGAGCGACGCCACTAGACCACCCTCAAGCGGACACTGAAACTATTGCTTCAGTGTTGCAGGTGCAGCTGATTCGTTATTCGGCAGAATTTGGACGAAAAACTCACCTTCCTTGATCATCCCATGCTCAACCCTGGCACGCTCTTCAATCGCTCGGGTACCCTCTTTTAAATCCTTAACATCCCCAGCTAATTTGGCATTTCGGAGGCTAAGAGCGCTGTTCCTAGCTTCTTGAATCTCCAGTTGACGTTCCATCTCATAGACTTTGAGCCAGCCACCTTTTCCTAGCCATAGCGGGAATTGGATCGCTAATAGCAATGCCAGCATCGAGTAAATGACAATCCGCATGATCTATCTACGTAATTGAGTTAATGAGACTAGCGCTTCAGGTTGTAGAAAACTGACTTTCCAGGATAGCTAGCTACATCACCCAAATCTTCTTCAATGCGCAAGAGTTGGTTGTACTTGGCAATACGATCAGAGCGAGACAAGGATCCTGTTTTGATTTGTCCAGCATTAGTCCCTACTGCAATATCAGCAATAGTACTATCTTCAGTCTCTCCTGAACGATGCGAAATGACAGCGGTATAGTTCGCTCGTTTGGCCATCTCAATGGCAGCAAAAGTCTCGGTCAATGTGCCAATTTGATTAATCTTGATTAAGATTGAGTTCGCAATATTCTTTTCAATGCCCTCTTTTAAAATGCGCGTATTGGTAACAAAAAGATCATCACCAACGAGTTGAATTTTCTTACCTAGCTTATTGGTGATGTCAGCCCAGCCATCCCAGTCCGCCTCATGCATGCCATCTTCAATCGACACGATTGGGAATTGATCTGCTAAATTGCCCAAGTAGTCAGAAAACTCAGATGATGAGAGTTGCAGGCCTTCGCCTGATAAATGGTACTTCCCATCTTTATAAAACTCACTAGCAGCGCAATCTAATGCTAGTAAAACATCTTCGCCAGCCTGGTAACCAGCCCCTTCAATAGCCTTCATGATGGTCTGTAAACATTCATGATTGCTCTTAAAGTTGGGAGCAAATCCACCTTCATCACCAACAGTAGTGGGCATACCCTGAGCGCCAATAATTTTCTTAAGCTCGTGAAAGATTTCAGCACCACAACGAAGAGCTTCATGAAAATTTTTGGCCCCAACAGGCATGATCATGAATTCTTGAATATCGAGACTATTGTTTGCATGAGCACCGCCGTTAACAATATTCATCATGGGAACTGGAAGTTGCATAGATCCAGAGCCTCCAAAATAGCGATACAAAGGCAAACCGGCTTCTTCAGCAGCAGCTCTTGCTACTGCCATAGAAACAGCCAAAGTCGCATTGGCACCTAAGCGCGCCTTATTCTCGGTTCCATCGAGCTCATTTAGCGTACGATCCAAAAAAGCTTGCTCAGAAGCATCGAGTCCTAAGATAGACTCAGCAATCTCAATATTGATGTTCTGGACCGCCTTAAGAACCCCTTTGCCCAAATAGCGTGCCTTGTCACCATCTCGCAACTCAATAGCCTCACGGGAGCCAGTGGAAGCTCCTGACGGAACAGCGGCGCGACCCATGACACCAGATTCCAGCAAAACATCACATTCCACAGTTGGATTACCGCGGGAATCTAAAATTTCTCTACCGATGATGTCAACAATGGCGCTCATCAAACTTCTCCTTAGTACAAAATCAATAAAATTACTTAAAACTGTCTTCTAAAAAAGATCCAGATTTTTTCACAACAGAATCAATAGCCTGCAAAGATTCTAATAATTCACGCATCCGATTTAATGGCACAGCATTCGGGCCATCTGACAATGCTTTGGAGGGGTCGGGGTGGGTTTCCATAAAAAGACCGCTGATACCAACAGCTACTGCTGCACGGGCCAATACCGGCACAAATTCGCGTTGGCCGCCGCTACTTTTCCCTTGACCACCCGGTAATTGCACTGAATGGGTGGCATCGAAAACAACTGGAGCTTTTGATTCACGCAAGATGGCCAAACTGCGCATATCGGAAACTAAATTGTTGTAGCCAAAGGAGGCACCCCGCTCACAGACCATAAACTGATCAGGCAGGCTTTCCTCGTTAGCCGCTGCGCGTGCCTTCTCGATAACATTTAGCATTTCATGAGGAGATAAAAACTGCCCTTTTTTAAAATTAACCGGCTTCCCGCTCTGCGCACATGCGCGAATGAAATCAGTCTGCCTACAAAGAAAAGCAGGTGTCTGTATAACATCAACAACCTTAGAGACAGGCTCAATCTCGCTGATATCGTGAATGTCGGTGAGAACGGGTACGCCAACCTCACGCTTTACTTTAGCCAAAATCTCTAAACCTCTATCCATACCTAAACCGCGAAATGAGGTGCCCGATGAGCGATTGGCTTTATCGAAAGAAGATTTATAAATGAACGGTATATGAAGAGCTGTTGTCATCTCTTTGAGTTCGCCAGCAATATCAATCGCTGACTGTTCAGACTCAATCACGCAAGGCCCAGCGATTAAGAAGAATGGATGTTGCAGACCAGCGTCAAACCCGCAAAGTTTAAATGTGCTCATATCTTCCTTTTACGAAGACTTTTTGACATCAAGGACTTGATGCAATAGTGCTGCGTTGATAAATGCTGAGAACAATGGGTGGCCATCACGTGGCGTTGAGGTGAATTCAGGATGAAATTGAACCCCAAAGAACCACGGGTGCATTGAACTTGGGAGCTCCATCATCTCAGGCAAAGACTCATTAGGTGTTCGCGCGGAAATAATTAATCCCGACTGTTCTAAGCGGGGAACGTAAGCGTTGTTCACCTCATAGCGATGGCGATGACGCTCATTGACTTCAAGGCCATAAATGCTACTCGCTAAGGTATTCGCTTTAATGGGGCAACGTTGTGATCCTAGGCGCATGCTACCGCCCAAATCAGAATCGTTCGTTCGTTTTTCAACACGACCTTCTCGATCTAGCCACTCTGTAATTAATGCCACTACTGGATTTTCCGTATCAGGATCAAATTCAGTGCTATTAGCCTTGGCAATATTAGCAACGTGCCTTGCAAACTCGATGACCGCTAACTGCATACCTAAGCAAATACCGAGATAAGGAATTTGATTTTCTCTAGCATAGCGAATCGCAGCAATTTTTCCTTCGGTGCCACGTTTACCAAACCCCCCGGGCACAAGAATAGCGTCAAGCTTTTGCAAGCATTGGATACCATCTTTTTCAATCTGTTCAGAGTCGATATAGGTGATATTGACTTTGGTATGGGTGTGAATTCCAGCATGACGCAAAGCTTCAATCAGCGATTTATAGGACTCGGTGAGTTCAACATATTTTCCAACCATGCCGATAGTTACTTCATATTGTGGATTTGCCATCTCATAAACTAAGTTAGCCCAAACCGTTAAATCAGCCGGCCTAGCATTGATTTCTAGCTCTTGACAAATGAGGTCATCCATACCTTGAGCATGGAGCATCTCAGGGATTTTATAAATGGTATCTACGTCCCAGACCGAGATAACGGCTTCTTCACGGACATTGGAGAAAAGCGAAATTTTGGCGCGTTCATCCTCAGGAATAGGTCGATCTGCCCTACACAGTAGGGCTGTTGGCATGATGCCAATCTCACGCAGTTTTTGAACGGAGTGCTGAGTTGGTTTGGTTTTTAATTCTCCTGCGCTACTGATGTAAGGTACAAGAGTAAGGTGCACGAATGCGCAACTATGACGAGGAAGGCGCAGACTCATTTGTCTGGCAGCCTCTAAAAATGGAAGCGATTCGATATCCCCTACAGTCCCGCCGATTTCGCAAATGGCAATATCGGCCTTACCGTCAAGACTGGCTTTTGCACCGCGTTCTATAAATGCTTGAATTTCATTCGTAATATGGGGAATGACTTGCACCGTTTTTCCCAAATATTCGCCACGACGCTCTTTACTGATCACGGACTCATAAATCTGGCCAGTAGTGAAATTATTGCTTTTGCGCATCTTGGCAGAAACAAAGCGCTCGTAGTGGCCTAAATCAAGATCCGTTTCCGCGCCATCTTCAGTGACAAACACTTCACCATGTTGCAATGGGCTCATTGTCCCTGGGTCAACATTAATATAGGGGTCTAATTTTAGGAGGGTGACTTTCAGGCCGCGGGATTCGAGAATCGCGGCAAGCGAGGCAGCTGCGATTCCTTTCCCTAGAGAAGAAACCACACCACCAGTGACAAAAACGTATTTGGTCATCGCTTAAGCTCTGTTGGAAAAAGTAATTATAACGATAGCTATAACATCTGTAAAAATTTCAATGGCGCTTATATTTGATGACTTGTAGATCTAAAAAGCTTGGAATATTGCGAAAACCAAGCCCTCTTACCAAAATTAATGGGTCAATTTTTACCCTCAATATCTTCTGGTCCGGTCTTTGATTGGCTGGGTGCTTACCTTGGTCTGGGCACTCTTAATGAAGAACAAGTCATTTAAGCCCTTTTTTGGCCCATTTTTAGCCCAAATCAGTAGTTATATCCATACTCAGGGCATGCCCATGCAATTACAATAGTTTGTGATCGGGAATGCATTTCTCCTCGAAGCCTTTCTGTTGAAAACAATTACCTCATAGGAAATACGATGTTAGAAGCTTACAACGCCCATGTTGCCGAACGCGCAGCCCTTGGTATCCCAGCCCTCCCCTTAACGAAGGATCAAACAGCTCAGCTGGTAGAACTACTTAAAAACCCACCGAAAGGTAAAGAAACTGAACTTTTAGAGCTTATTACAGATCGCGTACCTGCTGGCGTTGACGAGGCTGCCAAAGTCAAAGCAGAATTTCTAGATGCAGTAGCTAAAGGTAGCGCTCAATCTCCGCTGATTTCCAAGTTGAAGGCTACTGAGCTTCTTGGCACCATGCTCGGCGGTTATAACATCAAGCCATTGGTAGAGCTCTTGGTAGATTCTGATTGTGGCCCTACTGCTGCAGAAGCCCTCAAGAAAACCCTCTTGATGTTTGATTATTTCAATGATGTTCAAGAACTTGCTGAAAAAGGCAATGCAAACGCTAAGGCTGTCATGAAAAGCTGGGCTGATGCAGAGTGGTTTACAGATCGCCCTCCAGTCCCAGAAATTATGAAGCTGACGGTATTCAAGGTCACCGGCGAAACCAATACTGACGATCTATCTCCAGCCCCAGACGCATGGAGCAGACCAGATATTCCTTTACATGCCACGATTATGCTTAAGAATCCTCGACCAGGTATCGAACCAGATGAGTCTGGTATTCGTGGTCCAATGAAGCAAATTGCTGCGCTCCAGAAAAAAGGCAATCAAATTGCTTATGTTGGGGATGTCGTTGGAACTGGCTCCTCTCGCAAATCAGCAACTAACTCTGTCCTTTGGTGGACGGGTCAAGATATTCCGTTTGTGCCTAACAAGCGTTTTGGCGGCGTTTGCCTGGGCGGCAATATCGCCCCCATCTTCTTTAATACCATGGAAGATTCTGGCGCACTACCAATTGAACTCGATGTATCTCAAATGAACATGGGTGATGAAATTGAATTGCGTCCATATGAAGGCAAGGTATTTAAAAACGGTGCTGAAATTACAAGCTTCGCCCTAAAATCCCCCGTCATATTGGATGAAGTCCGAGCCGGCGGTCGTATTCCGCTGATCGTTGGTCGTGGCCTTACGGCTAAAGCACGTGCTGCACTAAGTTTGCCTGCCTCTACAGAGTTCCGCTTACCAGTGAGCCCTCCAGACAATAAAAAAGGTTTCAGCCTCGCGCAAAAGATCGTGGGTCGCGCCTGTGGTTTACCGGAAGGCCAGGGCGTTCGTCCAGGAGCTTATTGCGAACCACGCATGACAACCGTTGGCTCTCAAGATACTACTGGTCCAATGACACGCGATGAATTGAAAGACTTAGCTTGCTTAGGCTTCTCTTCGGATTTGGTCATGCAGTCTTTCTGCCATACCTCAGCCTATCCAAAACCAGTTGATATTCGCACTCAACATGAATTGCCGCCATTTATGACAAATCGCGGTGGGGTTGCGTTGCGCCCAGGCGACGGGGTGATTCATAGTTGGTTAAACCGTCTCTTGTTACCCGATACCTGCGGTACTGGTGGCGATAGCCATACTCGCTTCCCGATAGGCATTTCATTCCCTGCAGGATCTGGTTTGGTCGCTTTTGCTGCTGCAACGGGTGTAATGCCTTTGGATATGCCCGAGTCTGTATTGGTTCGCTTTAAAGGCAAAATGCAACCCGGTATCACCTTGCGTGATCTTGTGAATGCAATTCCTTTGTACGCAATCAAGCGCGGTCTGCTTACTGTAGAGAAACAGGGTAAGAAGAATATTTTCTCTGGCCGGATCTTAGAAATTGAAGGCTTACCAGACCTCAAGGTTGAACAAGCATTCGAATTATCTGATGCTTCAGCAGAGCGCTCTGCTGGTGGTTGCACTGTTCACTTGAACAAAGAGCCCATCATTGAATACATGCAGTCAAACATCACCTTGATGAAGTGGATGATTGCAAATGGCTATGAAGATAAGCGCACGCTAGGCCGTCGTATTAAAGCTATGGAAGCTTGGATTGCGAATCCTCAATTGCTTAAGGCCGATGCTAATGCGGACTATGCTGAGATCATCGAAATCAATGTTGACGAAATCAAGGAACCGATTCTGGCTTGCCCCAATGATCCTGATGATGTCAAAATCCTCTCTGAAGTTGCTGGAGAGAAGATTGATGAGGTATTCATTGGCTCCTGCATGACTAATATTGGCCACTTCCGAGCTGCTGGACAAGTCTTGCAAGGCAAAAAAGACATGCCAACCCGCCTCTGGGTCGCCCCCCCTACAAAGATGGATGCTATGGTGTTGATGGAGGAAGGCTATTACGGCATGCTGGGCGCCGCAGGTGCGCGGATGGAAAGTCCTGGTTGCTCATTGTGCATGGGTAATCAAGCCCAAATTCGCAAAGGCTCTACAGCAGTTTCAACTTCGACACGCAATTTCCCTAATCGCTTAGGAATTGATACGCGGGTTTTCTTGGCCTCTGCTGAATTGGCATCTGTAGCTGCGTTGTTGGGTCGTTTGCCAACTCCAAGCGAATACCTTGAGAAAGTACAGGCGCTGGATGCAAAATCAGCCGAAGTTTATCGCTATATGAGTTTTGATAAATTGAAGTCCTTTAGTGATGTTGCAGATACAGTGACCATCTAAGGATTCAATAAGGCCTCTGGCTTTATTGTGGATAAAAAGGCGATCAGTTGATCGCCTTTTTCATATGCAGAGTTTATTTTCTTGATTGACATTTTCACGAGCTATCCCAGATACCCAATTATTAGTGGGTAAGCCTGTCTTTTCTCGTATTAATTTAGCTCTTTTAGAAACATCAGACCATTCAACTTCCAATTTGGGACCTTTAAAAGCAATAGCAACTACATTGCAATCATGCGACTCTGGAAATAACAATACTCGATTCTGAAATGCATCGCAGATATTCTGTAAATTAATTTCAAAGCTTTTATGACGTGAAAAAAGGTTCACTGTCATTACGCCTGGCTCTTTGAGTAAATCAAAGCAACCTTGGTAAAAATGCACAGAACTTGCAGCAGGGCCATCACAAATTGCATCATAAAGGTCTACTTGGACCGCATCAAACTGTCGGTGCTGTTGTGGCTGCTTTACAAATAGTTTTGCATCAACTTGCAAGGTTTGAAGTCGACGATCATCACTGGGTGTGAAGAACATGCTTCTTGCAGAAACAATCACTGCCGGATTGAGTTCGATAACGGTTGTTTTAACGGCCGGGCAATAGCGATGCTGAAACTTAGCAAGCGCTCCGGTGCCCAATCCTAACTGAGCAACGCGCATACCGGGCTTTGTTTTCAAAAAAAGGAGCCAAGCCATCATCTGCTGGTTGTACTCGAGATAAATTTCATCGGGATCATGCATCCGCATTGCGCCTTGGATTAATTCACTGCCGAAATGTAAGTAGCGGATACCGCCACTTTCAGAGAAAGTTACAGGTTCCATCCCTACCGACATGAATTAATCTGCCCAACAACGCGCATTGCGGAAAAGGCGTAGCCAAGGACTTGCGCCATCAGAAATATTAAGCCATTCAGGCGGACACCAACTCATCTGTGCCGCTCTAAAGACACGCTCAGGATGAGGCATCATGACCGTGAAACGCCCATCACTCGTGGTTACACCCGTTAAGCCGTCTGGCGAGCCGTTGGGGTTCATTGGATAGACCTCAGTTGGGTTACCTTGGTGATCTACAAAACGTAAAACTGCCAAGCCTTGTTTTTGAATCTGCTCTAAATTGCCCTGCTGCGTGAAATTGGCAAAGCCCTCTCCATGGGCAATAGCGATAGGCAAGTGACTGCCTTCCATTCCTTTGGTAAAAATAGAAGGTGATGCCATCACTTCAGCCATAACTAAACGAGCTTCATATTGTTCAGAAAGATTGCGGGTGAATTTAGGCCAGGCTTGCGCACCTGGAATAATTCCAGATAAATTGCTCATCATCTGACAGCCGTTGCAGACGCCTAATGCAAAACTATCTTGACGGCCGAAGAAGGCTAAAAACTGATCTCGCAACTGGGAGTTAAAGAGGATTGTTTTAGCCCAGCCTTCTCCGGCACCCAACACATCACCATAACTAAAGCCACCACAAGCAATCAGGCCGCGGAAATTTTCTAATTTAGCTCTGCCAGCTAGTAAATCAGACATATGGACGTCATAGCTCTCAAAACCGGCCCAATTGACAGCGTAGGCCATTTCAACATGGGAGTTAACGCCCTGCTCACGCAAGATCGCCACCTTAGGCCTAATATTCTTTTTAATATAGGGGGCTGCAATATCATCAGCTGAACTAAAGCTGAGCTTTGGTGACATGCCAGGGTCTGTTAGGTCGTCCAGTAAGTGGAATTCACTATCTGCGCAGGCTGGGTTATCGCGTAATCGCGCAATTTGATAGCTGGTATTAGCCCATAGTTTCTGCAAAACCTGTCTTGGCTCTGCAAAAATATTTTTAGCATCGCGCCAAATTTCAATACGTCCATTATGGTTCGGTTTACCAATCACATGGCTATGGGTACTCAGCCCATGATTTCTCAAGATCGCAAAGACCGCATCTCGTTCTTCTCTGCGAACTTGAATCACAGCTCCAAGCTCCTCATTAAACAGGGCTCTAAGGGTTTGCTCATGGCGACGACCGGAAACTTGTTGTGCCCAATTTTTGGCATCACCGTGATCTGGTTCGTGATCTATATCAACTGCAATCATATCGACATTGATCGAAATCCCACAATGAGAAGCAAAGGACATTTCTGCAATACAAGCCAGTAAACCACCGTCTGAGCGATCGTGATACGCAAGTATCTTCTGCTCTTTACGCAGCTCAATAATGACAGCCGCCAGCGCTTTTAAATCTTCGGGGTGATCAAGATTTGGCGCAGTTTTACCAGATTGACAGAGGACTTGAGCAAGAATGCTGGCAGCCATCCGATTTTTTCCACGACCCAAATCAATTAAAATGAGTTCGGTATCTAAAGTCTCGCCATTAGAATCTTTTAGCTTTAAGAGTGGGGTTAATGTTTCGCGAACATCAATCACTGGAGCGAAAGCAGAGATAATCAAAGAAACAGGAGACACTACTTTTTTAGCCTGATTGCCGTCGCGCCATTCGGTGGCCATTGAAAGCGAATCTTTTCCGACAGGAATAGAGATCCCTAGCGCTGGACACAACTCCATACCGACTGCTTTAACGGAATCATACAACTTAGCATCTTCACCAGGTGTACCACAGGCTGCCATCCAGTTAGCAGACAACTTCACATCTTGCAAGTTAGCGATATCAGCAGCAAGAAGATTGGTGATCGCCTCACCGATAGCCATCCGAGCTGCTGCTGGAGCATCAATCACGGCCAATGGAGTTCTCTCTCCCATAGCCATGACTTCACCGCGATATCCCTTGTAATCCATTAAAGTAACTGCACAGTCCGCCACTGGAACTTGCCATGGACCTATGAAAGGATCTCGCGCATTTAAGCCACCCACAGTCCTATCACCGATCGTGATCAAAAAGGCTTTGCTAGCAACAGTTGGTTGCTGTAATACCCAAGCGATTGACTGCGCCAAGTCCACATCAGTAACATTAAGCTCAGTAAATTCTTGATGAATGCGAGAAACATCGCGATGCATTCGTGGTGGTTTGCCAAGCAGTACATCCATTGGCATATTGATTGGTAATGCAGCATCAGAACCGTTTGCTTGTTTGCTATCTTTCAGCTGAAGCTGACGTTCAGTGCTAGCTTCTCCGACAACTGCAAAAAGGCAACGTTCACGCTCACACAAGGATTTAAATAAGTCTAGTTGCTGAGCATCAATCGCTAAAACATAGCGTTCTTGTGACTCGTTACACCAAATTTCAGCGGGGCTCATACCACTTTCCTCGAGTGGAATGCTCCGCAAATTAAATGATGCCCCTAAGCCTGCCCCATCGGCCAATTCGGGAAAGGCATTGGATAAACCACCGGCACCAACATCATGAATTGAAACAATAGGATTATCTTCCCCCATAGCACGACAGGCATTAATTACCTCTTGAGCACGGCGCTCCATCTCGGGGTTACCGCGTTGAACTGAATCAAAATCTAAGTCTGCAGTATTCGTGCCAGTTGCGACAGAGCTTCCTGTTGCACCGCCCATACCAATACGCATACCTGGTCCACCCAATTGAACTAATAAATGACCCGCTTCAATAGGTTTTTTATGCGTATGAATAGCATCAATGCTGCCGATACCTCCGGCTATCATGATGGGCTTATGATAGCCGCGACGTATTTCGCCAAAGGTTTGTTCAAAGACGCGGAAATAGCCACCCAAGATTGGTCGGCCAAACTCATTATTAAATGCTGCACCACCCAACGGTCCTTCTATCATAATTTGTAGTGGCGTTGCTATTCGATCTGGTTTGCCATACCTCTCAGATTCCCATGGAAGATCTGTGCCCGGAATATTTAAATTGGAAACAGAAAAACCAGTAAGGCCGGCTTTAGGACGTCCACCAATGCCGGTTGCGCCCTCATCCCGAATTTCCCCACCCGCGCCAGTCGATGCACCTGGAAATGGTGCAATTGCGGTTGGATGGTTATGCGTTTCCACCTTCATCAAGGTATGGACTAAGCGCATATCTTTTTTGTATCGCTGCTCTTCGCCTTGTGGAACCCAAGTCTCAGAGTTGCAGCCTTCCATGATGGCCGAATTATCTGAGTAAGCAACAATCGTTCCCTCAGGATGTAACTGATGGGTATTTCGAATCATGGCAAATAAAGAATGCTCTTGATCGTCACCATCAATAGTCCAAGATGAATTAAAGATTTTATGTCGGCAATGCTCGCTATTTGCCTGAGCAAACATCATGAGCTCAACATCACTAGGATTACGCTCTAATCGAATAAAATTTTCGGTGAGGTAGCTCACCTCATCATCGGATAAAGCTAGTCCCAAGTCTTGATTTGCTTTATCTAAAGCGGTTCTACCTTCCGTCAAAACTGGAATGCGCAGTAGCGGACGATCTGCGAGCGTTTGATATAAGTTTGCGGCTTGATCTGGAGCGTCAATGACTACTTCGGTCATACGATCATGAATGCTAGCTAAGACAATATCTGTTTGGGTTTTAGTTAACGCTTTTGAGGTCTGCCAAACATATTGGACACCGCGCTCAATACGGAGAATATTTAAGCCACACTGACGGGCAATGTCAGTTGCTTTACTGGACCATGGCGATACTGTCCCAAACCGAGGTATGACGATTGCAGTTTGTTGAAGGCTCGATCCATTGGAAAACCAGGAAGATCCTGATTTTGAGTTTGAGATAAAGGGCTGACCATAAGTTAGGAGGCTAGCGAGAATTTCGGATTGATGGGTGTCTAGCTCCAAATCTGCCCAAACGAAGTGAAGGAATTGAGCCTCAACCGAATTAATCTTGATGCCCTGCCCCTCTAAGGAAGTTAAAAGGCGCCGTTGGCGAAAGGCTGAAAGGGCGGCAGCCCCAGGTAAGAAACAAAAAGATGACATCTTGAGATTATAAGGTTTGGATTAGACTAATCGCCCAGCCTGAAGTTTCAACTGACGACTGCATTGAGCTGCTAGGGTTGAGTCATGGGTCACCAACACCAGGGTGGCATGAGACTCAAGATTGAGGTCAAAAAGCAGTTGAATTACTCGACTGCCGTTGGCTTCATCAAGGCTGCCAGTAGGTTCGTCCGCAAATAAGATGGCGGGCCTATTAATAAAGGCTCTGGCGAGGGCAACCCGCTGTTGCTCACCGCCAGATAAGGTCCTTGGAAAATGGGTTAAGCGACTTGTTAGCCCAACTTTATCAAGCCAATATAAGGCCTGATTTCGGGCATCTGTTAGATCTAAACCAGCAATTTCAGCAGGCAACATAACATTCTCAAGAGCATTCAGATGAGGTAAAAGTTGGAAGGACTGGAAAACAAAGCCTGTATGCAGACCCCGCAACTGAGCTCTGCCATCTTCATCTAATACAGTAAGGTTTTGACCCATTAAATGAACTTCACCTTCCGTTGGTGTGTCAAGACCAGCTAAAAGACTGAGAAGCGTACTTTTTCCTGACCCAGAGGCGCCAACAATAGCTATGGACTCCCCGGCATACACATCGAAGCTGATGTCGTGCAAAATGGATAAGGATTGGTCATTGACTTGAACGGTCTTACCCAATCTTGCCGTATGAATTGTTTTGAATAACCCGTTCATGACATGCCTATTTCGCCAAACCCCTAAATGATCGATCAAATTCACAAAAGCTTTAAGACTCTTGGAGCAACTTTCCTAACAGGTCTATTTTGCCTGTTTATTGGCTGGAACCCCTCAGCTCAAGCCAATCAAGTCATTTTGGTCATGGGCGACAGCTTATCGGCTGAATATGGCTTGCCTCGCGGCACTGGCTGGGTGAATTTATTGCAACAACAGCTTCTTAAGGAGGGCAGCTCCTGGACTATATTCAACGCCAGCATCAGCGGAGAAACAACTTCAGGTGGACGCTCTCGCTTAAAAGACTTATTGGTACAACGTAAGCCGAGCTTAGTGCTTCTGGAGCTTGGGGCTAACGATGCATTAAGGGGATTACCAATTACTCAAACAGAAATCAATTTGCGTAAGATGATTCAAATGAGTCAAGAATCTGGGGCCAAGGCCCTCTTATTTGGCATGCAAATTCCTCCCAATTATGGGCAAACATACACTAGGCAATTCCGCGATCTCTACCCTGCTTTAGCGATCCAGGAAAACATTGCTTTGCTACCGTTTTTTTTAAAGGGCGTGGCCGATAGACCGGAGCTATTCCAAGCGGATAGACTCCATCCCAATGCGGAAGCCCAAAACATCCTCTTTCAAAATGTATGGGGCTCTATGGCCCGATACAAAAGCATGCTCAAGCAGTAATCACGATTAGCTGCCAGCGCTACCTGAGTTCATTGGTTTTAGTGGGTTAATGAGTTTTACACCAGCAGAATCACGCCAATAGCTCATAAACCCAGCAAACTCTGATTGAGCCTGTAAGGATTGCATTTGTTGTGCTTGAGCCTTATGAACTTTTGCATCAACTGCAGCCGGTTGACGAATCTGATTGATTCTATAAACATTAGAACCAACACCTGGATTTGTTACTGAGACGTAAGCGGGGAGCTTGTCCAGGTTTGCAGACATCACTTGATCCATTGCTGGGCCAACTAAATTAGCTGGTTTATTTCGAGAAACCCACACTGGCAAAGCAAAGCTTGTGGTGCTTTTGGGGTCATTCTGTAATGTGGCGTAAAAGTCTGCCGCAGCTGCAGCAGCCAACTTTTGTGCGGCGCGCTGACTGACTTGTCTTTTGACTTCAGCAGCAACAACATTAAAAGGCAATGTGCTAGCGGGATGAAACTCAATAACACGTGCTGATACAAACACTCCGGGAGAAGTTTGAACGGCCTCAGTATTGCGCTTATTCTTGACGGCCTCGTCGCCAAATAAAGCCTGGAGTACCTTGGCGCTACTCAGAGGATGATCTTTTCCAAGACTAGGAACACCACTACGGGTCACATTTTTTTGAGACAAAATAGTGAGCTTCAATTTATCAGCAGCCGGCTTTAAGCTATCAGGCTGGTCGTATGTTATGTTAGTGAATTGATCAGCTTTCTCACCGAATACCTTGGCATCGCCTTTGGGGTCAGCCTTCAAGACGATATATTCAACGTCAACATATTCAGCCGTTTCAAATAAGCGGGTATTTGCATCGTAAAAGGCCTGAAGCTCAGAGGTAGATGGATTCACTTTATTCAAATAATCATTGGCGTTAAATTGTGCAACCTGCACTTCTCGCTCGGCCTCATAAAGCGATGAAATCACCTCGGAAATTTTTGGTGTCGGTAGCTCAGTGCGGGCAACTGACCCAACTAGTTGTTGAATTTTTAAATCAAACCCTTGACTTGCGTAAAACTGCGTCTCATTCATGCCGTTAGAAGCGAGAAGCTGCTTAAAGCGTTCATCGTCAAAACTGCCATCTTGCTTGTAAAGTGCACGGATTTGAGGGATATTCTGCAGGCTCTTAATGAGCGTCTCTTTACCTATCTGGAGACGAAGATCACTGACGGCGAATCCAAGGATCTGTTGTTGGATTAATTCACTCAGAATGGCTTGGCGAAACTGCAAGCTCTGTGCGATTTGTACATTACCGCCCACTCGCTCAGCCTGCCTCTTGGCAGCAGAATCAACCTCTTGAGCATTGATTGATTTACCATTGATTTTGACTAAGTCCGTTTCTTTATCCATAAAACCTGAGTAGCTTGAAATGCCAAACATTACAAACGATGGAACGATGAATAGCATTAAAACAAGCTGAAGAATTTTTTGGTGCTTACGTACGGTATCGAACATGAGTTAGTCGCTAGGAAAGAATGCCAATGATGGAGTGTACTAGGCGTTGGGACTAGATCGGCTGGTAGCCTAAAAGCGTATAGGGAAATCTTGGTGGGCGCTGAGAGGCTCGAACTCCCGACATTCTGCGTGTAAGGCAGACGCTCTACCAACTGAGCTAAGCGCCCCAAAATTACTACAGGTAGGATTGTAACCTAATCGCATTAGAAAAGGATGCTCCTGGGTCTCTCTGAATAGGCAAAGGAGCGCCCGATCTCTAAAACCTTGAAATTAGTGCTTCAAAACCTCTGCAGCACCCGATTTATCAATTCCTTTACTTGCTTCAGCAGCTTTTTTTGCTAGCTCTTCAGGTGTTGGCTCTGGTAGGGCTTCAGGCTTGCGTTCAAGTGCTAGCTCTAAAACTTGATCAATCCAACGCACCGGAATAATCTCAATCGCGTTCTTTACCTTATCCGGAATATCAATTAAATCTTTGACGTTTTCTTCTGGAATGAGAACAAGTTTGATTCCACCTCGGTGGGCAGCTAATAGCTTTTCCTTTAAACCGCCAATCGGCAACACTTCTCCGCGCAGAGTAATCTCACCAGTCATCGCCACATCCGAACGAATTGGAATACCTGTGAGCACCGAAACTAATGCGGTGGTGATTGCAATACCTGCAGATGGCCCGTCCTTTGGGGTTGCGCCATCAGGAAAGTGAATATGAATATCCCGCTTCTCAAAAGCTTCATCAGCAATACCCAGGCGTCTAGAGCGCGAACGAACAACTGTCCGAGCTGCCTCGACAGATTCCTTCATGACATCACCAATCGAGCCAGTGCGGGTAATAACCCCCTTACCAGACATCACGGCAGCTTCAATTGTCAATAGATCACCGCCAACCTCGGTCCACGCTAAGCCGGTTACTTGACCAACTTGATTCTCTTTTGCAGCCAAGCCAAAGTCATACATGCGAACCGATAAGAACTTCTCAAGATTGTCGGCATTCACCTCGATTGGGGCGGCCTCTTTTTTGAGTAGCAACAGTTTGACCACTTTGCGACAGATTTTGCTGATTTCACGTTCCAAGGAGCGGACACCAGCCTCCCGTGTGTAGTAACGAATCATGTTACGTACAGCACTTTCATCTATCTTCAATTCATCTTTTTTCAAACCATTATTTTTGATTTGCTTAGGGATGAGATAGTTAACAGCGATGCTGGTTTTTTCATCCTCGGTATAGCCCGCAAGGCGAATGATTTCCAAGCGATCCAGTAAGGGTCCTGGAATATTTAAGGAATTTGCCGTAGCAACAAACATCACATCAGATAAATCGAAATCAACCTCAACATAGTGATCTTGAAAGGTATGGTTTTGCTCGGGGTCCAAAACCTCAAGCAAGGCACTTGCAGGATCGCCACGGAAATCCATACCCATCTTGTCGACTTCATCAAGCAAGAACAAAGGATTGCGAACACCAACCTTGGTAAGGCTAGTCAGAATCTTGCCTGGCATAGATCCAATATAGGTGCGTCGATGACCACGAATCTCAGATTCATCACGCACACCACCCAAGGCCATCCGAACAAACTTCCGATTAGTGGCTCTGGCAATGGATTGACCTAAAGAGGTTTTGCCAACCCCCGGTGGGCCAACCAAACACAAAATGGGGGCCTTAACTCGGTCAACTCGTTGTTGCACCGCGAGGTATTCCAAAATACGTTCTTTAACTTTGTCCAAGCCATAGTGATCTTCATCCAACACTTTTTCAGCATTCGTGAGGTCATTATTAATCTTGCTTTTCTTTTTCCAAGGCAAGTTCACCAAGGTATCGATAAAGTTTCGAATCACTGTCGCCTCTGCAGACATTGGAGACATCAACTTCAACTTCTTCAGTTCAGACTCTGCCTTTTTCAAGGCTTCTTTTGGCATACGAGCCGCCTTGATACGCTTCTCGAGCTCTTCGAGATCAGCGCCCTCTTCACCTTCTCCCAGTTCTTTTTGAATGGCCTTAACCTGCTCATTCAAATAGTACTCACGTTGGCTTTTTTCCATTTGACGCTTAACGCGTCCGCGAATGCGCTTCTCAACTTGCAAGATATCGATTTCACTCTCAAGATCAGCCAAGAGACTTTCCAGTCTTTGAACCACATCAATCATTTGTAAAAGCTTCTGCTTTTGTTCAAGTTTGACTGGCAGGTGAGCGCAGATGGTATCGGCTAAACGTCCTGGATCATCGATTCCCCCTAGGGATGAAAGAATCTCTTGGGGTACTTTTTTGTTGAGCTTCACATACTGATCAAATTGCGCCATGATGGCACGGCGTAATGCTTCCGTTTCATGTGCATCCAATGCGGTGAGCGGGGTTGGCGTAGCTTCACAAGCGAAATAACCTTGACTATCTTCTACTTGACTTACATCAGCTCGCTGCACGCCTTCAACGAGAACCTTCACAGTACCGTCCGGAAGTTTGAGCATTTGCAAGATATTGGCGATACAACCCACTTCATAGAGATCTTCAACCGCTGGCTCATCTTTTGCAGCAGTCTTTTGAGCCACTAAAAGCACATTTTTCCCAGTTTCCATCGCTGCTTCTAAAGCTTTAATAGACTTAGGGCGACCAACAAATAAAGGGATCACCATATGGGGAAAAACCACAACATCCCGCAATGGGAGTAATGGCAATTGAATCGGTTCAGAGGGCAGTAATAAGTGGCCAGGCATGGGGCAAATCCTCCAAAGTAGTCGATCCTCAAAAAGCTCCCAAAACTACAAAAACACTATATGGGGGCATTATTAAGGAATAGGATACTACCTATATGGGTTTAGTCTCAGAAAAAACAAGAGTCCGAAATGCTAAAAATGCTGATCTATAGACTCAAAAAGACAAAAAAACCTTAAAAATTAAGCTTTTTTGCTTAAATCTTCATGTTTTACATCTTGCTTATAGACTAATAGCGGTCTACCACCTTCTTCAAGGCTCGCTTCATCGATAACCACTTTTTGGACATTCTTTAATGAAGGTAGGTCGTACATGACATCCATCAATGAACCCTCGAGGATTGATCTTAGGCCTCGGGCACCCGTTTTGCGGGCAATCGCCTTTTTAGCAATGGCAGAAAGCGCCTCTTTCCGCACCTCAAGCGTAGCACCCTCCATCGTCAAAAGAGCCTGATATTGCTTGACCAGGGCGTTTTTAGGTTCAGTAAGGATTTGGATCAAAGCTTCTTCGTTAAGCTGAATCAAAGTAGCTACCACTGGCAGGCGACCGATCAACTCAGGGATTAAGCCAAATTTGATCAAATCTTCCGGCTCTACCTCAATTAAAAGATCGCTAACGCCACGATCATCTTTTCCTGGAACGGTTGCATTAAATCCAATGCCGGTTTTAGCAGTACGTTGTTGAATGACTTTTTCGAGGCCATCAAACGCTCCACCGCAAATAAAGAGAATATTCGTCGTATCAACTTGTAAAAAATCTTGATTAGGATGTTTGCGTCCGCCCTGCGGAGGAATCGAGGCCATAGTGCCCTCAACCAACTTTAAGAGCGCCTGTTGAACGCCTTCACCAGATACATCGCGAGTAATAGATGGATTATCAGACTTACGGGAGATCTTATCGATTTCATCGATGTAAACAATCCCGCGCTGTGCTTTTTCGACGTTGTAATCACAGGCCTGAAGCAGTTTCTGAATAATATTTTCAACATCCTCACCAACATAACCAGCTTCGGTCAGTGTGGTGGCATCGGCCATCACAAATGGGACATCTAACATTCGGGCTAGAGTTTGAGCAAGCAAGGTCTTGCCGGAACCAGTTGGCCCAATCAGGAGAATATTACTTTTGGCGAGCTCTACACCGTCAACAATGGCTTTTGCTGGCGTCTTAGAATCTTTTTTATCGGCCGTCTCAGCGGGTTTACCTTCTTTATCTAGCTTATCTTTTTTAGGCTTAGGTAAGTATTGCAGGCGCTTGTAATGGTTGTAAACCGCTACTGCAAGGGTCTTCTTCGCATGATCTTGACCTATGACGTACTGATCTAAATTTTCACGGATCTGATGAGGGGTTGGCAATGCATCATCACCCTCACCTTTGGGTAACTTAGCGATTTCTTCTGTGATGATATCAGTGCACAAATCAATGCACTCATCACAAATAAAAACAGAAGGTCCAGCAATCAGCTTTTTTACCTCATGCTGACTCTTACCGCAGAATGAGCAATACAGTGTTTTGTCTGAGGTGGCTGAAGAAGAAATATCGCTCAAGTGCTTGCCTAATTAGGTGATGTATTTATGGACGCTTGTCGATAACTTTATCGATCAAGCCATAGTCACGCGCCTGTTCTGCGGACATAAAATTATCTCTATCGGTATCTTTTGCAATGGTCTCAATGGATTGACCAGTGCGATCAGCCAAAATTTGATTAAGGCGTTCGCGCAAATACAAAATTTCGCGGGCCTGAATCTCAATATCTGAGGCTTGACCGCGAGCGCCGCCTAATGGCTGGTGGATCATCACTCGAGAGTTAGGTAATGCATAGCGCTTGCCCTTTTCCCCAGCGCATAACAGGAATGCACCCATGCTTGCAGCCATGCCCATACATAAAGTACTCACATGCGGTTTGATAAATTGCATCGTATCGTAAATTGCTAAGCCTGCGGATACTGATCCGCCAGGAGAGTTGATGTACAAAGAAATTTCTTTATCTGGATTTTCGCTCTCTAAAAATAATAGTTGGGCAATTACTAAATTAGCTGTTTGGTCGTTTACCTCTCCAACCAAAAAAACAACACGCTCTCTTAATAGGCGTGAATAAATATCATAAGCACGCTCACCACGACCAGAGGTCTCGATGACCATGGGAACCAAACCCAAACCCATTGGCTCTAAATTTTCAGACTGAGAATGATTTTGGTTCATGTATATGCGCCTTATCCGATTAATTTAATTTGCTGAGCTCTTCAAAGGCAATTGCCTTCTCATTGACTTTGGCTAGTGACGTGAAATACTTGATGACGTTATCTTCAAGGACCAAGTTTTCGATGTCCTTAAGGCGACTAGGATTGCTGTAATACCAACGCACTACCTCTTTAGGGTCTTCGTAGGTTGCAGCTTGCTCTTCGATCTCAGCCTTGATTTGGTCGGCAGTAGCAGATAGATTCTGCTGCTTTACGAGGTCACCCAGAATCAAGCCTAGACGAACACGCTTAGTGGCTTGCTCTGTAAACATTTCTGCGGGAATAGGTGCATCTTTTGCGTTCGGAATACCACGTTGCATAAGATCTTGGCGTGCAGACTGAATCAAGCGCTCTTGTTCAGATGCAATCAATGCTTTAGGAACATCAAGTTCACATGTCTTGCCAATTTGATCCATTACTTCATTTTTTAATAATGAAGTAATCCGACGTTTTACTTCGCGATCTAAATTTTCTTTGACTTCGGCGCGCATTTTAGCGACACCACCTTCAGAAACACCTAAAGAAAGTGCAAAGGCATCATCAACAACCGGTAAATGAGCCCAATTGACTTTCTTTACAGTGATAGTGAAGTCTGCAGTTTTGCCGGCCACATCTTTACCATGGTAGTCAGCAGGAAAGCTTAGGGGGAAGGTCTTGCTCTCGCCAACTTTCAGGCCCAATGTTGCAGCTTCAAATTCCGGAAGCATCCGCCCTTCGCCTAAAACATATTCAAAGTTCTCTGCTTTACCACCAGCAAATTCAACGCCGTCAATCTTGCCAATAAAATCAATTACTACCTGGTCACCCGCTTGTGCAGCAGTATTTTCTCCGCCATCACCGTGAGGACTGGTCTCGCCACGGGGGTGGTAGTGGACCTGCTGTTTACGCAGTACCTCTAAAGCGCGGTCGATTTCTGCATCACCAATATTGGTAGTGTATTTAGTCACCTCCAATTTACTGAAGTCGCCGATTTTGACCTCAGGCAAGACTTCGAAATAGGCATCAAAAACAATCTGTTCTGCATCAAGCTCGCTCTTCGGTTCTAAGCGTGGCTGACCAGCCAATAAGATGCCTTCATTTTTGCTAAGCTCAAAAAATAATTCAGAGGCCTTATCAAATTGGATTTCAAAATCCACTTGCATGCCGTATTGCTTCTCGACAATATTTTTTGGTACTTTACCTGGACGAAAGCCGGCCATTTTCATGGTCTTTCCAACCTTAGCCAAACGGGCTTCCCGTGCCTTCGCCAAATCCGCGCGTGGGAACTCTAAGGTCATTTTGCGGTCTAGTTGACCTAAATTTTCTATCTGCACAGCCATTCTCGTCTCTTAATTGAAGATCAGGATTATATGAAGTCCAAGCCAAGTAGCTAACTTGTGGTGCGAGGAGGGGGACTCGAACCCCCACACCATTTCTGGCGTCAGGACCTAAACCTGGTGCGTCTACCAATTTCGCCATCCTCGCGAATTCCGCAAACGCTACCTAGCTTAAACTTCACTCTAAAGACTCTAATTCTACAATGCCCAGCATAATAAGAGGATCTTACGGCTGTAAAACAGTAAAGATTGGATGAGCAATAACTACGAAACAGAGCCTGCACAGAGGTCAAAATAAGTCAGCAAAAGCCATTTTTCCACGCTTAATGGCTTCAGAGCTGTTTTAATGGGGCTTTAAATCAGGGCGGATAGGCTAGAAATTACCTATGCTTTGTATAACAAGGCAACCGCATGGACTGCTATACCCTCACCCCGTCCAAGATGACCTAGCGACTCATTAGTCTTGGCCTTCAGATTAACGTGACTGGCTGTCACAGCCAAATCCTCAGCAATATTACGTACCATTTCAGGCAAAAAGCTCGCCAGCTTGGGGCTTTGGCAGATGATGGTTGCATCAACATTGCCGATATGAAACCCTGCAGCCTGAACCTTTTGCAAGGCAGAGCGCAATAAAATACGGCTATCCATATCTTTATATTGAGGGTCGTTATCTGGAAAGAGTTGGCCTATGTCATTTAACCCAGCACCACCAAGCAATGCATCAGTAATAGCGTGTAACAGGGCATCTGCATCAGAGTGCCCTAACAGGCCTTGATGATGGGGAACATGGACGCCACCCAAAATCAAACGGCGATTGGAGACTAAGGCATGGATGTCATAGCCTTGGCCGATACGAAATTGAGGAGTGTGTGCAGTTGGTGTCATGTTGGTCAGTCTTAATTGGTTATCACTCTGATGATGACTTGCCCTTGAGTGACAGGAGAATTTCCATCAAACTCCAGTCTGCAGGATGTGTCACTTTAAAGTTTCTTATTTCGCCTTCTATTAACAAAGGCTTGAAGCCAGCCAATTCCATAGCACTGGACTCATCGGTTATATCAGCCTCCATTCGTATGCCATCTTGAATGGCATCATGAAGTTTTTTTAAAGGAAACATTTGCGGAGTTTGCGCTTGCCAGAGGTGATTGCGAGAAATGGTTTTCTCGGCATGAATTAAGCTTCCTGCCAATGTACCATCAAGGTCTGCCAGTTTTAGGGTATCAGCGACCGGTAGTGCTAACAAACCTCCAATACCAGAGGGAGTAACAGCGGTAATCAGCCTCTGAATCAACTGTGGAGAAATCCCTGGGCGTGCCGCATCATGGACCAGCACCCAATCTGTCTCGGGTATTCCTGTCGCCAACATTGCAGCCAAAGTATTCCGTACGGTTTCCTGACGTGTTGGGCCGCCACTTGGTAAAAAATGTAATGGCTTATTGGCATCCACCAGCGAACCAAGTACGGGATGATTGATAAAGCTGGGAGGAACACCGACCCAAACTGATTCAATCGCTGGAGAACTGCAAAATGCTTCAATCGCATAAGCTAACATCGGCCTACCAGCTAGCTCCTGAAATTGCTTTGGCAAGGGTCCGCCAAGACGAGACCCGCTTCCAGCAGTAGGTAGCAAAGCATGACAGTGAGAAAAGGTTTGATTTCCATTACCCATGCCTGATTCTATAATGAGTGCAGATGTCTAATGCATTAAATCTAGTACCCCCCATACCCGCTCCACGGGCTGGGCAGCGCTTTACCTTTTCTGGTCTGGTTGGATCTGCAGATGCCGCCTTAATTGCCCAGTCAGCCATTCGCTACCGAACAAATTTTTCAGTCATGGTTGTTTTTTGTGCCTTGGCGCAAGATGCCCAGCGACTCCTGCAAGAAATCCCTGCTTTTGCCCCACAACTCAAAACTCGTCTTCTCCCAGATTGGGAAATCCTTCCATACGACCACTTTTCACCGCATCAAGATTTGGTTTCCGAGCGCTTGGCTACGCTGTATGAGTTGCTTAACGGCAGTTGTGACATTGTGTTGGTTCCCGTCACCACAGCGCTTCAAAGGCTGGGGCCACCCGATTTTTTATCTGGACATACCTTCTTTTTTAAACAAGGTGACAGGCTAAATGAAGCAGCCTTGAAGCTACAACTCCAACAAGCTGGCTATGACCCCGTCAGTGCAGTAATGCGACCGGGCGAGTACAGTATTCGAGGAGGGTTAATTGATTTATTTCCGATGGGATCTAGCCTCCCATACCGCTTAGATTTATTTGGTGATGATATAGAGCAAATCCGCGCCTTTGACCCGGATAGTCAAAGGAGTCTCTATCCAGTTAAGGAGGTGAGACTGCTACCAGGACATGAATTTCCTTTTGATGACACTTCAAGAACCGCTTTTAGGGGGCGCTGGAGGGAGGAATTCGAAGGAGATCCAACGCGTTGCTCAATTTATAAAGACGCCAACTTGGGAATACCTAGTGCCGGCATTGAATCCTACTTACCGCTTTTTTTTGAGGAATCATCCAGCCTTTTTGATTTCTTTCCGCGATCCGGAGACCCAGTTTGGCTTCTGAATGTTGGCGATGTTGATGAATCAATAAAGGGCTTCTGGAAAGATACCCAACAGCGATATGACTTTTTAAAGCATGATCTAGATAGGCCGATTCTTTCTCCAAAGGCACTATTTCTAGATGCCGATGAATTTTTTACCCAACTTAAGTCTAGGGCACGTCTCGTTCTCAATCGCGAGCCCAATGAGGAGGATCTCTTTGCAAGCGTCCCAGATGTTGCTGTTCATCGACGTGATGCAGACCCAATTAATCGCTTACGCCAACTCGTCTCTAAAACCAATACCCGCATTTTAATTTGTAGCGATAGTGCGGGACGGAATGAATCCATTCGGCAATTACTGAATGAAAGTAACTCCGCTGCAAGTATCGATGGCAAACCTCTCTTCCCGCTCGAGCCAGAGAGCTTTGCAAGCATTGCAGACTTCATTAAAAGCGACTCTGTTTTTGGTTTGGTCATTGCGCAACTATTTAATGGATTTTCTTGGCCTTCAGAGAACTTACTGGTCATTACTGAAGCTGAATTATTTACTTCTACTGCACGACAACGGCGCACTAGTAAAGCTAGCGAGAACGCTGATCCTGACATGCTCTTCAAGGATTTATCTGAGCTAAAGATTGGGGACCCTGTTGTCCATGCCGAGCACGGCATCGGGCGTTACCAAGGCTTAGTTCTACTCAATATCGCAGCGCCAAAAGAATCACCCATCTTTGAAGAATTTCTTCATCTTATTTATGCAAATGAAGCTACCCTCTATGTGCCGGTACAACAACTGCAAATGGTTACCCGTTACGCTGGCTCAGATCCTGATTCAGCCCCACTACATCAACTCGGCTCTGGTCAGTGGGATAAGGCTAAACGTAAGGCCGCCCAACAAATTCGAGATACAGCAGCGGAATTACTCAGTCTGTATGCTGCTAGGGCTATCCGCAAGGGTCACGCATTTGAATATTCAAGTCATGACTATGCTGCCTTTGCTGAAAGCTTCGGCTTTGAAGAAACTCCTGATCAAGCAAGTGCGATAACCGCTGTCATTGCGGATATGACTAGTGGCACACCAATGGATCGACTGGTTTGTGGTGATGTAGGTTTTGGTAAAACTGAAGTGGCACTACGAGCTAGTTTTATTGCAGTGATGGGCGGAAAACAAGTCGCCATTTTGGCCCCAACCACCTTGCTTGCCGAACAACATGTTTCAACTTGGAAGAATCGCTTTGCTGATTGGCCAGTAAGGATCGTTGAGCTTTCACGGTTTAAAACTAACAAAGAGATACAAGCTGCATTAGCAGCAATTGCTAAAGGTGAAGCCGACATTATTATTGGCACCCATAAACTTCTTTCCAAGGAAACCCAATTCGCCAACTTAGGCCTGGTAGTCATTGATGAAGAACATCGCTTTGGGGTTAGACAGAAAGATGCCTTAAAAGCCTTGCGTGCTGAAGTGGATATCTTGACCTTAACAGCAACCCCCATACCGAGAACACTAGGAATGGCAATGGAGGGTTTACGTGAATTTTCGATCATTGCAACCGCCCCTCAAAAACGTTTAGCAATTAAAACTTTTGTCCGCCGTGAAGGCGATGGCGTGATCCGCGAGGCAATATTGAGGGAAATTAAGCGTGGCGGGCAGGTCTACTTTTTGCACAATGAAGTCGAAACTATTGAGAACCGCAAATATGCATTACAACTTCTGATTCCTGAAGCCCGCATTAGTGTTGCCCATGGTCAGATGCATGAGCGTGAACTTGAGTCAGTCATGCGTGAATTCGTGACCCAGAGGACCAATATTTTACTTTGCACCACGATTATTGAAACTGGTATCGATGTTCCTACAGCCAACACCATCATCATGCATCGGGCAGATAAATTTGGGCTAGCGCAATTACATCAACTCCGAGGTCGTGTGGGTCGCTCTCATCACCAGGCCTATGCCTACCTACTGGTACCCGACCTAGATGCCTTGAGTAAGCAAGCTCAACTACGCCTCAATGCTATTCAAGCGATGGAAGAGTTGGGCTCTGGATTTTATTTAGCAATGCATGACCTAGAGATCCGCGGAGCCGGTGAGGTGCTGGGCGATAAGCAGTCAGGTGAAATCCATGAAATTGGCTTTCAGCTCTATACCGAAATGCTGAACCGTGCAGTGAAATCCCTGAAGAGCGGTAAGGAGCCTGATTTATTGGCTCCTTTGCAAGCAACAACAGATGTTAATTTGGGTATCCCCGCCCTTCTACCCGAAGATTATTGTCCCGATGTGCACGAGCGTCTCTCGCTCTACAAACGATTTGCAGGAACCCATGATTTTTCTGATCTCATGGGCTTGCGCGAGGAGTTAATTGACCGCTTCGGAGCTCTGCCGGATCAAGCAAAATCATTTTATGAGACACACCGTCTGCGCTTAGAAATGTCGGGCTATGGCATCAAGAAAATTGATGCTACGCCCACTTCGATACAAATACAGTTCATCCCCAACCCGCCTATCGATCCGCTGAAGATTATTCAACTTATTCAGACATCTAAGAATATTAAGCTCAATGGACAAGACAAACTTAAGGTCTTACCCGTGAAAGAGCATGACTTTGAAAAACTTGAGCAGCGCCTGGATAGTATTCGCAAGATTCTCAAAAGCCTTCATCAGTCTGCTACGTTGACCACTTTATAAGTTCAATTAGACGCTACTCATATTATTATTAGCTTATGCCTTCACGCTTAACCCTTGTATCTCTATCAGACAAACCCATTTCTTCAGGTTTGGGTGCTGACCTTGCTAAGCATGCTCGCATACTAGGGATTGAGTTGCAGCAGATCAGCAAGGATTTGCCGAACTCTCCATATTTTTCGGAGTGGTGGCAAACCTCTGACACTCTGATGCCAGAAGCGCGACTAGTAATGCGCAATATAGCGGCTCAACATGATACTGATTTGGCTTTTCTGCATGATGGCTTTAAATCTGAAGAGGTCAAAATTCTGGCGATGGATATGGACTCAACCTTAATTAATATCGAGTGCATCGATGAGATTGCAGATTTCACTGGGAAAAAAAGTGCTGTTTCAGAAATTACTGAAGCAACCATGCGGGGTGAAATTAAAGACTTTGAAGAAAGTTTGCGCAGGCGAGTTGCACTTCTTGCCGGCATTTCTGAAGAGGTATTGGAGTCGGTATATCAAGAACGACTTCGGCTCAATCCGGGTGCTGCCGAGCTATTACAGGCTGCAAATCACCGAGGAATTTATACCCTACTTGTTTCCGGTGGCTTTACTTTCTTCACTGAAAAACTTCAGAAAACATTAGGCTTTACACAATCACAAGCAAATACTTTAGAAATTGTTGATGGCAAGCTGACCGGCAAGGTGTTAGGTGACATTGTAGATGGCTCTGCTAAAGCCTCCTACCTAACTAAGGTCTGTAGTTTGCTCAATTGCAGTAGATCGAATGCAATCGTCATCGGCGATGGATCTAATGATCTGCCAATGATGCAAGGCTCAGGAATCAGCATTGCATTTAGGGCAAAGCCTATCGTCAAAGAAAAAGCCGACGCGGCTTTTGACCGAGTCGGCTTAGATGCTGCCTTACTCCTGATTGCTTAAGCAGTTAACTTACACAATCATTGGGACTAAGTGGTGTTACAAGCGCTCAAAAATGGTCGCGATACCTTGTCCGCCACCAATACACATAGTCACTAAAGCATATTTACCATTAACACGTTGTAATTCATGGATGGCTTTAGTGGCAATCGCCGCACCAGAACAACCAATTGGATGGCCTAAAGCAATCGCACCACCATTCACGTTCGTCTTCGCAGGATCCAGTCCTAATCCCTTAGTAACTGCCAAGGCTTGTGCCGCAAAGGCTTCATTGGATTCAATTACATCAATTTGATCTAACTTCAAACCAGCGCGCTCAAGAGCAATCTTGGTTGCAGGAATCGGACCCTCGCCCATAATATGATTAGGCACGCCCGCTACAGCATAAGAGACCAAGCGTGCGATCGGTTTATGACCAGCTTTTTTGGCTGTTTCTGCGTCTGCCAAAACAAAAAATGCAGCGCCATCATTAATGCCTGAAGCATTACCAGCGGTAACGCTACCACCCTCTTTTTTGAAGACAGCCTTCATCTTCGCTAAAGTTTCCATCGTGGTATCTGGCTTGCAATGCTCATCAGTATCAAAAACAATCTCACCCTTTCGAGTCTTAATCGTAATTGGAACAATCTGAGATTTAAAACGACCTTCTTTGATTGCATGGGCAGCACGACGGTGAGATTCGACCGCTAATGCGTCCTGCTCTTCACGTGTCAACTTCCATTTTTCAACAAGGTTTTCGGCAGTCACGCCCATATGACCAACACCAAAAGGGTCGGTTAAAACCGCAACCATCAAATCCAACATTTTGGTGTCACCCATCCGCGCACCACTGCGCATCGCTGGTGAACCGTACATGCCGCGTGACATCACCTCTACTCCGCCACCAACGCCGTAGTCGCAATCACCGAGCATAATTTGTTGGGCAGTTGTCACAATTGCCTGCAAACCTGAACTACACAAACGGTTCAAGGCCATCGCGACAGACTCCATTGGCAATCCCGCTTGAATTGAAGCAACGCGGGCAACATAGGCATAACGACTATCAGTCGGGATAGTATTACCAACAGTTACATAGTTGATTAGGGCAGGATCTACTCCAGACCGAGCGACAGCCTCTTTCATCACAATTCCACCCAGCTCTGAAGGCTCAAAACTACTGAGAGAACCATTAAAGGTGCCAATTGCAGAACGTACTGCACTTAAAACAACGACATCACGACTCATGTTAATCCCCTTAGCTGAGTGCTCCAACTGGAGCAAAATTGATCTATCAAGTTCTATTTTGATTCAAAAAGTCAAGTTTCGGCAATTAGGTCATGCCCTTGGGAGTTCACGATGGTCACGCGGACAAATTCCCCGGCCCGATAACGTTTTGATGGCTTAAGGGCTGGCAAAACCCTCACTAAACCATCAATTTCAGGGGCATCCCCAGCGGTACGGCCAATGCCACCGCCTTCATCTATCTGATCAATTAAGACATGCATGCGCTTGCCAACCTTCTTTTTAAGGCGTTGGATGGATATCTCTTCAGCTTTAGCCATAAAACGCGCTTTACGCTGTTCGCGTATTGATTCTGGCACAGCCCCATCGAGCTGGTTGGCTGTCGCCCCAGCAACTGGTGAATACGCAAAACATCCCGCCCGATCAATTTGGGCTTCATCAAGGAAATTCAATAAATACTCAAACTCTTCTTCAGTCTCGCCAGGAAATCCAGCAATAAAGGTGCTTCTAATAACCAAATCAGGACAAGTTAAGCGCCACGCCTGAATCCGCTCCAAGTTTTTCTCACCACTCGCAGGGCGTTTCATACGTTTAAGGACATCTGGGTGAGCATGCTGCAAAGGGATATCAAGATATGGCAATACGCCATAACCATATTCCGAAAACTCTGCCATCAAAGGCAAGATCTCATCAACATGCGGATAGGGATAAACGTAATGCAATCGAACCCAAGCTTGATGTTTACGTGCAATTTGATTCAATGCATTTACCAAATCAAATAAGCGGGTTTTGACGGGCATGCCATCCCAAAAACCAGTCCGGTATTGAATATCCACACCATAAGCGCTTGTATCTTGCGAGACCACTAAGAGTTCTTTAACACCCGACTCAAATAGGCGTTCAGCCTCCAGCAGAACCTCGCCAATCGGCCTAGAAACCAAATCACCGCGCATACTAGGAATAATGCAGAAAGTGCAGCGATGGTTGCATCCTTCAGAAATTTTTAGATAAGCGTAATGCTTGGGAGTGAGTTTTACTCCAATTGGAGGAAGTAAATCTGTAAATGGATCGTGTGGCTTGGGTAAGTGCAGATGGATTGCCTGCATTACCTCATCGGTTGCATGAGGGCCTGTAACAGCCAAAACTTTCGGATGAATGCTGTGAATGAGATCATCGCCATCAGCATTTTTTCTGGCACCAAGGCAGCCGGTAACGATCACTTTACCGTTCTCTGCCAAAGCCTCTCCGATAGCCGAGAGACTTTCCTCAACCGCCGAATCAATGAATCCACAGGTATTCACAATTACAAGATCAGCATCAGAATAGTCTTTAGAGGTTTCATAGCCCTCCGCACTTAATTGCGTCAGAATTAATTCTGAATCAACCAAGGCCTTAGGACAACCCAGGGAAATAAAGCCAACCTTCCCTGCCACAACTATTGATTTTCTGCTTTAGTAGCTGGCTGAGCAAACGGGAAGCCAGAAAAAAGACTTTGCGAACCTTGCATCTGTTCTTGCATCTTGACAAAAAGATCTTTACTTTGCTCCATGTAGTTGCCCATGAGATTTTGCATCATAGGGTTCTGAAGATTGAGCATCTGCGCCCAAGCCTCAGGACTACTACCAGCTCCCAAACCTTTGGATTGATCGCCTAATTTATTATGGATATCTACAAAGGATTGCATGGTGTTCTCAAGGTAATTACCCATCAAGCCTTGCATAGAGTTACCGTAAAAACGAATGATCTGCGAAAGCATCTGTGTAGAAAATACTGGCGCTCCACACGCCTCTTCTTCCAAGATGATTTGCAGCAAAATATTGCGCGTTAAATCGTCTTCCGTTTTGGCGTCCACTACTTTGAATGGCTCACCACCCATTACCAAACTCTTGATGTCCGATAGCGTGACATAAGAGCTGGTTTGGGTGTCATAAAGACGCCGATTGGGGTACTTTTTGATCAGACGATCTTGACCAACGCGTTTTGAACGGGCAACCATATATTTTTCCTAAATCAATGTACTGCATTGCAACAACGACATAGTGTATCCCTAGTTGATAGAAAAGGTAAATAGGTCGTTGTTGCATGCCTTAAGGGGCAGTTTTATCCCGTATGAATACCACCATTTAAGGAGAAATCAGCGCCTGTAGCGTATCCGCCGTCCGCAGAAGCAATCCAGCAGCAGATCGAAGCAATTTCCTCTGGAGTTCCCAAACGTTTGACTGGAATGCCGGCAACGATCTTCTCAAGGACATCTTCGCGGATTGCCTTGACCATATCGGTACCGATATACCCAGGGGAAACCGTGTTAACAGTAACTCCTTTGGTGGCAACTTCTTGAGCCAAGGCCATAGTAAAACCATGCAATCCAGCCTTGGCTGTAGAGTAGTTAGCTTGACCAAACTGCCCTTTTTGACCGTTTACGGAAGATATATTGATAATTCGACCCCAATTGTTCTCGCACATTCCATCAATCACCTGTTTCGTGACATTGAATAATGAGTTCAAATTGGTATCAATAACGGCCTTCCAAGCGTCAGGCGTCATCTTACGAAAAACGCTATCGCGCGTAATGCCGGCATTGTTCACCAGAACATCAACGCGGCCAACCTCTGCCTTGACTTTATCAAAGGCTGCAACAGTACTATCCCAGTCGGAAACATTTCCTTCTGAGGCGATAAAGTCGTAGCCAATAGCCTTCTGCTCTCCAATCCAGCGATCTTTACGTGGAGAATTTGGCCCACATCCTGCAATGACCTTAAAGCCATCTTTAGCCAAGCGTTGACAAATAGCAGTACCAATGCCACCCATACCACCAGTTACATATGCGACTTTTTGAGACATACACTCCCCCTTTTAAAAATGGTAGTTGCCGGTTTCATTTCGCTACCGGACCGATTTTTTCTTTTACATACTGACCAGGCGCTGGTTCCAACTTCTTATAGTTAGAGTTTCCAAATGTTTTTCTTGCGGCAATTTTCTTTCCGCCAAAGGAAGATAGCCACTCAACATAGTTAGGCCACCAACTCCCTTTGATTTCTTTGGCAGCAGCAAGCCACTGATCGGCTGACTTAGTAATCTGATTATTTTCAAAGTAATAGCGTTTATTTTTGGCAGGTGGGTTAATGACGCCCGCAATGTGGCCCGAAGCGCCAAGCACAAAACGGTTTCTACCCTTTAGGATTTGCGTGGATTGATAAGCTGATTGCCAAGGAACAATGTGATCTTCCTGAGATGCATAAAGATAGGCGGGGCAATTGATTTTACTTAAATCAATTTTTTGACCACATAAACTAAGCTTACCGGGCTTAACCAAGTCATTTTGCAGGTAGGTATGGCGCAAGTACCAGCAATACATTGCTCCTGGCAGATTAGTTGAGTCACCGTTCCAATACAGCAAATCAAATGGTGGCGGTGAATTACCTTTTAGATAATTTTCCACAACGTAGTTCCACACTAGATCGTTGGGACGCAAAAAAGAGAAGGTATTACCTAAATCCAAACCAGACATCATGCCAAATTTTCCGGAATCTCCGCCAATCGAAGCCTCTCGCATCTTGACCGTCGTCTCATCAATAAAGACATCCAAGATGCCGGTGTTTGTGAAATCGAGTAGCGTTGTAAATAGTGTCAAGCTAGCAATCGGAGTTTCTTTTCGAGCGGCGAGAACAGCTAAGGCAGAGGCAGTCAATGTCCCGCCTACACAAAAACCAAGAATATTAATTTGTTCCGTACCGCCAATGTCTTTGGCCACCTCAATGGCTTTGATTACACCTTTCCCAACATAGTCTTCCCATGTCACCTGGCACATTGAATCATCGGGGTTTTTCCAAGAAACCAAAAATACAGTGTGTCCTTGTTCCACCATATAGCGAACAACGGAATTTTCAGGTTGCAAATCAAGAATGTAATATTTATTAATGCAAGGCGGCACCATGAGGTATGGGCGCTCATACACCGTCTCGGTAAGCGGTGAGTATTGAATCAGCTCAAATAGCTCACAACGAAAAACCACCTGCCCTGCGGTGGTTGCAATATTTTTTCCAACTTCAAAGGCCGTCTCATCGGTCTGAGAAACCTTGCCTTTTTTCATATCGCCCAACAAATTTACAATGCCATTTTGAATAGACTGGCCTTGAGAGCTAATGATGTTTTCAAGCACTTCTGGATTGGTGGCAATAAAGTTTGACGGCGAAAGTGCATCAATCATTTGCTCGGTGGCGAATAAGATCTTTTGTTTGGATTTTTCATCTGTCTCTACTGCTTTGGCGAGGGCCATAAGATGCCGCGCATTGAGCAGGTATGTTGCAGCAATGGCTTTGCTCCAAGATGAATGCCATGCCTTGCCAGAGAATCGACGATCCTTGACTTCGACTGCTTCTGGATTCGTAGCAAGATGCGCTAGCTCAGTGAAATACTCTTTTTGAATTTCTGACAAACGTTCTGGCGGAATCATCGCCATATGGTGAGGCGCTAATGCTGGTGCAGCCCCTGTATTCGTTCCTGCAAACATAGTGTTCTCTTTAATTGAATGTTGACATTCTCCTTCTATAAGCATTAATGGGTTATACGCACTAACCCTAGCACTAGAGGCGAGCTAGTAATTACCCCGAGTTATCTGCATCTGCCAAAAGAATGGAAATTAAGTAAACCAAATTAAAGAAGCAAACCGACCTGAGATCGCATCACGACGGTGCGAAAAAAAGCGGTTTTGATCTTTTACAGTGCACAAGTTTCCACCACTAATTCGCTCCACTCCTAGAGATTCCAGGCGTGATTTAGCTAATAAATAGAGATTTGCATGGTATTTACCAGGTCGGTCTGAAATTGGTATGAAGGCATTGTGAGGAAATGCTATTCCTGCATCAGTAAATGCCCCATATACATCTTCACCTACTTCAAAGGATTCCGGCCCAATAGCTGGTCCGAGCCATGCCAATAATTGATTGGGAGCTAAGTTAGGACATAGATGAAGCAACTCTCCCACAGTATTTTCAAGGATTCCAGCACATAAGCCACGCCAACCAGCATGGGCAATACCAACCACGTCTCCGGCCTGATTGCTAAAGAAAACTGGCAGACAATCTGCTGTCAATATCACCAAGACTTCATTGGGAATATTGGTAACGGCGGCATCTGCCTCGATCCCCTGAGTAGATAATATTGTGCGATTATCTGGGGTGCTTACGTTGGTGCCGTGGACCTGCTTTAGCCAAAGAGGGTCCGATGGTAGGGATGCCCTCAAAATAGAGCGATTAGCTTCAACAGCCTGGGTTAAATCACCAACGTGCTCGCCTAAATTTAGCGACGCATAGGGAGATTCACTCACCCCACCATGCCGAGTGGTCACCAAACTATTGACCTGAAGAGGCGCAGGCCAGTCAGGTCTAATGAGTTTCAGATCAATCATTGACTATCAATAGAATGTAAGGTAGCAGCTTCGGTTGGTAGATCCTCTGGTGTCATGCCCACTAAGTGCAATAAAGTCATTAGGTCTTCGGGTGGCAGCCGGAACCATGTCATCGTATTCATAGATACGGGGTGCTGCAAGCTTAAAGAGTAAGCGTGTAGAGCTTGTCGGGCAAAAGGCAGATTTTTAGCTGCCCCTGGTGTTTTTTTGCGGTATACGGGATCGCCCATGATTGGAAAACCTAAGGATTCTAAATGGACTCGAATTTGATGCGTTCGACCAGTCTCAAGGCGGCACTCCAGCAAGGCACTTGGAGAGCTATCAAATATTCCTTTAGCAAGACGTCTAAATGAAGTTGCCGCTGGCTTTCCTTGCGCAGAACCGGCCGCCATTCTTAAACGATCTCGCTGATCACGACCCACCGTAGCCAATACTTTTCCCTGTGATGGCGTTTCTCCCCAAACCCAGGCTAAATAACGCCTACCAACGGTACGATCTTGAAGTTGTCTTACTAATGCTGTTTGAGCATGCGCTGTTCTCGCTACCACCATTAACCCAGAGGTATCTTTATCAAGGCGATGAACTATGCCTGCTCGAGGTAAATTTTTAAGTTCGGGATACCGAAATAACAGGGCATTTAAAAGTGTGCCTGTCCAATTGCCAGCAGCAGGATGAACCACCAAGCCAGGTGGCTTATTGACCACAATGATCGACTCGTCTTCATACACCACATCTAAGCCGATCTCTTCGGGACTGAAAGCAAATTGCTCTGGCAATTCTTGCGGAAAGACCTTAATACTCTCGCCGCCACGTAATAAGTGTCGAGCTTTGGTCACCTTACCATCCACCATGACAGCACCTGCTTCAACCCATGCCTTCAAGCGATTGCGCGAATAATCAGGCAAACAGCTCGCCAAAACCTTATCCAGGCGTTCACCGTTTACCTCTAACGGGATTTCTACGGTTATGAAGTCCTCTTCATCGATATAATCAATGAGATTCGAATCGGGGGTTTCCGGCAATGCCACGCTTAAAAGGCCTTTCAGTTATGTTAGATGTACTTTCAAACGCCAGTTTAAGGCTTGCCAAGCTTATGGGGAGGCTAAACCTCAAACGCCGCCGACTTGGAATGAGTACAACTTCAGGTTTTTTACTGGCTTTTAGCGCTACTGCCCTGATTTTGACAGCTTGTGCTGGTAGCGATGGCCAAAAAGATGATACCGATAAATGGTCCGAGACAAAACTCTACTCTGAAGCAACAGATAAGCTAAATGATGCAGATTTTGCAAGATGTGGAAAATATTTCGAAAAACTAGAAGCGCGCTTTCCCTTTGGCCCCTACTCTCAGCAAGCCCAAATTAACGCGGCTTACTGCTATTGGAAAGCCCAAGAACAAGCACAAGCCCTGGTTGCGATTGATCGGTTCATTAAGTTATTTCAAGGCAGCCCCAATATCGATTACGCCTATTATTTAAAAGGTTTAATTACCTTCAATGATGATTTGGGGTGGCTTGGTAAATTTACTGGGCAAGACTTAAGCGAGAGAGATCCCAAGGCAGCCAAAGAGGCCTTTGAATCTTTCAAGGTTGTTGTGGAGCGCTTCCCAAACAGTAAATATGCAACCGACTCATTAGATCGGATGCGTTATATCGTCAACTCATTGGCTGAGGCCGATGTGATTGTTGCGCGCTACTACTATCAGCGTGGTGCTTATTTAGCTGCAGCGAACCGCGCGCAGTTAGTTATCCGTGATTATGATCGTGCGCCTGCGGTTGAAGAGGCTCTATATATTCTGATCAAGTCTTACGATATGTTGGGCATGAAAGATTTGAGTGCTGATGCGACACGTGTGATGGAGCTAAACTTCCCCGATAGCGAAATGATGAAGTCTGGTCAGCGGATCAAAAAAGAACGTCGCTGGTGGCAGCTCTGGAATAAGTAATTCGTTTCTTGGGTTTACTGAATTTCTACAGGGACACGCGGAGCAAGAGCGCAGAGTAATTCGTAGCCAATTGAACCGCTCATCTCTGCCACATCGTCGACTGGAACTCTGCTACCCCATAACTCGACACGATTTCCAATGCAGGCTCCTGGTGCTTGACGCAGGTCAATGGTGATCATGTCCATTGACACGCGACCAATCAAGGGGCAAATGAGTCCCGATCCATCAGCAGCTCCACCATCAACCCACACTGGTGTACCGTCTTTAGCCTGACGTGGGTAGCCGTCTGCATAGCCACAAGCTATCACCCCAATACGCATTGCCTCAGACGCCTCATAGCGTCCACCATATCCAACTCGGTCACCCTTTTGCAATTCTTGAATGTCAATAATCTCACTGTGCAAATGCATTGCAGCTTGAAGATTGACATGTTCGATATCTTTAAAACGACCAGTTGGTGATGCCCCATAAAGCATGATGCCTGGACGAACCCAATCTCCCAAGGCATTACGGTGCCACAAAATTGCAGCAGAATTGGCTAGGGATGTTGGTGCCTCTAAGCCCATAGAGGTCTCTAAAAAACACTCTAGCTGCTCACCAACAGTCGGGGATTGATTGACTTGATCGGCATTGGCAAAATGCGTCATATGGTGCATTTGATAGCCCAATGCATGCAAGCGATGGAAAGCGGTACGGTAATGATCAGGCTTAAATCCCAAGCGATTCATGCCACTATTCATTTTGAGAAAAATATTGAATGCCTTGGCCTGTTTTTTCTGGAAACTCTCAAGCCATTGCACTTGGGTTTCACAATGAACAACCAAATCACAAGCCAAATCCTCGGCTAAAGCAGTTTCATTTTGGTGAAAAAGGCCCTCCAATAACAAAATACGACCCTTCCAGCCGACATCCCTTAGACGAACGGCATCTTGAATGTCTAGAACCGCAAAACCATCGGTGGATTCAAGACCCTTAAAGGCGGCCTCAAAGCCGTGTCCATAGGACCTAGCCTTAATGACAGCCCAGATCTTTGATTCAGGGGCAAGTTTACGAACTTGGGTTAAATTGTGACGAAAGGCTTGGGTATGAATTGATGCCAAAATAGGTCTATTGATCAAGCTATGGACCGAATCACTCATCTTCCTACCTCCTTTCATGTTTTAATTCTACTAATGACTAGATTGTACGAATGAACCGTAGCTTTTACATCATTATGGCGGCGCAATTTTTTTCGTCGCTTGCTGATAATGCCCTGCTCATTGCAGCCATAGCCCTATTGGCGCAGCTAAATGCTCCAGCTTGGATGACGCCCTTGCTCAAGCTCTTTTTTGTACTCTCCTACGTTGTTCTGGCTGCTTTTGTGGGCGCTTTTGCTGACTCTCGACCCAAAGGTAATGTGATGTTCATTACCAACACCATTAAATTTTTGGGTTGTGTCACCATGCTTTTAGGCGGTCATCCTCTCTTATCTTATGCGATTGTTGGCTTGGGTGCAGCAGCATACTCGCCAGCCAAATACGGTATTTTGACCGAATTACTTCCCCCAGAGAAATTAGTGGCAGCAAATGGGTGGATTGAAGGCCTGACAGTCGGTTCGATCATTTTGGGCACTGTCATGGGAGGTATTTTAATTAGCAGCACTGTTTCTGAAGGCCTTCTCAGCTTGGATCTACCAGTGATTGATACTGGGATCGATACTCCGGCTGAGTCAGCAATTTTGATCATCATGATGATTTACATCATCGCCGCGCTCATTAATCTCCGGATACCGGATACTGGCGCGCGCTATGTTTCTCAAAAAACGAACCCCATATCCCTAGTGAAAGATTTTGCAATCTGCTTTAAAACCCTCTGGCATGATCGCTTAGGACAAATTTCACTAGCGGTAACCACTTTATTTTGGGGGGCTGGTGCAACCTTGCAATTTATTGTGATTAAGTGGGCCCAAGTCGCACTGCATATGAACTTATCGCAAGGCGCTATTTTGCAAGCTATTTCTGCTGTAGGCGTTGCAGCAGGGGCAGTATGGGCAGCCTGGAAAATACCTCTTCGAAGCTCCCTCACTGTTTTACCTTATGGCATAGCAATGGGATTGGTGGTTTGCGTTTTAGCTGTCTATAACGCTGATATGTTGCCAAACACTGTACTTTGGACCGTTGGGAAAATGGCTGTTACCCTTAATCTAGTACCTGCCTATTTCCTATTATTATTAGTTGGTTGGCTTGCAGGGTATTTTGTAGTACCCATGAATGCACTACTTCAACATCGGGGACACGTTTTAATGTCCGCTGGACACTCTATCGCTGTCCAAAACTTCAATGAAAATATCTCTGTTCTCTTAATGTTGCTAGTCTATTCCCTGTTAATTTGGTTGGATGCCTCGGTTACCTATGTCATCATCGGCTTCGGAATCATGGTCAGCCTCTTAATGTGGATGGTAATCAAAAGACATGCTGCAAACCAAGCGGAATATGACTCTATGCACCTCATCGGCGAGCATAAGCAATAAAAAGCTTAGTGACTCTCAGTCTATAGATTTTGTAAAACCGATTTAGCTAAAAGCAGGTCTTGCCAAAGCAGGGCTTTCTCTTTGGGCCTCCCAATCAAATAGGCTAAATCAAAAGATGCAATCAGCGGAATATCTTCTGCAAATTCATCGCTAACCGACAAAATTGTCTCCCTCAGTGATGAAAGATCATCGCGCTCACCGCTGAGCTTTTGAGCAGCAGGCGCTCCAAATGCAAAGGCCACTCTCGATAAACCATTCTCACTAGATTCTTTTGGTAACGGGTCTCCTAGATTTTTCCATAACCAATCATTTGGAGATAGTCCTAGTGCGCGAATGATGCCCTGAAATAGTAAGTCAGCCTCACCTTGAGGAGTGTTACCAAAAAAATACCAAGTACCTTCACTAATCTTGATAGATGAGCTCTCAGCAAGATTTTCCTGAGCATTCGCATTAGCAGAGAAAACTTCTGAAGATGTACTTATAAGTGTTGCATCACGTGAGGCCCACTCTGTGATCCCCATTTCCTTTAAGAAAGCTGTGTTGGATGTGGTGTTCATGTCGATAGCTTAATCGATTTTGCCATGACCGTTGCATCTTCACGCCTGCCAGAGGTGCCATCAACCGGATAGTAATTTTTACGCGTCCCAATCTGGTCATATCCTAGGCTTCTATAGAGATTTAGAGCTAATTCATTAGATGGTCTGACCTCAAGAATAATACGCGGCATCTGTTGTTGCGCAGCTACCACTTCAATAGCGTGCATCATTCGCCGTGCAATACCTCTTCGCCGTAATTTTGGGGAGACGGTAATATTGAGTAAATGAAGCTCATCTACCGCTGGAAATAAAATACAGTAGGCCCATAAAACATGAGGGTCTAAATAAGTTCCTTTAATGGCCTGTGCAACCTGTGGACGAATGCAATATGCCCAATGACCAGCATTCAAAGAATCAGAGAAATTACCACGTGTCCAAGGATGGGGATGGGATGCGACTTCAATAGCTAGAACCTCTTCGAGGTCGGCGGATTGCATTGGCAAAAAAGATAGCTCAGCATCTCCTGTTTCAGAATCCAGTAAGTTAGACATAAAATTAATGAGCTACTTGTTTACGTTCTTGTGCTGTGAATGCAACTTTATTACGGACATAAAGTGGCTCAAGCAGATGAATATCTTGCGCGAGACCTTTTGCCCAAGAAATTTGGCCGCAGGTGAGAATGCCAATGGCGCTAATGCCAATATCAGCATCGAGCTGATCTGCGGAAAATGGCTGCCCAGAATGACTTAATAAACGATTGCCGAATTCACCAATAGCATTTCCAGCGATAAACTGTATACCATCCAACGGCACATCATCGGGCGAACTTACGCTTACATCACCCAGACGAACAGGCAGACCTAAGGCCGTTATTTGATAATGAGCCCAATAGACCTCATCCATTCGTGCATCCACTGCAACCATAAAACGAGATGGCTTAGCGGCAGAAAATTGTGGTTTCTGAACCAATTGCGCAGCAATTCCATCTAGGCTAACAATTGGCAACACAGGGAGATTGGCCGCAATGGCCAAACCTTGCACTACAGCAACACCGAGTCGCACACCAGTAAAAGCACCAGGGCCAACACCTACAGCAATCGCATCAAGTGACTGTAAGTCTATTTGAGCCTTCTTCAATAGATTCTCAATCCAGGGGAGCAGATGTTGGCTTGCCCCTGCAGAGAGCTTTTCATGCAGAAGCAAGGGCTCTTGATCATCAATTCCTAGTGCAACAGAACACCAGGCTGATGAGGAGTCAATAGCAAGTATGCAAGTCAATGGATAGCTTCTATTTTCTTAAAACGGAAATCACATCAGGCGGAGCCTGAACTAACTCGATTAGAACGCCTTCACCCGAGATAGGAAATTGCGCATTAGCTTTGGGGTGAACAAAAGTAATATCATGCCCTGCAGCACCTTTCCGAATCCCCCCTGGAGCAAAGCGAAGTCCATTTGCAGATAGCCATTCCACAGCCTTAGGAAGATCATCAACCCACAGCCCAATATGATTCAGGGGTGTCTGGTGTACTGCAGGTTTTTTATCCATGTCAACAGCTTGCATCAAATCCACTTCAATCTCATGAGCGCCAGAACCAATGGTGCAAATATCTTCATCGACATTCTCTCGCTCTGATACAAAAGTACTCTTGTATTCAAAGCCAAGTAGTTCAATCCATAGTTTGCGCAAACGTGCTTTATCTTCGCCACCAATAGCGATTTGTTGGACACCCAGAATCTTAAATGGCTTCGTCATAACTAACCTATTCAAAACGAATGATCAATTGATCAACTGCTAAACTATCACCAACTGCAGCACAAATCTCGGCGACTACCCCGTCTTGGGCAGCAGACAGGGTATTTTCCATCTTCATCGCCTCAATCGCAGCGAGTTTTTGGCCCGCGGTAACCGCATCACCTATTTTCACTGAAATATTGGTTAATAATCCGGGCATTGGAGACATTACCAATTTTGAGGTGTCAGGTGGCGCCTTAACGAGCATTCGGCGCTGAAGTTCGGCGCCTAAGGGACTCACTACCATACACTCGTACTGAGCGCCATCCAAGACGAGGCAATATTTAACGCCGTGACGCGCAACTTGTGCAGTAATCTTATGGGTACCATTAATGGTAGCGTGTAAGCAAATTTCTCCAGGTCGCCAACTGCTGATAATGTCGTAGCGACTTACACCATCTACATCATCAATATAGACGGAATATGTGGTCTCCCTCAACTCAACCCGAATCGGGACCTCAATAGGAGATTCCGGTGAACCGACGCGCGCTCCTGTAACAACAACAAACTTTTTGGCAATCGTCATCTCATGACCAGCCAATTGACCATCGATCATTTTGATATGCTCTAAATAGCGATAGCGCATGAAAGCTGCTAAAGCAGCGAGGCGTCGAGGATCGGATGGTTGCACTGAATCTGTTTTGAAGCCTTGTGGATATTCTTCCGCAATGAACCCCGTTGTAAAGTCGCCAGATATAAAGCGAGGGTGCTGCAAAAGGGCTGCTTGGAATGGGATATTCGAGTGAATTCCTCGAATTACAAAATCATTCAAAGCAGAACGCATTTTTTCAATCGCATCAATCCGATCTTTACCATGGACAATTAACTTGGCGATCATAGAATCGTAATACATGGGAATTTCACCGCCCTCGTAGACGCCAGTGTCAACCCGAATTCCATCAACTTCTTCTGGTGGGCAATATTTAACAAGCCGCCCCGTTGAAGGCAAGAAGTTCCGAAATGGATCATCAGCATTAATTCGACACTCCATGGACCAGCCATTTAGCTTCACATCGGCTTGCTGAAATGATAGCTTTTCACCCGCAGCCACACGAATCATCTGCTCAACCAGATCGAGACCTGTAATATTTTCCGTAACAGGATGCTCGACCTGCAGTCTTGTATTCATCTCCAAGAAATAGAAAGACTTATCTTTACCCACCACAAACTCAACGGTACCGGCAGATTGATAGTTCACGGCCTTAGCTAAAGCAACAGCTTGCTCGCCCATTGCCTTGCGTGTGACAGGATCAATAAAGGGAGATGGGGCTTCTTCGATTACCTTCTGGTGACGACGTTGAATCGAACAATCACGTTCATTAAGGTAAACAACATTGCCATGTGCGTCCCCCAAAACCTGAATTTCGATATGGCGGGGACCTTCAACAAATTTCTCAATGAAAATACGATCATCACCAAAACTATTCATTGCTTCAGTTTTACAAGCGGCGAAGCCTTCCGCTGCCTCTTTATCGTTAAAAGCAACTCGCAATCCTTTGCCACCACCTCCTGCAGAGGCTTTGATCATGACGGGGTAACCAATGCCTTGGGCAATCTTTACTGCTTCATCGGTGCTTGAAATTGCTTCATTATGTCCAGGAATTGTGTTTACCTTGGCCGCTAAAGCTAGCTTTTTAGAGGCAATCTTATCGCCCATGGCGGCAATAGATTGATGCTTTGGCCCAATGAAAACAATGCCTTCATCTTCACAGCGCTTCGCAAATTGCTCATTTTCAGACAAGAAACCATATCCCGGGTGTACCGCTTGTGCGCCGGTGTCTATGCATGCCTGAATGATGCGATCTATTACTAAATATGATTCGCGTGATGGTGCAGGCCCAATGAATACCGCTTCGTCCGCCATTTGCACATGTCTAGCCTCTTTATCAGCCTCAGAATAAACTGCTACCGTTTTGATGCCCATCCTCTTGGCTGTCTTCATGATGCGACAAGCAATCTCGCCGCGATTAGCAATCAAAATTTTCTTAAACATTTTCGTAGTCATGATGGTTCGGCGCCTTAAAGAGGGATATTGCCGTGTTTACGAGAAGGATTTTTCAGTTCTTTGTCTTTCAACATGGCTAAAGAACGGGAAATGCGCTTGCGGGTTTCATGCGGTAATATGACGTCATCAATATAGCCACGACGACCAGCAACAAAAGGATTAGCAAATTTCGACTTATATTCAGCTTCGCGAGCTGAAATTTTTTCGGGGTCTGACTTTTCTTCGCGGAAAATAATTTCAACCGCCCCTTTAGGGCCCATCACTGCGATCTCAGCTGATGGCCATGCAAAGTTGACATCTCCACGTAAATGTTTAGAAGCCATCACGTCGTAGGCTCCACCATAAGCCTTACGAGTAATTAAGGTTACTTTAGGCACAGTGCAATCTGCATAGGCATAGAGCAACTTGGCGCCATGCTTAATAATTCCACCATATTCTTGCGCGGTGCCGGGCATAAATCCAGGCACATCAACCAAGGTCACTACGGGAATATTGAAGGCATCACAGAAACGAACAAAACGCGCTGCCTTGATAGAGGCTTTGATATCTAAGCATCCCGCCAAGATTAAAGGTTGATTCGCAACGATGCCAATCGATCGTCCCTCCATTCGTGCAAAGCCTATCAGAATATTTTTTGCATAGTCCGGCTGAAGTTCAAAGAATTCACCATCATCAACAATCTTCTTAATCAGTTCCTTCATGTCATAGGGTTGATTAGGGTTCGAGGGAACCAAAGTATCTAAAGAGAAATCTGGCTCCTCAGTTCGCATTGCGCCATGAATCATGGGCGCCTTTTCACGATTGGATAAAGGCAAATAATTGAAGAAACGTCGCAGCATCATGATGGCTTCAACGTCATTCTCAAATGCCAGATCACAAACGCCCGAAACTGTGGAGTGCGTAACTGCTCCACCTAGCTCTTCTGACGTGACATCTTCATGCGTCACCGTTTTAACAACTTCTGGACCTGTAACAAACATATAAGAACTGTCTTTGACCATGAAGATGAAATCTGTCAAAGCAGGTGAATAGACTGCACCCCCAGCAGATGGACCCATAATTAATGAAATCTGGGGGATAACGCCTGAAGCGGTAACGTTCCGCTGGAAAATTTCAGCATAGCCGCCCAAAGAGGCGACCCCTTCCTGAATCCTTGCTCCACCAGAGTCATTCAAACCAATCACCGGGGCTCCAACTTTGAGAGCCTGATCCATGATCTTACAAATTTTTTCAGCATGGGCTTCAGATAATGAACCCCCCAAAACTGTGAAGTCTTGTGAGAACACAAACACAAGGCGTCCATTAATCATGCCGTAGCCTGTAACGACACCATCTCCAGGCACAGTTTGATCGTCCATACCAAAATCGTGGCATCGGTGCTCTACAAACATATCCCACTCTTCAAAGGTCCCTGCATCGAGTAAAAGCTCTATGCGTTCACGAGCAGTTAACTTTCCCTTGGAATGTTGGGCCTGAATGCGCTTTTGACCGCCTCCTAAACGAGCAAGTTCACGCTTCGCTTCAAGCTGTTGAATGATGTCCTTCATACAAACTCCTTAGAAAAATTCATGTCCCATTGCTTCTAGTAGGCGCCTAGCCGCAACTGATGCCGCAACGCTGCCTTGATTTACTTGTGCGCTTAAGTCGGGCAAAAGTGCTTGCACTGCTGGGTGATTTCGAAATGCATTCTTTAATCCCGCATCAATCCGATCCCACATCCAAGAGCCTGATTGCTCTTTACGGCGGGCCTGTAACAGGCCATTAGCATTTTGCAAAGCTTGATAGTGCAGAATTTTTTGCCATAGCTCAGGAATGCCAGTACCTTGCAAGGCACTTAAACATAAGACTGTAGGGTGCCAGTAGGATTGATTATGTGAGGCATGATCAGGATTCCCCTGAAATCCCAACAAACGAAGTGAACTGGTAATAAATAATTGAGCTCGGGTCGCGGCATCAGGATCAAGATCTACTTTATTAATCACAATCAGATCGGCCATCTCCATAACGCCCTTTTTGATTGCTTGTAAATCATCGCCAGCATTAGGTAACTGCAAAAGTAGGAACATATCAGTCATACCGGCAACTGCAATTTCACTTTGCCCTACGCCAACAGTTTCAATAATGACCACATCAAATCCAGCAGCCTCAGCAACCAGCATCGCTTCTCGGGTTTTCTCTGCAACGCCACCTAAAGTTCCCGATGAAGGACTTGGCCTAATAAAGGCTGCATCTAAAACAGATAAGCGCTCCATACGCGTCTTATCACCCAAGATTGAGCCGCCAGATAATGTTGAAGAAGGATCAATAGCGAGCACAGCAACACGATGACCTTTTTGTATTAAGTAAAGGCCTAGGGTTTCAATTAACGTGGATTTACCAACACCAGGAACGCCAGAGATGCCCAATCTAAAGGACTTACCCGTTTTAGGTAGTAATGAATTTAAAACTTCATCAGCACGTTGACGATGATCTAAGCGCGTAGACTCTAGCAAGGTAATAATTTTGGCTAAAGCACGTCGTTGTGCAGGCGATGGAATGCCCGTAAGATCATTCACCAAATCCTGATCGGCGACATTTAACATGCTGAGCGATCCAAACCTAGACCGACTTCATGGATAGACGAATTTGCTCAAGCACATCTTTTGCGGATGCTGGAATAGGAGTGCCTGGGCCGTATATTCCTTTAACACCGGAATCATAAAGAAACTCGTAATCTTGCCTTGGTATCACCCCCCCTACAAAAACAATGATGTCATCCGCCCCTTGCTTCTTAAGCTCAGCAATAATGGCTGGAACCAAAGTCTTATGACCAGCAGCCAAAGTTGAAACGCCAAGAGCATGGACGTCGTTTTCAATTGCTTGACGAGCACACTCTTCAGGAGTTTGAAATAAAGGGCCAATATCCACATCAAAGCCTAGATCAGCATAGGCGGTTGCTACCACCTTAGCGCCGCGATCATGACCATCTTGACCAAGTTTGGCAATCATCACGCGTGGACGACGACCAAAATCTTTGGCAAATTCCGCGATTTCTACTTTGAGTTTTTCCCAACCTTCGGCTGAGTCATAGGCAGCTGCATACACACCGGTCACCTTTTGCGTATCGGCGCGATGGCGCCCGTAAATTTTTTCTAAAGCATCAGAAACTTCACCAACCGTGGCACGCAAGCGAATTGCATTGACAGCCAATTCGAGTAAGTTGCCGGTATTTTCTTCAGCGGCTGTTGATAATGCTTCTAAGGCAATCTGAAGTTGCTTGGTATCTCGTTTTGATTTGATTGTTTTTAAGCGAGTAATTTGACTTTCACGAACTTGGTCATTGTCGATCATGCGGACATCGACCAAGTCCTCTTTACCTAATTTGTACTTATTAACACCGACAATCACGTCAGAGCCAGAATCAATTTTTGCCTGCTTCTCGGCGGCGGCGGCCTCAATTTTGAGCTTGGCCCAACCGCTCTCGACAGCTTTGGTCATACCACCCATGCCGTCAACCTCTTGGATTATTTCCCAAGCCTTATCGGCCATTTCTTGAGTCAGGCTCTCCATCATGTAAGAGCCTGCCCAGGGGTCAATCACACTTGTAATGTGAGTCTCTTCTTGAATAATCAGTTGGGTATTACGAGCAACCCTACTTGAAAACTCAGATGGCAATGCGATTGCCTCGTCAAAAGAATTCGTATGCAACGATTGAGTTCCGCCAAATACCGCAGCCATTGCTTCAATCGTTGTTCTGACGACATTGTTATATGGATCCTGTTCTGTCAGTGACCAACCCGAAGTTTGACAATGCGTGCGTAACATTAGAGATTTTGGATTCTTGGGCTCGAACGATTTCATAATGCGCCACCACAATAAGCGTGCTGCACGCAACTTTGCTACTTCGAGATAGAAGTTCATACCCATCGCAAAGAAGAAGGAAAGTCGACCAGCAAAGCCATCGACATCTAATCCTTTTGCTAAAGCAGTCTTCACATATTCTTTACCGTCAGCTAACGTGAATGCCAACTCCAACACCTGATTCGCACCAGCCTCTTGAATGTGATAGCCCGAAATAGAAATCGAGTTGAACTTCGGCATATGCTTGGCGGTGTACTCAATGATGTCGCCAATAATCCGCATTGAAGGCTCGGGCGGATAAATATAGGTATTGCGAACCATGAACTCCTTCAGAATGTCATTCTGAATCGTCCCAGATAGCTTCTCCTGCGCAACCCCCTGCTCTTCTCCGGCCACAATATAACCTGCTAAAACTGGGAGAACAGCGCCATTCATCGTCATTGATACAGAGACTTTATCCAAGGGGATCCCATCAAATAGGATTTTCATATCCTCGACAGAATCAATTGCCACGCCCGCCTTACCAACATCACCCGTTACCCGCGGATGGTCGGAGTCGTAACCTCGATGTGTTGCCAGATCGAATGCTACCGATACACCCTGTCCACCAGCATCCAGAGCCTTACGATAAAAAGCATTGGATTCTTCGGCCGTTGAGAAACCAGCATATTGCCGAATAGTCCAAGGGCGTACTGAATACATGGTTGCTTGAGGTCCGCGGACAAAGGGCTCGAACCCCGGCAATGAATTTGTGTATTGCAGGCCTGCGGTATCAGTTGCGGTATAAAGCGCTTTTAAATGTATGCCATCCGGAGTCTGCCAGCCTAATTGATCAACATCTCCATTAGGTGCAGATTTTTGCGCAGATTTTTTCCAGGCCTCTAAATCACTGTCTGGCACATTCGGCCAGGGATTAGTTGCTTGATTTTTATCACTTGTACCCATAAAGCACTCCTGTTGGCTTTATTGCAAATTAACAATACTTACAGCCATTTTGCTTGACATTTATGGAATTGTCTAGATACTGTATACATAATTATGAATACAAAACTGATTAACAGACCGCTTTACGAGGATGTAGCAGAAAGATTGCGTGCGCAGATATTTGCGCATGAACTTGCTCCAGGCAGTTGGCTTGACGAGCAAAGCCTTGCTCAGGAGTTCGGAATTAGCCGAACGCCAATGAGGGAAGCTATCAAAGTGTTAGCTGCAGAGGGGTTGGTGACGACCAAAATGAACCGTGGAGCCTACGTCACTCAAGTAGAAAGACGAGATCTAGAGCAGATTTTTACGATTTTGTCCTTACTAGAAGGTCAGGCAGCAAAAGAAACGGCTCTTAGGGCCACCGAGGACCAGTTAACCCAACTTGATAATCTGCATCATCGGCTGGAAAAAGCTGCGGCAGATCGGGATGTAGAGCAATTTTTTGATATCAACGTCCGGTTTCATGACTTAATCCAGGAAATTGCTGGAAATAAGTGGATGAATGGCGTCATCAACGACCTCAGAAAAGTTCTCAAACTACAACGACGTGACTCATTAAGCCGTAGTGGGCGTCTGCAAAACTCACTTTTAGAGCATCGACAGATCTTGCAGGCAATATTAAAGCGGGACTCGGTTGGAGCGGAGGCTTTCATGCGTAAACATTTAGCTCAAGGCCTGGAGGCTACGCAATAGGAACAGAAAGTGGAAATAAAAAAGCCTAGATCAGTCTAGGCTTTTTTTATGGGGCTAATTGCTTACTTTTTAACTACTAAGTTACCAGGCAGAGAAGAGACATAGGCAGCAATATCATGCAAATCTGAGTCTGAGAAAGCCTGAACTTGAGAGGACATTACGGCATTATTACGACCGTACTGAGCATTGCCATTGCCTACTTGGTAAGCACGTAAGGCGTAATAAACATAGTCAGCATGTTGGCCTGCTAATTTTGGATAAACCGGCAAAATAGGTGCATTCAAGCCTGCGCCATGGCAAGAGACACAATTGCCCTTCTCTGCCAACAATTGACCTTTTTCAAGGCTTGCAGCATTTGCTAAACCAATACTAGCCAATAAAACGGCGGAAAATAGTACGACTTTCATAAACGTGCCTCTAGATATCACTTTAATGGGTTGTTAGGTGAGCTGGCAGTCTGCGCAGCATAGTACTCGCCGATATCAGCCATATCTTGATCCGATAAGCTTGCAGCAATAGCGCGCATCGTTGGATGCTTTCTTTCACCCTTTTTGTATGCAGATAGTGCAGCAGCGATATATCCAGAGTTTTGACCACCAAGCATAGGTACGTGGTAAACAAAAGGATAGTCAGAGCGGTAATCTGGGATGGAATGGCAACCAATGCAGAGCCAAACCTTGCCTTTACCAGCATCCGCCGAACCTTGGACGTCTGCAGCTTGGGCATTAAGTCCGGTAAATGCCAAAAAGGCGCAGGCGGCTAAATGGAGGGTGAAGAGTTTTTTCATAGAAATCACTAATTAAACGATTTGATACATAACAATTTGTGAAAGTATAGCGGAGAGTGGCCAAAACCGTCATATTGGCACTAAAAATCACGAAAAGACAGAAACTGAGGGCGCTTTTACCTATACTTAAACCTTGATTAAACGCTTATGAAGCCTAGCCATGACCAAGACTCAATCTCGTTTTAATGGATCTCAAAGCTATGTCGCTACCGATGACCTAAAACTGGCTGTTAACGCAGCCATTACCTTACAGCGCCCCCTGCTGATTAAAGGCGAACCAGGTACCGGCAAAACCATGCTAGCTGAAGAAGTTGCAGCAGCGCTGAACATGCCCCTACTGCAATGGCATATTAAATCTACTACTAAAGCTCAACAAGGTTTGTATGAATACGATGCAGTCAGTCGACTGCGCGACTCTCAGCTTGGAGATGAAAAAGTCAACGATATCCGCAACTACATTATCAAAGGTGTGTTGTGGCAAGCATTTGAAACGGATGAGCCTACTGTATTGCTAATCGATGAAATTGATAAAGCTGATATTGAGTTCCCAAATGATCTCTTGCGCGAAATAGATCGAATGGAGTTTTATGTCTATGAAACCCGAGAGCTCATTAAAGCGAAGCATCGCCCTCTTGTAATCATCACCTCCAATAATGAAAAAGAATTACCTGATGCTTTCTTGCGTCGCTGTTTCTTCCACTACATCTCCTTTCCCGATGCCAATACGATGCAAAGCATTGTTGATGTGCATCACCCAAATATCAAACAAGAGCTGCTCGATGCAGCCCTAAAATCTTTTTATCAGATTAGGGCTGTACCAGGCATCAAAAAGAAACCCTCTACTTCAGAATTGATTGATTGGTTAAAACTCCTCTTGGCAGAAGAGATTCCAGCGGAAGCGCTCCATAGTTCCGATGAAAAAATTGTTGTTCCGCCACTACATGGAGCACTTCTCAAAAACGAGCAAGATATACACTTGTTTGAGCGCCTAGTAATGATGAATCGCAATCACCGCTAGTTATTTCACCAATACTCCTTGCGATGCTCATTCAATTTTTCCTCAATCTAAAAGAGGCAAAGATTCCTGTTTCAGTTAGGGAATTTTTAACCCTTCTTGAGGCATTGAAGACTGGGATAATTGAACCATCAATTGACGATTTTTATCAGCTAGCCAGAATGAGCTTGGTAAAGGATGAGCAATACTTTGATCGTTTTGATCAAGTGTTTGGCTCCTACTTCAATGGCATTGAGCAAATCATCGCCCTACAACCGGACATTCCCTTAGAGTGGTTAGAAAAAAAACTTCAGCGAGTGCTTAGCGATGAAGAAAAAACAGCCCTTAAAAAATTGGGTGGCCCTGAAGCCTTGAAAAAACGTCTTGAAGAGCTGATGAAGGAACAAAAGGAGTGGCACGGGGGCGGAAATAAATGGATTGGAGCGGGCGGCTCTTCGCCATTTGGTCATGGCGGCTTTCATCCTGAAGGCATGCGCATTGGTGGCGACAGCAATGGCAATCGTACTGCGATTAAAGTTTGGGAAGCACGGGAATTTAAAGACTATGACGGCAATCTCGCATTAGGCACCCGCAATATCAAACTTGCATTACGACGCTTGAGGCGCTTCGCTAGAGAAGGCTCGCACCTCGAATTAGATCTGGATAAAACCATTCACTCGACTGCAGCCAATGCTGGCATGCTAGATATTCAAATGCGTCCCGAACGCCATAATCAGGTGAAAGTTCTCCTGCTGATGGATGTAGGTGGTTCGATGGATGATCATATTCAAAGAATTGCAGAACTCTTCTCTGCTGCTAAAACAGAATTCAAGCATCTAGAGCATTATTACTTTCATAACTGCGTCTATGAAAATCTATGGCAAAGTAATCGACGGCGGCGTGACCAGGTCACATCTACCCAAGATATTGTTAATAAGTATGGCCCCGAGTACAAACTCATTTTTGTTGGTGATGCCACCATGTCTCCTTATGAAATTTTGAGCCCCAATGGTTCGGTTGAATATAATAACCAAGAGGCCGGGGCAACATGGATCAATCGCTTGATTGAGCACTTCCCGCACTTTGCATGGTTGAACCCTGAACCTGAATCAATTTGGCAGTACCGCCAGTCCATCGATATTATGCAAAACCTGATGAAGGGACGCATGTATCCTGTCACCTTAAATGGCTTGGAAAGTGCTATGCGGCAACTTTCAAAGTAAGATCCAGTATTCTTTATAACTCCATCCATACTCCGCTCTAGAACATGACTGCCAATATTAGTGATCGCTTGAAAACCCTTGGAATTAACCTTCCACCTCCTGGCCCTCCTGCTGCAGCATATGTCATGGCAGTCACAACCGGAAATACTGTATTTGTATCAGGCCATATAGCTAAGCGCGACGGCAAGCCTTGGGTGGGCAAGCTTGGTCAAGATATGGATACCGAAGCAGGCAAAGCTGCTGCCAAATCGATAGCGATTGATTTGATTGCCACTCTACAAGATCATCTCGGCTCTCTCGATCGCATCAAGCGAATTGTTAAGGTAATGGGTTTGGTGAACTCAACACTAGACTATACCGAGCAACACTTGGTAATTAATGGTTGTTCAGAGCTGATCTTTGAGGTATTTGGTGAAACTGGCAAACATGCACGCAGCGCTTTTGGTGTAGCGCAAATTCCTTTAGGCGCTTGCGTTGAAATTGAGCTCATTGCAGAGATTTGATGCCTCACTAACCGAGGGTTAGATTTTCTCGCACGATGTCCTCTAGAGTATCGACATCTAGAACATAGCCCTGTAGATCTGTTGTCATGCACTCGATGAGCTCAGGGTGCTGATCTAAATAAGGGCGACATACCATACCCGGCATTGCCAATATATCTTTGATCACGGTGCTAGAGAATAGAACGGGGTTACCTCGTTGACCATTCACTAAGGGCAGAATCACCTGTTTACCGGATTTTCTTTGCAAATACGCATTGAATAATGTTTGTAACTCGGCAACACCAATACCTGGTTGATCTGATAAAGCAACTAATACAAGGTCATATTCACCATGCAAGGATTCCAAACCCAATCGCACCGAGCTTACCTGACCTTGTTTTGCGGCAAGGTTACGAATAATGGAGATTGGCAATGAAGTCTTTTTTTGAAGCTCTTGGATCTCAGCCTCAATCAAGTCCGCGTGAAATCCGGTCACAATCACAATTTGAACTGGGCTGAGCTCGGCTACAGCAAGGCAGAAACGCTTTATAAGGGACTGACCATCCTTCTTTAGCAGTGCTTTTGGATACGATCCTAGACGTGCGCCTTCTCCAGCAGCGAGTAATAAAACCGCTAGTCGAGGTATTGGGTTAGAAAGGGTTATTGACTTGTTCATTAAGGCGATAATAAAACTATATTCAATCCAAAAGATATCTTATGAACAGTACCGATCTAAGTGTTCTCAAATCAGCGGTTGACTGGCTCAAGGCTGGCCATCCCGTAGCGCTTGCTACCGTAGTGCAAACATGGGGGTCCGCACCAAGGCCCGTAGGCTCATGGTTGGTGATCCGTGAAGACGGTCAGGTGTCTGGATCAGTTTCAGGGGGTTGCGTTGAGGATGATCTGATTCGACGCGTCCAAACCGAACTTTTAGCACGAAAAATCCCGGAGATGGTCGTTTATGGGGTTAGTCAACAAGAGGCGACTCGCTTTGGTATTCCTTGCGGCGGTACGCTCAGGTTGATGATTGAGCCCAAGCCTGAGCTAGCGATCTTAGAGCAACTACTTTGCAATATCTCTGCGCATCAAATTACCCGTCGGCTTGTCGATTACTCTACAGGTCAATCTTCTATTGAGCCTGGTAATCGACACGATGCCTTCACATTTGATGAGCGAACCATGTGCGCTACATATGGACCTCGCTGGCGAATGATCATCATTGGAGCAGGTCAGTTATCACTGTATACCGCAGACTTTGCTATTGCAGCAGACTTTGAGGTGATTGTGATTGATCCTCGAGAAGAATATGCCCATGGAATAAATCGGCAGGATCTTCGTTTTATTAAGGGGATGCCTGATGATATTTTATTAGACATGGGGATAGATTCGCATACCGCTGTTGTAGCTCTGACCCATGATCCTAAATTAGATGATCTTGCCTTAATGGAGGCCTTGAAATCGCCAGCCTTTTATGTTGGCGCCTTAGGTAGTAAGGTGAATCAAGAAAAACGCAAAGCACGCCTCTTAGATTTCGATGTTAGCAAGGATCAAGTAGAAAAATTGCATGGGCCGGTAGGTTTAAAGATCGGCGCACTAACACCACCCGAAATCGCCGTATCCATCATGGCCGAAGTCATTGCAGCGAAGTACGGCGTGACTGTTTCCGGGTAGGTAATTAATTTGCCTTCAGCTTTCCGTCTTTTAGACGGGGCTCAACAAAATGACCCTTGCGCGCGCGATTACCTGCAAAGGATTTCAAGGTTTTAGCATCCAACAATAACTCAGTTGGTTTACCTGCCCGGCCAGCACCAGAATACGATGCACCATCTGAGCCAACAGCAATAGCAGATGCCAGGCGCTCTTTGTCGTCCAAGCCCATCAAAATCAATCCCTTGCCGCCAGTTGGTAATCGTTTAAGTTCATCCAGAGGGAAGACCAACAACTTTGAACTTTCCGATAGACAAGCAACTTGCTTCATCCCTACTCTAACCTTCTGAGCGCCTAAAGGCGCATCACCACCCGGAAATTTAGCATCTAGACCAACAAATGATTTACCAGCCTTGTTACGTGTAGTCATATCGGCAACATTCGCCAGAAAGCCATTGCCAGATCGCGTAGAGATCAACACAAGATCATCCGACTGACCAGCGTAATACGCCACCATTTGCGAACCAGAGGCTAAATTAACAAAGCTAGTTAATGGCGAGCCATCGCCGCGGGCGCCAGGCAGCTCGCTAACGGGAACGGTATAGACCCGACCATCACTACCAAAACCTTGCATGAGATCTACTGTGCGACATTCAAATGTCGAGTACAAAGCATCACCCGCTTTAAAGCTAAATTGCGTTGCATCGTGTTCATGACCTTGGCGCACCCGGACCCAACCCTTTTGAGAAACAATTACTGTAACTGGCTCGTCAATCACTTTGGTTTCGGCAACAGCACGCTTATCTTCCTGAATCAAAGTACGGCGATCGTCACCATAATCCTTCATGTCAGATTCGATCTCTTTAATGATGCGCTTACGCAAAACGCTATCACTTTGCAGAAGACCCTCTAAATCATCGCGCTCCGATTTAAGCTCCTTAAGCTCTTGCTCAATCTTAATACCTTCAAGACGTGCTAATTGACGCAAACGAATATCTAAAATATCTTCAGCTTGGCGGTCGCTCAGTTTGAACTCTTTAATCAAGTCCGCTTTAGGCTCGTCACTATTGCGGATGATCTTAATGACCTTATCGATATTAAGAAGAACCGTTAAACGCCCCTCTAAAATATGCATCCGATCTTTTACCTTACCAAGGCGATGCTCGGTACGCCTTGTCACAGTTGCTACCCTAAATGAGATCCACTCCGTAATGATTTCTTTTAGGCCTTTTTGACGGGGGCGACCGTCAGTACCAATCATCACAAGGTTCATTGGCGCATTAGATTCAAGAGAGGTATGCGCTAACAAGAGATTAACAAATTCATTAACATCAATGTTCTTGCTCTTAGGCTCAAAGACTAAGCGCACTGCTGCGTCTTTACTTGACTCATCACGGACACCGTCCAAGACATTTAGAATCGTGGACTTCAGATTGTTCTGTTCAGGGGTTAAAGTTTTCTTGCCAACCCGAACCTTGGGATTGGTGATCTCTTCAATTTCTTGCAGTACCCGCTGCGATGAAGTAGCCGGAGGTAATTCATTCACGACAATTTGCCACTGACCTCTTGCAAGCTCTTCAACTGTCCAGCGCGCCCTCACCTTCAGACTGCCGCGGCCACCTTCATAAATCTGAGCAATTTCAGCGGGTGTCGAGATAATTTGACCGCCACCTGGAAAATCAGGCCCGGGAATGATCTCCAACAAATCAGTAACACTAAGTTTGGGAGATTTCATGAGCGAAATCGCAGCAGAAGCAACTTCCCGCAGATTATGGGAAGGAATTTCGGTTGCCATACCAACCGCAATTCCAGAGGCGCCATTCAACAATACAAATGGTAAGCGGGCTGGTAATAACTTAGGCTCTTGAAATGAACCATCATAGTTTGGGGCAAAATCAACCGTGCCCTCATCGATCTCACTAAGTAATAAATTGGCAATCTTGGTTAGACGTGCTTCGGTATAGCGCATGGCAGCCGCACCATCACCATCGCGTGAACCAAAGTTTCCTTGTCCATCAATCAACGGATAACGCAAAGAAAAGCTTTGTGCCAAGCGAACTAAAGCATCGTAGGCAGATTGGTCGCCATGCGGATGAAACTTACCTAGTACATCACCGACAACACGCGCACTCTTGACAGGTTTAGCGTCAGCCCGCAAGCCCATCTCGCTCATCGAGAACAAAATACGCCGTTGTACTGGTTTTTGACCATCGGCCACATCGGGTAAGGCGCGACCCTTAACAACGCTAATCGCATAATCCAGATAAGCGCGTTCGGCATAAACAGCTAGAGTCAAGCTATCTTTATCATCCTCATTTAATTCAACTAGCTTGGGATCATGTGGATCTTTAGGACCATCGGTTGATAGGATAACTTTCGCCACTGGTAAAGTTTCAGAAGACTTGATCTCTTCAATTTCATCAACTCCAGAAAACAAATCAGCTTGCTCAAGATTGGCTCCAGCAGGAGTTTTTTTAATAGCCATTAGATATCTGCCTCCACTTCGTTACCGCGCTCTTCTAACCAATCGCGTCTTGCGCCGGATTCAGATTTGCCCATCAGCATATCCATTGTTTTAATGGTTTCATGTGAGGTCCAAGTACCTAAGGTCACCGGCAAAAGTCGACGTGTATCGGGGTTTAAAGTGGTATCCCATAATTGCTCTGCACTCATCTCCCCCAAACCTTTGAAGCGAGAAATTTGCCAAGCGCTTTCTTTGACGCCATCTTTGCGAAGCTTGTCCTCAATTGCGGTTAATTCATTTGCATCAAGGGCGTAAATTTTCTGTGCCGGCTTCTTACCGCGTGCAGGCGCATCAACCCGAAATAATGGCGGACGTGAAATATAAATGTGTCCTAAATCAATTAATTTAGGGAAATGTTTGTAAAACAAGGTGAGTAATAGCACTTGAATATGCGCACCATCGACATCTGCATCGGACAAAATACAAATCTTGCCGTATCGTAAATTTGTTAAGTCTGGTTCATCATTACTACCATGAGGATCAACACCAATGGCGACCGCGATATCGTGGACTTCATTGTTGGCAAACAAACGGTCACGCTCGGCTTCCCAAGTATTTAAGACTTTGCCGCGTAAAGGCAAAATCGCTTGATATTCTTTATTGCGCCCCATTTTGGCTGAACCGCCAGCCGAATCACCTTCGACCAAAAAGATTTCATTCATGCCGATATCTTGGCTTTCGCAATCAGTCAACTTTCCAGGAAGCACTGCTACTCCAGATGATTTTTTCTTTTCTACTTTTTGTCCAGCGCGCGTTCTAGCTTGTGCCTGCTTAATAACCAAGTCGGCCAATTTACGCCCGTAATCGACGTGCTCATTAAGCCAAAGTTCGAGTGCAGACTTGGCGTATCCTGATACTAAGCGCACTGCATCGCGCGAGTTCAGGCGCTCTTTAATTTGCCCTTGAAATTGGGGGTCCAAGACCTTGGCAGACAAAATAAAGGATGCTCGTGCAAAAACATCCTCAGGCATGAGCTTCACACCTTTAGGCTGTAAAGCATGCATCTCAATAAATCCTTTTACCGCATTAAAAAGGCCTTCTCGCAAACCGCTTTCATGAGTCCCGCCAGCGGGAGTTGGAATTAAATTGACATAACTCTCGCGTACTGGAGGGCCATCTTCTGTCCATGCTACTACCCATGCTGCACCTTCGCCTTCTGCAAAGGAATCATCGTCACCCGTACCAGTTGCGTATTGCTCAGCTTCAAATGGGGGAATCACTTCAGGACCATGTCCTGCTTGAGCGATTGCTTCATTGAGATAGCCGCGCAAGCCTTGTGCGTATTGCCATGTTTGGCTATCGCCGGTTTTCTCTTGTATTAGAGTGACTTTGACGCCTGGTAGCAATACTGCCTTGGAGCGCAATAAACGAATTAACTCGGGCATCGGGATAGTTGCGCTATCAAAGTACTTTCCGTCAGGCCAGGCTCGCACACGCGTTCCATGCGCCTTATCTTCTTTACTGGCAGGTTTAGTTTTGAGCTTTTCTATCACTTTGCCATCTGCAAAGCACAAGTTAGATACCTGGCCCTCGCGCCAGACAGTAACTTCTAAACGTTTAGATAAGGCATTGGTTACTGAAACGCCAACGCCATGTAAACCCCCAGAGAATGCATAAGCTCCACCGGTGCCTTTTTCAAACTTACCGCCAGCATGGAGTTGTGTAAACACAATCTCTACAACGGGTAACTTTTCAGTGGGGTGCATTCCGACTGGAATCCCTCGGCCATCATCCTCAACGCTGACACTGCTATCAGTGTGCAAAGTGACAGTAATGTGCTTGCCAAAACCACCGAGCGCTTCGTCAGAGGCGTTATCCAAGACCTCCTGGATAACATGCAGTGGATTGTCGGTGCGGGTGTACATACCAGGCCGTTGACGGACTGGTTCGAGTCCTTTAAGGACCTGAATCGATGATTCACTATATTCGGATGTTTTACGGGTAGCCATGCGCGCAAATTGTAGTCATGTCTGAGCCTAGCACGGAACTTTTACAGAATGACCCCGTTATCCGTGCCAAAATTAGGGCATGGGATCTTTAAGTCATCTACGCGTTTTAGACCTTAGCCGTGTGCTGGCTGGGCCATGGTGCACCCAAAACCTGGCCGACCTTGGCGCGGATGTCATTAAGGTAGAGCGCCCGACTGATGGCGACGATACACGGCACTGGGGGCCCCCTTTTGCCAAGGATGCCCAAGGTCACGACACCGCAGAAACCGCCTATTTTATAGCCATTAATCGCAATAAACGCTCTATAACCGTGGATATTAGCCGTCCTGAAGGTCAGGAAATTATCCGAAATCTCGCCCTTGAGTCTGATGTGGTCATTGAAAATTACAAGGTTGATCAACTCAAAAAATATGGTTTGGACTACGAAAGTCTTAAGAAAATCAAGCCTGAGCTCATTTATTGCTCTATCACTGGATTTGGCCAAACTGGACCCTATGCGCACCGCCCTGGCTATGACTTCATTGTCCAGGGCATGGGTGGTTTTATGAGTGTTACCGGTGAAGCAGACGACTTTCCAGGAGCAAGCCCCCAAAAAGCAGGTGTTGCTATCGCTGATATCTTTACTGGGATGTATGCCAGTACAGCGATTTTGGCAGCTGTGCTTCATCGAGATCGCACAGGCGAAGGCCAATACATCGATATGGCCCTACTGGACACCCAAGTTGCAGTCATGGCTAATGTGGCCAGCGCATATCTTTGTTCGGACGAAGTGCCAATACGCTGGGGGAATGCCTCCCCAACGATCGTTCCATATCAGACCTTCCCCACTGCAGACGGCTGGATGATTGTTGCCGCCGGAAATAATGGCCAATTTAGCCATTTTGTGAGGGTTGGTGGTGAGGCTCATTTAGCTGATCATCCGCTCTATTGTGAAAACCCCTTACGCGTACAACATCGCAAACAATTAATTCCCCTTCTTGCGGATATGACCCGCAAGAAGACTAAGGCTGAATGGATTAGTCTTTTAGAAGAAGTGGGCGTTCCCTGTGGCCCTATCAATAATTTCCAAGAAGTTTTTGATAATGAGCAAGTGAAAGCGCGCGAGCTTCAATTGCAAGTAGATCACCCTACTGCTGGAAAAATGCCATTAGTTGCTAGCCCCATGCGCCTCTCTAAAACGCCTGTAGAAGTAAGAATGCCACCCCCCACTTTGGGGCAACATACTGAATCGATTCTGCAAGAGCGCCTTGGGCTCAGTCCTGAAGCAATTGACCGACTCAAACAAAAAGGAATTATTTAGATTCCATGCAAACGCCATCACAAAAATCACTGACCCTCAAACAGGTCCTCATCTTTGGCGGCTTGATGGTTACCCTCTCTATGGGTATTCGCCATGGCTTTGGCTTATTCAATTTGCCCATCACCTCGGCAAATGGTTGGGGTAGAGAAACCTTTGCATTAACTATTGCATTGCAAAACTTGATTTGGGGTGCATTCCAGCCCATCACAGGAGCTTTAGCAGATCGCTATGGTGCCTACAAAATCATGATTGCTGGTGGAGTGCTTTATAGCTTGGGCTTAGCTGGCATGGCCCTTTCAAGCGATGCATTCAATTTTACTTTTGCAGGTGGTTTGCTCATTGGGCTTGCGCAGACCGCGACCACTTATAGCGTGATCTACGGAATTCTGGGGCGCAATGTTCCCGCCGATCAAAGGGTATGGGCAATGGGTATTGCTGCAGCTGCTGGATCGTTTGGGCAGTTTTTAATGATTCCAACAGAGCAAGGATTGCTCAGTACATTTGGATCGCAAGATGCCCTCTTGATGCTAGCCCTCATGGCCAGCCTCATGATTCCACTGGCCTTCTTACTGCGTGAAAAAAACTTTGTGTACTCGCATACTAGTGGTGACCAAACAATTCAGGAGGCCCTCAAAGAGGCTACTCAAAATCCCAGCTTTCGCCTACTGACTCTCGGTTATTTTGTCTGTGGTTTTCAGGTGGTCTTTATCGCCGTGCACCTTGCGCCCTATCTAAAGGATTTATCTAGGACTTACCCTAGTGTAGGGGCGCCAGCTGTTGCTACGACCGCCTTGGCATTGATTGGGCTCTTTAATATCTTTGGCACCTACGCTGCGGGCTACCTAGGTCAGCGCCTACCCAAGCGTTACTTGCTCTCTGGGATTTATTTGGGGAGATCGCTCGCGATTATGGGGTTCTTATGGTTGCCACTCACCCCGATAACGACCTACTTATTTGCTGCCGTCATGGGTTTCCTATGGCTCTCCACTATCCCACTCACCAATGGAATTGTTGCCCAAATTTTTGGTGTGAAATACCTGACAATGCTTTCAGGTTTAGTATTCTTTTCGCATCAATTGGGCAGTTTCTGTGGCGCCTATTTAGGCGGTTATTTATTTGATAAAACCGGTTCTTACCTGATTGTTTGGGAAATTGCGATTGCCCTTGGTGTTTTAGCTTTTTTAGTCAATCTACCCGTTAAAGAGCAAGCAATTCAAAGACATGTTGCTGCCTAAGAATAAGCCCAATCTAATGCGGTGTATTTTGTATTTATTCTGCTCATTAATATTGGCAACAATTTTTTCAGCTTACTATGCACCCACTATGATGGTTGCATTAACGAATCAGCTGTGGGCTCTTTGTGGTTGGTAATTTTTTCATACCTGATTTTTAAGTGATTGAGTAGCAATTTTAGAAATTTATTTTTTATGGAATTTCTCGCCGTAGCACAATGGATAGTGCACATGCCTCCTAAGCGTGGGATACAGGTTCGATTCCTGTCGGCGGGACCAGAACTTATCCACAGCTTTTGTGGATAAATCGACAAAAGTTTTCGTAAGTTACCGATTTGTATGGACCGACCTGTCTTGCCTAAATATTGAGCATTACCGACTACTTACCTGTAAAGAAATATTGGTTTACATTGTCTATAAGCTATTACTTGACATATTTAAAAAATATAAAGCCGGAGATGAGAATGAAGAAGAATCGTCATATTTGTGCAAGTGCCGCAAAATTGCTTGTCACCTCCCTGTTATTTTGCGCAACCATTCCACAAGTGGTATTGGCGCAAAGTAACTTCCCTAATAAGCCAATTCGTTTGGTGGTGCCGTTTCCTGCTGGTGGAGCAACCGATAATATTGCTCGTCCGCTCCAAAATGAACTCCTCTCAACGATCAAGTGGAATGTTGTGATCGATAACAAACCTGGTGCAGGTGGGAATATCGGCGCCGATATCGTAGCAAAGTCCTTGCCAGATGGCTATACCTGGCTCATGGCATCTGTCGGAACGCATGGCATCAATTTGCCGCTTTACACTCAGGATGGCGGCAAGATGCCTTTTGATCCAATCAAGGATTTCACACCCATCACCCTCGTAGCAGAATTACCCAATGTTTTGGTTCTGAACCCTGAGTGGGCCGCCAAAAATAATATTAATAACGTCAATGATCTGATACGTTACGCTAAAGCTAATCCCGGTAAGGTCAATATGGCCTCTAGCGGGAACGGCACCTCTATACATATGGCGGGCGAACTCTTTAAGTCGATGACCAAGACCTTTATGGTGCACTTACCCTATAAAGGTAGCCCTCCAGCAGTAACGGATTTGATGGCGGGCAATGTAGATATCATGTTTGATAACCTCCCTTCATCGATCAATTACATCCGCGCTGGAAGATTAAAGGCCTTAGCGGTTACTAGTGCAAAACGTTCTCCAGCCTTTCCTGATCTTCCAACTATTGCGGAAGCAGCGAATTTACCCGGATATGAAGCAACCTCTTGGTTTGGGATTGTCGGCCCCGCAAATATGCCTTCTGATATTCTGAATAAGACTAGCGCAGAACTAATGAAGGCAATTAATAGCCCTTCAGTAAAAGAAAAGTATTTAGCAATGGGTGCAGAGCCTGTAGGTAATACACCAACCCAATTTGCAGCCTACATAAAAAATGAAATCGCCAAGTGGACTAAGGTAGTAAAAGATTCAGGTGCGAAAGTCGATTAATGCCTTAAATTGAGTTCTTTATTGCAGGTATTAAAAAGGGCGCTGAGCGCCCTCTGTTTTTTTAACTATTTAAGCAATCACTTCCCTAGTTGTGAAAGTAATTTCGACGGGGAGATCACTTCTTGATCTAGCACCAGTTCAATCAGTGCGCCACAATGACTTGCGAGAGCCTTTGCAAAAGCCGGAGAAAATTCATCGGTCTTTTTTACGCGATATGCTGGCATACCAAAGCTATCTGCAAACTTGATGAAATCAGGATTAGTCAGACCAGTGCCCATTACACGCTGATTAAACTCGCGCTCTTGATGCATGCGAATAGTTCCGAGCATACTGTTGTTGATCAACAAAATAATTGGAAATGCATCATAACGCGCTGCTGTTGCCAGCTCTTGGCAATTCATCATGAAATCGCCATCACCACATACCGCAATTACCACCCTGCTAGGATCTACAATTTTTGCAGCAATAGCTGCAGGTAAACCGTAACCCATGGAACCATTTGCAGGCGCCAATTGGCTTTTAAATCCGCCGTAGGGGTAAAAGCGATGCACCCAAGTTGCAAAATTACCGGCGCCATTGGTGAGGATGGCATTACGCGGAATGCTCGCAGGTAGTGAAGCCATAATGTGAGCAAGTTGCAGATCGCCCTTTACCGTAAGCGGCGCAGAAAAAGATAAGTATTCAGCATGAGCGCTAGCCATCGCCTGAGGGTTGTATTGTGTACCCATGCGCTTCTCACTCAAGGCGGCGCAGAAGTTTTCAGGGCTGCAATTAATAGCAAATTCTGGCCGGTAAACGCGACCAAGCTCATCGGGACTTGATAAAACATGAATAAGTTTTGTGCTTGCTGTTGGGACGGCGAGGATGCTGTAGCCCGCTGTGGTCATTTCTCCTAAGCGCTCGCCAATGACTAATAAAGCATCTGATTCTTGGATACGCTTGACAAGCGCTGGATTGGCGCCAATACCCAAATCACCGGCATAGCAAGAGTGTTGGTTGTCTATCAAGTCCTGAGATCGAAAGCTAGTAGCAACGGGCACGCCTTCCCGTGTTGCCCAAGTGCTTAAGACTTTACAGGCGGATGCATTCCAATTAGCGCCACCGGCCAAAACCATTGGGCTCTTGGCATTGGTGAACAACTCCATAGCGCTATCAAAGATCGTACGATCTAAGCCGGGTTGAACAATATGCGCTATGGCTGTCGGCTTCTCTTGAGCGCACTGGTAAAGAATATCTTCAGGCAAAGCCAGTACTACAGGGCCCTTGCGACCGGACTGTGCAATATGGAAGGCATGGGAAACAAATTCATCAATTCGATCAGCACGATCAATGCTACCAACCCACTTAGTGCATTCAGAATAGAGGCGGCGATAATCAATCTCTTGAAAAGCTTCGCGCTCCACCATATCAGTACCAACCTGACCAATCAATAGCACCAGCGGCGTTGAGTCCTGATAAGCGGTATGCATCCCAACCATGGCATTAGAGGCGCCAGGTCCACGGGTCACCATCAATACACCAGGCTTGCCGGTAAGCTTGGCATAAGCTTCTGCCATATAGGCTGCGCCACCCTCTTGGCGACAGGTGATAAACCGCAGGAGCTTGGAGTGATCAACCAGGCCATCCAATAAAGGCAGGAAGCTTTCTCCTGGGACGCCAAATGCCAAATCAACGCCTTGCCTGACCAGGGCATTTGCCAGAATTTGGCCACCGTGAGGCAGTTTATTCATTGTTTCCATCGTTTTATCTTACACTTTCTCAATGAACACGCTCAACACCAGCACCCTCGCCGCTTTAGAGGAGATGCTTCAAAATTCCGCGAGATCTGCTCCACCGGATTACTTACCGATTTATTTTGCAGGCGGGACCAATGCCCCTCAAATGATTGGACATATTAATCCTGAATTTATTCCATTTATTCAACATTCTCTTCGCGAAGATCCCATCCCAGATATTGCGCTAGCTCATGAGGCATTGCATCTTGCGATGTTAAAGCCGCTAGAACTCTCGGCAAGACTCAGTATCTTGGCTCAAAGAATGCGTCAAGCTGGTTTTATCCAAGGGTGGCGCAATGAAGAGTTTGCCTGGCTAGATCAAAATGGTCATGAATATTTTCGACTTGAGCGTGCCGCTTTTAGAACCTTTGGCTTTCGGAGTATGGCAAGCCATATCAATGGCTATACCAAAGCAGGCAATCTCTGGCTGGGTCGTCGCAGTGAAAATAAAGCAACCGACCCTGGCAGACTTGATAACCTTGCTTCTGGCGGCATCGCCGCAGATGAAACCCCTTTGATGAATGCCCGACGAGAACTATGGGAGGAAGCAGGTGTCCCACCCCAAATTGCAGCAGCAATATCCCCTGTTGGACGTATCCATATGCGTAGACCAATCCCAGGTCGTGGGTTTCATGACGAACAACTCTTTATTTACGATCTAGAGCTTTCTGAGAACTTCATCCCTACGAATCATGATGGTGAAGTAAGTGGTTTTATCGAAATTTCGATTACAGAAGCAGCGGCCAGAATTTTGGCTGATGAATTTACCAGTGATGCCGCCTTTGTAACAGCTGATTTCATCCTACGCCAGCATCCATCCCTTTAAATGAGGTCTTTGATGCCAGTCATAGGCGCAATCCGATTTTCGTGGTTAAATTACTCTTAAGGATGAAACAGGGGTGCCCTCCAAACTAAGTATGGCTGGAGGCGCTGAGAAAGACCCTAAAACCCGATCCAGATAATGCTGGCGTGGGAAGTTCCATCAGACCGACACCCGGTTTCGTCCATCTAAAACAGTCAGGAGATGGGCATGAGCAAAAATAACCTAAAAACCAAACAAGAAATTCCTAGCTTAAAGAGCTTAGAACGCGATTTCGGCCAGAAGTTCGCTTATCCAGCATCTACTAAAACCTATTTGCAGGGGGCTCGACCCGATGTTAGGGCTCCCATTCGCATGATTGAGCAATTGCCAACGCGCGTTGGCGAGCTGATGGTAGACAATCCTCCTGTTCCGGTATACGACACCTCTGGACCCTACAGCGATCCCGATATCCTGATTAATCTCGAAAAAGGATTGCCAAGACTGCGTGAAGCTTGGATTAAAGAGCGAAATGACACTGAACAACTTGCCGGTCCTAGCTCTGAATATGGGGTTGCACGCTCCCAAGATGAAGCAACTCAATCCCTTCGTTTTGCGCACATTAGCGCACCACGGGTTGCCAAGACTGGTAATAACGTTAGTCAAATGTACTATGCACGCAAAGGTATCGTTACCCCAGAGATGGAATATGTTGCTCTACGTGAATCCATGGGTATTGATGCACTCCGAAAAAACCCCGAATACAAACAACTTCTCAAACAACATCCTGGCAAAAGTTATGGAGCCAACCTACCTGAGACTGTCACTGGTGAATTTGTGCGCCAAGAGATCGCTGCTGGACGAGCGATTATTCCAGCCAACATTAATCACCCAGAGTTAGAACCGATGATTATTGGTCGTAACTTCCGCGTGAAGATCAACGGCAATCTCGGCAACTCAGCAGTCACTTCATCAATCAATGAAGAAGTTGAAAAAATGGTTTGGTCGATTCGTTGGGGTGCCGACACCATCATGGACCTGTCTACCGGCAAACATATTCATGAAACACGTGAATGGATTATTCGCAATTCTCCCGTGCCGATTGGTACCGTTCCGATTTATCAGGCTTTAGATAAAACTGGCGGTATTGCGGAGGATCTCACTTGGGAAATGTTCCGCGATACTTTAGTAGAGCAAGCTGAGCAAGGAGTTGACTACTTCACGATTCATGCTGGAGTGCTACTGCGCTATGTTCCCTTAACCGCGGATCGCATTACTGGCATCGTTTCACGTGGTGGATCAATCATGGCGAAATGGTGCTTAGCTCATCACAAAGAAAATTTCTTGTACACCAAGTTTGATGAGATCTGTGAAATCATGAAAGCATATGACGTCTCATTTAGTTTGGGTGATGGCTTGCGTCCAGGCTGTATTGCTGACTCAAATGACGCGGCACAATTTGGTGAACTACATACTTTGGGCGAACTAACAGCTAAAGCATGGCAGCATGATGTACAAGTCATGATCGAAGGTCCCGGTCATGTCCCAATGCAACGCATTGAAGAAAACATGACCGAAGAGCTCAAGCATTGCTTGGAAGCACCCTTCTACACTCTTGGGCCATTGATTACCGATATTGCCCCCGGTTACGACCACATCACAAGTGGTATTGGTGCCGCCCAAATCGGTTGGTACGGCACTGCGATGCTGTGTTATGTCACTCCTAAAGAGCACTTAGGCTTGCCTGATAAAGAGGATGTTCGAGAAGGCATCATCACTTACAAGATCGCGGCTCATGGTGCAGATCTTGCTAAAGGCTTGCCAGGCGCACAGGTCAGAGACAACGCTCTATCTAAAGCACGTTTTGAATTCCGCTGGGAAGATCAATTCAATCTGGGTTTAGATCCAGAACGTGCGCGCGAGTATCACGATGCCACCCTGCCGGCCGAAGGTGCCAAGATCGCACACTTCTGCTCGATGTGTGGTCCTAAATTCTGTTCAATGAAGATTACACAAGAAGTTCGTGATTACGCCGCTACTTTAGATGCCGATGGCAATCCCAAAGAAATGGCAAAAGTAATTCCGATTGTTGCCGAAGCGGTAAAGGATGCTGAAAAAGGGATGGAAGAAATGTCAGCAGAGTTCCGTAAACGCGGTAGTGAAATTTATCAGTAAATTCCGCAAATGAGCACCCTCGCCAATAGCAAATATGCGATAGTCGGCGCCGGCCTAATGGGTCGAATGCTTGCTGTTGCTTTGGCGCAGCGAGGTGTAAAGATTGATCTATTTGAAAAGGGCAATACGTCTGCTGACCAATCGCCCGCGCGAATTGCTGCCGCGATGTTAGCTCCATTGGCAGAATCTGCAATTACGGAAGAGAATGTGGTGAAGATGGGTATACATAGTCTGCCGCGTTGGAAGCAGATCATTGAGCAGCTATCCACACCAGTATATTTTCAGCAAAATGGCACCTTGATTTTGTGGCACCGCCAAGATTCCAGCGATGCTGAACGCTTTACTGCCCATCTTGAGAAAAATAGTCGCAATAACGCATCGTTAGCCACACCCCAAAAGCTAGATAGCCAATCTTTAAGAGAGATTGAGCCTAGCGTTTCAGATCGCTTTGCACAAGGCCTATATTTACCCAATGAGGGGCAGCTCGATAATCGACAGCTGCTCGATGCCCTACTAAGCGAGCTGGAAATATTAGGCGTGCAGTGTCACTGGAATACGGTAATTGATCCAAAGTATTTGCAAGCTCGCGGTAATTATGACTGGATCATTGACTGTCGAGGGCTTGGTGCCAAAGAGGCTTGGGATGCCAACCCCAGCAATCCGAATTCGTTGCGAGGTGTACGTGGTGAGGTGGTTCGGCTTTATGCGCCTGAAGTAAAGTTGCAGCGCCCTACGCGCTTAATTCATCCGCGCTACCCGATTTATATTGCCCCTAAAGAAAATCACATCTATGTTGTGGGTGCAACAGAGATTGAGTCCGAAGATCTTTCTGAAGTAAGTGTGCGTTCTGCGATGGAATTACTCAGCGCAGTCTATACAGTTCATAGTGGTTTTGCTGAAGCACGTATATTAGAGATGGCTACCCAATGTCGTCCTACCCTCAAAGATAATTTGCCAGAAATTCAGTTTAGTAAACACACTAATGGATCTGGATTGATGATGATTAATGGCCTGTACCGCCATGGCTTCATGATTTCTCCAGCGATCCTCGATTGTGCTCTGGAGATTCTGGAAGATGGTAAGAGTCCAATAGCCAGCAATTTAGGTTTACGTGTGAACCCAGTCTACGGTGTTGAAGAGGTGGGTGTATGCGCGTAATCGTTAATCAGACTGAGTATGAAATTCCTGCGAGCAGTAAAGTGAGTGATGTTTTAAGCCTACTCAATGCTAAATTGCCCTATGCTGTGGCAGTCAACCTGAATTTTGTTCCCAAAATAGAGCACGCACATCATCTTTTGCAAGAGAATGATCAGATTGAAATTATTGCCCCGGTCACCGGTGGCTGAAGAATCACCATGACAGCGCCATTATCTAAACACCTTTCTAACGTAGATACTTTAGTACTCTACGGTGAGGGCTTTAGTAGCAGATTATTGTTAGGAACGTCACGTTATCCCTCCCCGCAAATTCTGGAACATGCTGTTACTCAGTCCAATCCAGCGATGATTACTGTAAGTTTGCGTCGTCAAGGCAGTAGCACTGAACAAGCGCATAGCGGCTTTTGGGATCTCTTAAAAAAAATGGCTGTCCCAGTTTTACCGAATACCGCGGGTTGTCATAGCCCGCAAGAGGCAATCACCACCGCCCAAATGGCTCGCGAAGTATTTGAGACCAATTGGATTAAGTTAGAACTGATTGGGGATGATTACACCTTGCAACCCGATACTCTTCGTCTTGTACAAACAGCAGAGATCCTGATTAAAGACGGGTTCAAAGTATTACCCTACTGCACTGAAGATCTAATTGTGTGTCAGCGTCTGGTAGACGTCGGTTGCCAAGCAGTCATGCCTTGGGCTGCTCCCATAGGTACTGGCCAAGGTCCACTTAATCCCTATGCCATGAAACTCTTGCGTGAACGCTTAAATGTTCCGCTATTGGTTGATGCGGGCTTGGGCTTACCTTCACATGCTTGCACAGTGATGGAATGGGGGTTTGATGGTGTCCTACTCAATACCGCAGTTGCACTAGCCGATGATCCAATTGCCATGGCTAAAGCCTTCGCCTTAGCAGTTGATGCGGGGCGCTCGGCATTTTTATCGGGTGCGATGAAAGCCCAACAATCAGCGCAAGCCAGCACCCCTTTAGTTGGAACGCCGTTTTGGCATCAATCCTAAACAACCCTAATTCAGCACAATGAGTTTAATACGCGACCTTGCCGATCAAATCGTGGCAGCTCAAAGTACTGCTGATTTAGCTATTCCCATTCCGAGGTACACCTTATCTTCACCACCACCTAAAATCGATAACGAGCATGCGATTGATCATTATGAATTAGCTGGTGCATTGGCGGCCATTGAGCTAGGGTTTATTCAAGCAGATGCGAATACTCTTGGTAAAGCTTTCTCGCGGATGGTGCACCACGATGGCGGCTTTAACCCTTTGAAGTGGCCTTCTAGACCAGAGCATTTTGACCTGCTACCCTGGACACGTAATATGAATCCCAACGCCTTCGCTGAATGTCCAAAGCGCCTTGGTTTATATGGTGTGATGCCCGATGCGGATTGGGTTAAGCGCATGGTGGATGCTGAACTGCCGACTGTGCAATTGCGTCTCAAGTCTGACGATCAAGCCAAAATCAAAAAGCAAATTTCAGAAGCGGTTAACGCTGCGGCTGATAGCAAAACCTTGCTATTTATTAATGACTATTGGGAACAAGCTATCGAAGCTGGTGCCTACGGTGTTCATCTTGGTCAAGAGGATATGGAGACCGCGGATCTGGATGCGATCCGTAATGCCGGATTACGCCTTGGCCTGAGTACTCATGGTTATGCAGAAATGGTTTATGCAGATCGTTTTTGTCCGAGCTATATTGCGATGGGTGCCGTGTTTGCAACGCCAATCAAACAAATGCCTACAGCCCCACAAGGGCTTGGCCGCCTCTATCAATACGCCAAGCTGATGAGCCAATATCCACTCGTAGCTATTGGCGGCATTGATGAGGGCAGTATTCATGCAGTGGCTCAAAGCGGCGTAGGTTCGGTGGCCGTTATCCGAGCCATTACACATGCCAAGAACCCCAAGGCAGCTATTAAACACCTTCAAGAGCTCATGAAAACCTAATTCGTTTAGGGTGCATCTTTTTCTTGCGGGAGTGCTGTAGGATAAAAATCATGCATATGCCATAGAGGGCCAGGGCCTTGCCCAATATTTAAGAAGCGTCCAGCCTCGAGACCTGCCTGAACATAAGAAATAGCCTTAGCCACGGCGTGACTCAAATCATGATTGCCTGCCAAATAAGTAGCTATCGCTGAAGCTAAGGAGCAGCCAGTGCCATGAGTATTATTCGTTAATACGCGGGTGTGTTTGAATTCCTCAGAATGAATGACTTCAAGACCATCTTCAAGTGTTCGCCACATCAAGTAATCCACCAATTCTGCATGGGTAGCATCTAGATGACCGCCCTTAATTAAGACTGCTCTAGGGCCCAAAGATAATAAATCTTGAGCTGCGTTCTTGAAATCAACGGGATTCGTCACCTCATAACCGAGCAATAAGGATGCCTCATCAAGATTTGGAGTGATCAAGCTTGCCATTGGAAATAAGTACTCGATCATTGCTTGCGCAGTATCGTCACCACCCAAACTAGCACCTGAAGTTGCCCTTAAGACAGGATCTAAGACGATACGCTGCACTCTATGACGACGCAGGCAGCTTGCGACACATGCGACGATCTCGGGACTTGCTAACATCCCGATTTTGACAATATCAGCATCAACATCATCAAGCACTGCATCAATCTGGGCCTCAATCACTTCAAGTGATACATCTTGTATAAAAGTTACCCCAAGCGTATTTTGAGCCGTGATAGCCGTTATCACGGACATTCCGTAAGCACCTAAAGCGGTCATGACTTTAAGGTCGGCCTGAATCCCTGCCCCGCCACTGCTGTCAGATCCAGCAATGGTCAGTACTTTAGGGATTCGTACAGAAGTAGGAAGAGTTGCTTTCATCTTGCTATAATATCGGCTTATTCCTCGATAGCTCAGTCGGTAGAGCGCCGGACTGTTAATCCGTAGGTCCCTGGTTCGAGCCCAGGTCGAGGAGCCAAA
>CANFLR010000006.1 GCA_947447945.1 Burkholderiaceae bacterium
ATTCAGGCTTGTGCTTGCCGCGTAGACGGTGTGCCACTTCACTGGCGACACGACCGAGGACTTTGTCCGTAGCGTCAATCACGAACCAATCACGCTTTACCTCATGGGATTTTGCGGAAAAAGTTTTCATGATTTCTCAAATTGTTATAGTCAAAAAATACTCCGATCAAACTTCTTCCACCTTGGCCCTGCTTATGTTTGCAAGCTCGCAGATTCTGAGATTCCATCGGTAAAACAATTACCGCTGACTAATCGGTAATTCAGTAAAGCCTTGAATTGTAACCTAAAAAAAACCCAGGAACGAGTCCTGGGTTGGAATCCACCTATGTTTGGGTGGAGGAGACACTGGGAGGTGAATCAAGCTCTTATATAAGACTGACCACCAATGAGGGGATTGTACACAGAAAAATGATGCAATGCAAGAAAATTGACCAAGATCAAGATTATTGTCAGTGATTTTGATAGATTATCACTCTTAAAAGTTGGTAAACTATTGATATTATTCATTAATTTAGCAAGTTAGGAATCACTAATATGGAATGCAAAGTTTCTTGGTTGGGATCTGGTGGCATGGCTTTTTCGGCAGAAACCGGCAGTGGTCACCTAGTAAATATGGACGGGGCCCCAGAAGCGGGTGGCAGAAATCTAGCGCCAAGACCCATGGAACTCCTATTGGCTGGCGCAGGAGCTTGCTCTGCATTTGATGTGGTTTTAATCCTACAAAAAGCCAGGCAAGCAGTGAGTGCTTGCGATGTCACCCTTCATGCCGATCGGGCTAGCGATGATCCGAAAGTCTTTACGAAGATTGATTTGCACTTTCAAGTGAAAGGCAAAGATCTGGATCAAAATAAGGTGGAGCGTGCGGTTAAGCTATCACATGAAAAATACTGCTCAGCAACAACCATGCTCGCAAAAACTGCTGAACTCACATACAGCATTGAGGTCATCTCAGAATAAGTGCAGAGTCAATCGATAAGCCGGATTCTGTCGCCTAGATTTTTCAATCTAGGGGCAATCATTCCTCTAGGCCGGTAGTTACCTACCGGCTCAAGCTCCCTACCCGCAGACTCAGCGGGACGCCTCATCGCCTGCTTACTTGGGATTGCTCCAGGTGGAGGTTACCGCGTTTCACCGTAACTAAATACGCTCGTCTCTGTGGCCCTATTCCTCACGTTGCCGTGGATGGCCGTTAGCCATCACCCTTCCCTATGGAGTCCGGACTTTCCTCCCCCTCAATAAAGAGGCGGCGATTGCCTAATTGACTCTGCGCCTGCAGTCTAACGCAGTCGGAGGAATTTCGTTAAAAACGGTTAGGGCGTAGCTCAAAAGGCTAGCCCAGTGACCAAGCAATGGTTTCACCTGCTCGCAATGGAACAATGGTCTCACTACCCAGGGGCAGTTCATGCGGAATATTCTGGGCCTGCTTCACGAGCGTGATTTTTTTACTGTTGCGCGGTAAGGTATAAAAATCTGGTCCAAAGAAGCTAGCAAAGCCCTCTAAGCGATCTAGCTTTCCAACGCTTTCAAATGCCTCTGCATATAAGCCCATGGCATTAAAAGCACTATAGCAACCTGCGCAGCCACACGCTGCCTCCTTGGCGCCCTTGGCATGAGGGGCGCTATCGGTACCCAAAAAGAAACGGGGATTACCGCTGGTAGCAACTTCAAGCAAGGCCAAGCGATGCTCCTCACGCTTTAATACCGGCAAACAATAATGGTGCGGACGAATACCCCCATTAAAAATCGCATTACGATTCATGAGTAAATGCTGTGGGGTAATTGTTGCTGCTATGGTATTTTTTCCAGCGGTTGTAGCATCTCGCACATAGTGCGCTGCCTGCAAAGTAGTGATGTGTTCAAACACGATCTTGAGTTCAGGAAAAGTTTTTCGCAAAGGCTCAAGAACTTGATCGATAAACACTGCTTCGCGATCAAAGATATCAACTTGAGAATTGGTAACTTCGCCATGCACAAGTAAGGGCATGCCAACAGCTTGCATGGCTTCTAGTGCAGCATGGCAATGTTTGAGATCGCTCACACCAGCATCGCTATTAGTCGTTGCACCTGCGGGGTAAAGCTTGAATGCTGCAATACCTGCAAGCTTTGCTTTACGCACTTCGTCTACGGAAGTATTGTTTGTTAGGTACAAGGTCATCAGCGGTGTAAAGCTATCAACATCTAGGAGTTTTAATTGCGCCAGAATACGAGCGCGATAAGTATTTGCCAAATCTACCGTTGTGACTGGAGGCTTTAAGTTTGGCATGATGATCGCCCGCGCAAACTGGCGCACTGTGTCAGCCAAGACATCTTTCATGACTGCACCATCACGAATGTGTAGGTGCCAATCATCTGGCTGAATCAATTGAATTTGAGTAGGGTTCATTGGCATGGCTATTGAGAATCAATCAAAATTATGCGGAAATCATTTACATTTGTCAGTGTAGGGCCAGTTTCCACTAAAGCATCTAATTCTGCAAAAAATCCGTAACAATCATGTCCTGTTAAATACTCTTGAGGCGATAAACCTTGGGTTTGAGCTTGCTGCCGAATCTCTGGGGTAAACCAAGCTCCTGCATTCTTCTCGCTACCATCAATACCATCGGTATCAGCTGCCAGTGCAGATAAATGGGGCAAATCGCCAGTCGCAGAAAAAAGAGATAACAAAAACTCACTGCAACGACCGCCGCGACCCTTCAGACCAACGGGTAAGGTTACCGTGCACTCGCCACCGGAGATGAGGGCAACTGGGATCTGCTTCATTTGCTGACGCGCTATTAAAGATTGCTCAATACCAAGCTCTTGAGCTTCACCGGTAATCGTGTCACCCAAGATGATGGGCTCATAACCTTGCGTCTGAACATATTCTGCAGCTGCTTCAAGACTTTTGTAAGCGGTAGCAATCACATGATTTGTTACTCGAGCGCCTTGTAAATCAACTTCTTTTAGAGTTTCTGGTAGCGCACCAGAGCATCCCTGATTTAAATGTCTGAGCACCGCTGATGGAATGATATTTTCATCCAAATGATATTGAGTAAGAATATTCAGAGCATCTTGATAAGTGGAGTAATCAGGTGCGCAGGGACCACTTGCAATATCTGCAGGAGAATCGCCAGTCACATCAGAAATCAACAAGGCCTCAACACGCACGTCCTTTTTAATGGCTAATCTTGCTAAATTACCACCCAAAATTGCCGATAAATGTTTACGAACCACATTCATCTCTTCAATTGGGGCACCGCTTCTCAAAAGTAACTCGGTCGTTTTTTGCATATCCTCTATGCTGATGCCATTCTGTGGCAAGGTTAGCAAGCTAGAACCGCCGCCAGAGATTAAAGCGATCAAAAGATCATCTGACTTCAAATGACTTACTAAATCAAAAATCGCTTGAGCACCATCCATGCCTGCTTGGTCAGGCACCGGATGACCCGCCTCAATAATTTGAATATGTTGAGTAGGAGAGTGATGACCATAGCGAGTCAGAACCACGCCTTCTAACTTCACCTCGGGCCAACAATCTTGCGCGTGGCGCTCCAAAGCACTGGCCATAGAGGCGCTCGCCTTACCTGCACCAACGACTAGACATCTCCCTTTGGGTTCTTGCCCTTTCGGGAAAATCTGGGCCAAATACTCTGGGACGATGATTTGAGGATCGGCAACCGCTACCGCTGCAGCAAAAGCTTTTTTTAAAATCGTTTGTAAATTGCTCATCAAGCTATTTTAATCAAGTGCAGCGCGCTCTTGCATTTGCCACATTTCGGCATAGCGGCCATTCATAGCAAGCAAATCAAGGTGGGTCCCGCGCTCAACAATTTGACCATGATCCATCACCAAAATTTGGTCTGCGTGAATAATGGTAGAAAGGCGATGAGCGATGATGAGGGTTGTGCGATTCTTTGCCAAGCTAAGCAACTCTTCCTGGAACGCTCGCTCTGTCTTGGAATCTAAGGCTGAAGTGGCCTCATCAAAAATCAACATTGCTGGTTTTTTAAGCAAGGTGCGTGCAATCGCTACGCGCTGCTTCTCACCGCCCGATAATTTAAGTCCACGCTCTCCAACCTGAGTCTCATAACCATCCGGTAAGTGTTTAATAAAACCATCAATTTGAGCCGCTCTCGCTGCCTCATGCACCTCTTTAATTGATGCCTTTGGATTGCCATAAGCAATGTTGTAACCGATCGTGTCATTAAATAAAACCGTATCCTGGGGCACAATACCAATCGTCTTTCTCAGGCTTGCCTGCTGGACATCCAAAATATTCTGAGCATCAATCAAGATCTTGCCAGACTGAACATCATAAAAACGAAATAGCAATCTGGCTAATGTACTTTTCCCAGCACCGCTTTGACCAACGACAGCAGTAATCGTCCCAGCAGGAATATTAAAACTGACATCGTGCAAGATCTCACGCTTTGCATCGTAGTGAAAGGAAACATGCTCAAAGGTGACGTCCGGGCCATGTGAATAATTGGCAATATGCAAGGGTTTCGCTTGGGGTGTATCAGCAATTTCCTTTTCGGTATTCAGTAAAGAGAACATCCTATCCATGTCGGCCAGAGATTGCTTGATCTCTCGGTAAATCACCCCCAAAAAATTGAGGGGGATATAGAGTTGAATCATCAAGGTATTCACCAAGACCAAATCACCTAATGTCATCGTACCAGCAACGACACCTAAAGTGGCTCGCCAAAGAATCATGACTAAACCAATTGCAATAATGCTTTGCTGTCCAAGATTCAAAATGGCTAAAGACTTTTGCGACATCACTGCAGCCGCTTGATAACGCTTTAAATTTTCGTCATAACGACTTGCTTCAAATGCCTCATTACCAAAATACTTCACTGTTTCGAAATTCAATAAAGAATCGATAGCCTTTTGATTTGCCCTAGAATCCATATCATTCATCGTGCGACGGAAGTGCGTTCGCCACTCTGTCACCACAATCGTATAGGTAATATAAAAAACCAAGGCCGCCAAAGTAATTCCAGCAAACCAAATATCGTAGGAATAAGCGAAGTATCCGAGTACCAAGCAAAACTCGATCAGCGTTGGCAAGATGCTGTAGAGAGAGTAGGAAATCAAGGATTGAATGCCGCGAGTGCCGCGCTCGATATCTCGACTGACTCCACCCGTTTGACGTGCTAAATGAAAACTTAAAGCCAAAGAGTGTAGATGCTCAAATACTTGTAGAGCTACTTTACGTACGGCATTTTGAGTCACGCGCGCAAACAAAAATTCACGCAACTCAGTAAACATCGACGCTGAAATACGCAATACCCCATAAGCCAAGAGTAATCCCACGGGCACTACCAATAATGACTCTGGTGCACCAGCCTTGATATTGAGCGCATCAATTAAGCGCTTCATTAAAATTGGAATGCCAAGATTAGTGACCTTGGCGAGAACTAGGCAACTTAGCGCAATGGCTACTCTAAATTTATATTCCAACAAGTATGGCAAGAGGTCGCGAATAACTCGCCAATCACCACGTTGAAAAGATTTTGATTCGGTGTCCGAATGGTGGCGCCCTGATGAATGTCTCATGCTTCTATCTTAGTGACTTCTTTATTGGCGCGTAGAAAAAAGTTTGAGTATGGCCTCACTATTGCTCGGTGAAAAACATTTTTTTGCAGCCTCTAGAAAAGGTACCCATTGATAGGACGTGTGCTCTCGTGGCGCCAAGATGACACTAGTACCATCTGGCACCTCTAAACAAAACCAATGTTCAATATTTTTGATCACTCCAGGGGCATAGCGGTGACGCCACTGAGGATAGATCTCATATTCGACCTGATGCTGCATACTTTTCAAGGAATCAGGTAACAAACGCTGGACATCAATGCCGGTCTCCTCCAATACCTCACGTGAAGCTGCTGCAAATAAGTCTTCACTCAGTGAGTCTAGGCTGCCGGTAACTGATTGCCAAAAATTTGCGCGATCCGCACGCTCAATCAGCAAAACTTCCCCATTTGATCTGTAAATAACTACCAGAACTGAAATGGGGATCTTCAAGATGCCTTAAGCAGTGGGAGTCGCTTGACGCAAACGAATATGTAACTCTCGTAACTGACGCTCATCCACTGGGCTGGGGGCCTGTGTTAATAGGCATTGAGCACGCTGGGTTTTAGGAAAAGCAATCACGTCACGAATCGATTCGGCACCTGTCATCATCGTGACGATACGATCCAAGCCAAAGGCAATACCGCCATGGGGAGGCGCCCCATACTGGAGGGCATCGAGTAAGAAACCGAACTTCGCTTGCGCCTCTTCAGCGCCAATCTTCAAGGCCCGGAATACCTGGCTCTGGACAGCCTCTTGGTGAATACGTACTGAGCCGCCACCGATTTCACTACCATTAAGCACCATGTCATAAGCCTTAGCCAAACACTTGCCTGGATTCGATTCTAAATACTGCATGTGCTCGTCTTTAGGACTAGTGAAGGGGTGATGACACGCAACCCAGCGGGCCTCACCTTCGTCGTAATCGAACATTGGAAAATCTACCACCCACAATGGCTTCCAGCCATCAACAAATAAACCATGCTCTTTACCCCAAGCAGAATGGCCAATACGGAGTCGCAAATTACCGATAGCATCATTAACGACTTTTTCTTTATCAGCGCCAAAGAAAATAATATCGCCATCTTTTGCACCGGTGCGCTGCAAAATGCCTTCAATTGCAGCATCGTGCAGGTTCTTAACGATCGGCGATTGCAAACCATTGCGACCCTCAGCAACAGCGTTCACCTTAATCCATGCTAAACCTTTAGCGCCATAGATTGCTACAAACTGTGTGTAGTCATCAATCTCGCTGCGACTAATCTCAGCACCACCAGGAACACATAGACCCACTACGCGCCCACCTTCTTGGTTGGCGGCTCCGGAAAACACCTTGAAATCAACATCCTTCATCAAATCTGTCAATTCAGTAAACTCAAAATTCACACGAAGATCAGGCTTGTCAGAACCAAAACGCGCCATGCCTTCTGAATAAGCCATCGTTGGAAATGGATTCGGCAACTCTACATTCATCGTGGTTTTGAAAATATGACGAATCATGTTTTCAAATAAATCCCGAATCTCCAACTCGCTTAAGAAAGCTGTTTCACAGTCGATCTGGGTAAATTCAGGCTGCCGGTCAGCACGCAAATCTTCGTCACGGAAGCATTTGGTAATTTGATAGTAGCGGTCAAAGCCTGCCACCATCAACAATTGCTTAAATAATTGTGGGGATTGAGGTAAGGCAAAGAAATGACCGTCATGCACGCGGGAAGGAACCAAATAGTCGCGCGCACCTTCTGGAGTGCTCTTAGTGAGCATAGGCGTTTCGATATCAATGAAGCCTGCTGAGTCTAAATAACGACGGCATTCCATGGCTACGTTATAACGCAAGCGTAAATTCTTTTGCATTTGCGGACGACGCAAATCTAAGACGCGATGGGTTAAACGAGTAGTCTCCGATAAGTTCTCATCATCCAATTGGAATGGCGGGGTAATTGAGGCATTCAAGATAGTCAAGCCATGACAAAGCACTTCCACTTTCCCACTGACTAAATCTAAGTTCTCAGTACCGGCTGGACGCCCGCGCACCAAGCCTTTCACTTGAATACAAAATTCATTACGCACTTGCTCAGCAAGCGCAAACATCTCTGGGCGATCTGGATCGCATACCGCCTGCACAAAACCCTGATGATCACGCAAATCAATAAAAATCACGCCACCGTGATCGCGACGGCGATTCACCCACCCAGATAGAGTGACCTCTTGCCCAATCAGTGAATCGGTTACCTGACCGCAGGTATGGCTTCGCATCGACATAACAATTTCCTATAAATCAAAGATGTTTTGGTGACTGAATGGCATTCAGACCAGTTTGGCTATTGGGAGGAACAGATCCCATTGAAACAATATGTTTGAGCGCCTCTTCCACACTCATATCTAAGGCGATTGTTTGTGCACGCGGCACAATCATAAAAAAACCAGAAGTCGGGTTTGGCGTGGTTGGCAAAAAGACGTTGACATAATCCTCGCCTAACTTTGTGCTCACTTCTTTTGCCGGAATACCAGTCTGAAAGGCGATCGCCCAAGAGTCAGCGTGCGGATAACGAATCAATAGCGCCTTGCTAAACGCTTGACCACTTCCAGAAAACAGGGTGGATGACACTTGTTGTACGCTGGAATAGATTGAACGCACCACCGGAATGCGATTGACCAACTTATCCCAGACTTTCATCCACCACTGACCGGCAAAGCTAATCGCTAGCAAGCCAGTAAACATGATGACTGCAATCACAATCACAATTCCAACGGCAGGCAGATTACGAAAATGTTGGAGGCTAGCTGAAAATTCACTTGGGAAAATGGTGATGATGGCTTGCATCACCGAACCAAAAACACCGTCGAGCAAACCCAAGCCCCAAGTAATCACCCAAACGGTGACGGCCATAGGGGCCCATACGAGAATGCCTGCGATAAAGTATTTTTTCATGTGCTTATTGCTTGCGCTTTGCCTAACCTCTTATTTTAGCGGGTTAGAGGGCTAGCAAGCGTGAGACTAGTAAATCTGTAGGCAGATTATCAAAATTCCAGCCAAAAAGCCGCCGGCAAACAGCAAAGTACCCACAATTAAGCGATGAGTACGCCTTTCCTGCTGCAAAAGCCCCTTTAAAACCTCCAGTTCAGGGGTTTTATCTTTTTTCAGCCCTTGCGATAAGCTTTCGGCAATCAAACGGGGCAAAGTGGGCAAAATTTTCGCCCATGAAGGCGCCTCGGTCTTCAGGCCATCTAGCAGTCCACGCCATCCCAGCTGCTGGCTAATCCATTTCTCCAAAATCGGTTTAGCCGTTTTCCAAAGGTCTAAATCGGGATCTAATTGCCGCGCTAGCCCCTCAACATTCAAAAGCGTTTTTTGTAATAAAGTGAGTTGCGGCTGAATCTCTACCTTAAAGCGACGAGAGGTCTGAAATAAACGCATCAACACAATGCCAAGGGAAATTTCTTTTAGAGGACGGTCAAAGTAAGGCTCACATACGGAGCGCACAGCCCCTTCCAATTCTTCCACACGGGTACTAGCCGGGACCCAACCAGACTCAATATGCAACTCAGCTACCCGGCGGTAATCGCGATTAAAAAACGCTAGAAAATTGAGGGCCAAATAATTCTTATCAGACTCACTGAGAGCGCCAACGATACCAAAATCCAAGGAAATGAATCGGCCAAAAGTTTCTGGCTCAAGGCTGATCATGATATTTCCAGGATGCATATCTGCATGAAAAAAACCATGCTCAAAAACTTGCGTGAAAAATATTTCTATCCCATCCGCAGCCAATTTTTTGAAATCAACTCCTGCAGCACGGAGCTCTTCAGTACGGCCAATCGAGATGCCCTCCATGCGCTCCATCACAATCACATTGGTATGGCATAGATCCCAATACATTTCTGGAATCATCAACTTTTTAGAGTCGATGAAATAGCGACGCAGTTGACTAGCGTTAGCTGCTTCACGCATAAGATCTAGCTCGTCGTGCAAATAGGTATCAAATTCAGCGACGTTCTCGCGTGGCTTCAAGCGACGGCCATCTTCAGAGCTACGCTCGATGATTTTGGCCAAGTCATACATTAACGCAATATCACCCTCAATGACTGGCAAGATACCGGGACGTAAAACTTTAATAGCTACTGCACGATTAGTCCACTCAGGGTGCTTCTCTGTCTCACGCAAAATACCAAAATGCACCTGGGCTACAGAAGCACTGGCTACGGGGCTTGCATCGAAGCTAATAAATATTTCTTCAATCGGCCGTCCAAGAGCTGCTTCAATTAGCCGGCGAGATTCTTGATTTGAAAACGGCGGCACCTGATCCTGTAGCTTAGCAAGCTCATCAGCAATATCTTCAGGCAATAAATCTCGGCGCGTTGAAAGCACCTGTCCAAATTTCACAAAAATCGGCCCAAGAGCCTCTAGCGTCAGGCGGATACGAGCGCCCCTTGGTAAATCGGTATTCGGTGAGGCCCAGCAAAGAATTGTTAACAGGCCCCTGTGTATGCCAGGCTTTAAGTTATCGCGCAATAAAGGTAAAAGACCATAGCGCCAAGCGGTAAAGAAAATGAAACAAAGGCGGGCAATTCGACGCACGATTTATTTGGCTTTCTGTGTTAGTAACTGAATACGCTTTTCCATGCGGTCAACCGCATCGCGCAATTCATTTAATTCATGCTTGCGATGCATGAAGTCTCTTTTATTAAGCAAGATCTTTCTTTCCTCGCTGACGTACTCTACGACATTACCCAGCAAATCCTTGGCCGCAGATCTGCCTCCTGAAACCAATTTTTTACCCTGGCGTACGGCAAAATTTGCAGGGGCATCGCCGATCAAACGGGCTAAATCTTCCTCATACTCCCAACGCACCTGACCAACTAAGCGGCCTAATAGTTGAGCTAAATCAGCATCCCCTGAAATCTTCACAGCCTTGAAAGCCTGCTCACGTAATGTACCGGCACTGCCCACGAGATCACTTAAGGCCTTAGCAGATAACTCTAGTACGAGTGAACTTGTATCAGAGGGTTGCGATGCAGCTAATAAGCCCAAGGAAGTCACTTCAACCGAGAAGTCATCTACGGGTAACTTTAAAAGAATGGTTTTACCAGCATGACGAGCCAGCTCTGCTTTCGCCCAAGGTTCACTCGTTAAAACATGATTAATCCCTCGGCAGGCAGCGCGAGCGGTAATGGTGTGAGTTGAAGAAACAGCATTCATAGGTGTTGAGTGTAAAAAACCCGCACAAGTGCGGGTTTCCAATGGAAAGTACTCTAAGCTTAAACCAACTGTTGAATACCCGCCAGTACCCAGCCCCCAGGACCTTCAACTGGTTTACTCAAATTCCAAATTTCTGAGAAGTTATTTGCAAGCGCGCCCTGCTGCTCACGAATCATGCCGCTAAAGTGGACGCTGCAGAAATAGGTATTCTCGGCCGTTTCAATACCCAAAAGCTTGGCTTGAATCGTTACTACATCTGTTTGATTGCTGCCATCAGTACGGCCAGCCAAATCCTGCTGAATAGTGGTGAACATCTCCAGAGTAGTAAATTCCCTCAAAGCAGCTAAATCACCGTGATCCCAAGCCCTCTGAAGACCCACAAAATATTGTTTAGCATTTTCTAAGAATGCAGGCTCATCAAAACCTGGGGGCAAAGTTGACTTAAAAGGCTCTGGCTCTAGAGGTGTGCCAGCAAAGGCATTTGCAGTCGGATTAAATGCAGGCTCGCTTCTAGGAGCTTGATCATAACTTGTGCGGTGCACCGGGGCGCCTGACATCGCTGGCAGCAATTTTCTAATCACAAACATGATGGCAAAACCGGCTAAGGCAGCGATCAATAAACCGGTTATCAAAGAGGATGCTGCCTCACCCATACCAAAATGAGATAAGAGATAGCCAATACCAAGACCTGCAGCTAAGCCACCAAGAATTCCGCCCATTCCACCAAAGCGACTGGGCGCTGGAGCTTGAGGCGCAGGTGCTGGCGCTGAAGGTTGAGCTTGTTGAATAGGTTTTTGTGCAGGTATTGCCTGTCTCTGTATTGGCGCACTGGGGGCTCTACCAAGACTTCTTCCTCCACCCAAACGGGCCGCATCAACCTGACCAATCGTCGAAAATAATAAGACCAAACTAAACAGTACTATTTTGAAAAAATGCTTATTCATAATATTTACCCCTTATTGAACTTCCATTAAGCACTTCAGACAAACACATCAGTATTTAATACCAATATGAAGGGCAACGATACCCCCAGTCATTCTGTGGGTATCTACTTCATCAAAACCAACGCCAAGCATGATGTCTTTTAGGGTATCCGCATCTGGGTGCATGCGGATTGATTCCGCCAAATACCGATAACTTTCTGAATCCTGAGCAATCTTTTCTCCTAGCCAGGGCAGAACCTTAAATGAATAGGCATCATATATAGGCTGCAGGAATGCATCGGGCTTTGAAAACTCCAAGACTAATACACGTCCCCCTGGCTTAATGACTCGACACATTTCACCTAAAGCCACATCTTTATGCGTCATGTTCCGTAAACCGAAGGCTACCGTAACAACATCAAAATGATTATTAGGAAAAGGAATTTTCTCTGCGTCAAATTGAACACATGGCAATGCCAAACCTTGATCAAGCAAGCGATCACGACCAACCCCTAGCATCGATGCATTGATGTCACTTAACCAAACCTGCGCATCGGGATTCTGACCCCAAACCACTGCTTTAGCAAAGGCAGCTGCTAAATCACCAGTACCGCCAGCAATATCTAATACTTTTTGACCTGGGCGCACTTGAGCACGAGCAATCGTGATTTTTTTCCAAATACGATGCAAACCAAATGACATTAAATCATTCATCACATCATATTTACTAGCTACTGAATGGAACACTTCTGCAACCTTGCCGGCTTTCTCAGCTTCATCCACGCTCTGATAGCCAAAATGGGTTTTACTCATCAATGACTTCCGCAAGAATGGTCATGCATATGATCTTTTGCCATCATGGGCGCATCACGATCAAGGCCCGCAGCAGCCAATTTATCTAAATGCTCTTTCCATAATTGTTCTTGGTTTTCGCACAAGTGCTGCAAGTAATCCCAGGAATATAAGCCGGTATCGTGCCCATCAGAAAAGCTGGGCTTTAAGGCGTAGTGGCCTACTGGCTCTAGATTGGCAATCAATACTTCGCGCTTGCCAGTTTGGAGAGTTTCTTGTCCAGGCCCATGACCGCGTACTTCAGCTGATGGCGATAATACTCTGAGCAACTCAAAAGGCAAACGATAAGTATTGCCATTTTCATATGAGAGCTCCAATACTTTAGATTGCTGATGCACCACAATGTTATTAGGAATCATTAAACCAATACCCTTTCAATGCCGCCTTGATTAGCCTTGGTAACGTAGTCTTCCATCCAATTTTTACCCAATAATTTTTGCGCCATCTCAACCACAATGTAATCAGCAGTGGTGTCACTGTCCGCATTAAAACGGCTTAAGCCCTGTAAGCAAGATGGGCAGCTAGTCAACACCTTAACATTATCTGCATCGCCAGGGATAGCGTCTTTACGCAATTCATTGGCTGCCTTCTCCATCTCGATTTGCTTGCGAAAACGCACTTGGGTAGAAATATCAGGACGCGTCACAGCAAGTGTGCCTGACTCTCCACAGCATCGATCATTCTTCTTAATAGCTTTGCCGTCCTTCATGCCAATCAATTCATTGACTGTTTTCATGGGATCTTGCAATTTCATCGGCGAATGACATGGATCGTGATACATATACTTCACACCAGAAACATCAGAGAGTTTAACGCCCTTCTCCAGCAAATATTCATGGATATCAATAATGCGACAACCGGGGAAGATCTGCTCAAATTGATAACCCGCCAATTGATCATAGCAAGTACCGCAAGACACAACCACTGTCTTGATATCTAAATAGTTCAAAGTATTAGCGACGCGGTGGAACAGCACGCGATTATCCGTAATGATTTTCTCGGCTTTATCGAAGTCACCATTACCACGCTGGGGATAGCCACAACATAAATAACCTGGCGGCAGGACTGTTTGCACACCCACATTCCACAGCATTGCCTGAGTGGCAAGACCCACCTGAGAGAAAAGGCGTTCAGAACCGCATCCAGGGAAATAAAAAACCGCTTCAGTATCAGCAGAAGTAGTTTGGGGATCCCGAATAATCGGTACGTAGTCCGCATCCTCAATATCCAATAAAGCACGCGCCGTCTTCTTTGGCAAGTTACCAGGCATTTTCTTATTCACAAAGAAAATAACCTGCTCCTTCACGCTAGGCTTACCTACCGTAGCAGGAGGATGAGCTGTTTGCTTGCGAGCAAATTTGCGCAAAACATCATTACCAAAACGCTGGACTTTATATCCCCAACCAATCATTGTTTTGCGAGCCAAGTTAATGGTTTCTGGGCTAGTGGCATTTAAGAAGAACATCGAGGCGGCGGTACCTGGATTAAAGCGTTGCTGACCCATCTTACGCAATAAATTGCGCATATTCATGGTGACATCACCAAAGTCAATATTCACTGGACAAGGCGTTAAGCACTTATGACAGACAGTACAGTGCGCAGCGACGTCATCAAACATCTCCCAATGACGAATCGATATACCCCGACGAGTTTGCTCTTCATACAAAAAGGCCTCAATCAAGAGTGAGGTTGCCAAAATCTTATCGCGTGGGCTATAGAGTAAATTCGCACGTGGCACATGGGTAGAGCAAACGGGTTTGCACTTACCGCAACGCAAGCAATCCTTAACACTATCAGCAATTGCGCCAATATCACTTTGCTGCATGATGATGGATTCGTGCCCCATTAAGCCAAAGCTTGGTGTGTAGGCTAGACTCAGGTTGGCGTTAGGCATTAACTTGCCCTTATTGAATCGCCCCTCTGGGTCAACGCGATTCTTATAACTACGAAAATCTTTTAACTCTGCTTCAGTCAGATATTCAAGTTTGGTAATACCAATGCCGTGCTCGCCAGAAATAACGCCATCCAAAGAACGCGCTAAAGCCATAATCCGATCAACTGCGTGATGCGCATCTTGCAACATCTCATAGTCATCGGAGTTGACAGGAATATTCGTGTGAACATTACCATCGCCTGCATGCATATGCAAAGCGACAAATACCCGCTTACGCAGGATCTTCTTATGAATGCTTTCTAGCTCGTTCAAAATGGGTTCAAACGCCAACCCACCAAAAATAATTCTTAATTCAGAGCGCACCTCCTCTTTCCAGGATGCGCGTAAGGTGTAATTCTGTAATTGGGGGAAGTGTGTATTCATCTGAGTTAACCACTCAGACCACCGTCCCCTAACTTTGGCAATTAATTCCAGGGCCTGCTGAACGCGATCGCCCAAGATTTCTGCAGTGGCGATCTCATACTCTTCATCACTCTTCCCTAATGGTAGTGAGCTTTTTTTCAGGAACAGCTCTAGTCCATCTAAGACTTGTAATTTATTTTTGAGGGAGAGTTCAATATTGATGCGCTCTATACCCTCGGTGTACTCACCCATCCGCGGCAATGGAATCACCACATCTTCATTAATCTTGAACGCGTTAGTATGGCGCGCAATAGCTGCAGTACGAGCACGATCTAGCCAAAACTTTTTCCGGGCTTCTGCACTCACGGCAACAAAGCCCTCGCCAACACGCAAATTGGCCATGCGCACAACTTCACTTGTGGCGGCGGCTACAGCCTCTTCATCATCGCCTGCAATATCACCAATCAATACCATCTTCGGCATGCTATTGCGCTTTGACTTGGTGGAATAGCCTACCGCTCTCAAATAGCGATCATCTAAATGCTCAAGACCAGCTAAGATTGGGCCACCTTGTTTGCTTAAGTTATCAAGGTAAGCCTTAATCTCAACAATGCTGGGTATTGCTTCGCGCGCTTGTCCAAAAAACTCGAGGCAAACTGTTCGCATGAATTTAGGCATACGATGCAATATCCAAGTGGCGCTCGTGATTAAACCGTCACAACCCTCTTTTTGAACGCCTGGTAGCCCCGATAAAAATTTATCGGTAACATCCTTGCCTAAGCCTTCTTTACGAAAACGCTTACCCTCTACTTCAAGTAATTCTTTTTTAAGAATCCGCTGACCGGGCTGACTAGTACCTTCAGACCAAGTTAACTGAAAACGTACCTTTTCGACTTCATGAATCTTGCCTAGATTGTGATCAAGGCGCTCCACATCCAGCCAATTCCCTTGAGGATCGACCATACGCCAGCTAGCCAAGTTATCTAGCGCGGTACCCCAAAGTACCGCCTTCTTGCCGCCAGCATTCATGGCAATATTCCCACCGATACAACTTGCATCAGCGGAAGTGGGATCAACAGCAAAGACCAGCCCGGCATGCTCTGCAGCGTCAGCTACTCGGCGCGTCACAACGCCGGCACCAGTAAATATCGTTGGCACCTCATGGGCAAGCCCAGCTAATGTCGCAGACCTAACACCACCGATATCTTGTAATTTCTCGGTATTGATCACTGCAGACATGGCGTACAAAGGAATTGCACCACCGGTGTAGCCCGTACCGCCGCCGCGAGGAATAATCGTCAAGCCCAGCTCAATACATGCTTTTACAAGCCCAGGAATTTCAGACTCATAGTCTGGCTTAAGAACGACCAAGGGAAACTCGACACGCCAGTCGGTGGCATCTGTCACATGCGCCGCACGTGATACCCCATCAAAACAAATATTATCTGCAGCGGTATGACGACCTAAATCTTTTTTAGCCCGTTTACGAATCTGTTCAACTTCTTTAAAGCCACTCTCAAAGTTTTCGACAGCTCGACTTGCCGCATTTAATAAAATCTCGACTTGACTTGCTGAGTCTGCACTAGAGCGCTTTTTAACCTCGCCTAAGCGATGCCAAAGTGCATCAATCAACAATTGACGGCGATTGACGTTATCTAACAAGTCATCTTGTAAAAAGGGGTTGCGCTGGACGACCCAGATATCACCCAGAATTTCAAACAACATCCGGGCAGAGCGGCCGGTCCGGCGTACCCCACGCAAGTCATTTAGAACACGCCATGACTCCTCACCTAAAAGGCGAATCACGATTTCTCGATCTGAAAAAGAGGTGTAGTTGTAGGGAATTTCACGCAAACGAGGCAAGCTCGCCTCGGCGTCCAACAACTGGTTCAAAGCTAATGGTGCGTTCATAGCGTCATATTTGGTAAATAAACATTTTAATTGAGCAATCCTGATATTGGCAGGAAATAGGCAAAGATGTTGGGGGAAGGGATAAACCCTTTCAAATCTAAGGGCTTAGGACGCATCCGTGGTACGCTCATCAGATGGCAACGAATTATTTAAAGAAAATTTTATCTGCCCGGGTCTACGATGTAGCTAGGGAAACTGAGCTTGAGTTAGCCCCAGAACTCAGCAAGCGTTTAGGCAACCAGGTTTTGCTCAAAAGAGAGGATAACCAGCCGGTTTTCTCTTTTAAACTCCGGGGCGCCTACAACAAAATGGCTCATTTATCCCCTGCAGCCTTAAAACGGGGGGTTATCGCAGCTTCTGCAGGCAATCATGCTCAAGGCGTAGCTCTAGCAGCCGCCAAAATGAAGTGCAAAGCAGTCATCGTGATGCCAACAACCACCCCGAGCGTGAAAATTGATGCTGTAAAAGCGCGCGGTGGCTCTTGGGTAGAAATCATCCTCCACGGTGATTCTTATAGTGACGCCTTTCAGTATTCAGAGTTGCTGGAGAAAAAACGTGGCCTAAGCTTTGTTCACCCCTTTGATGATCCTGATGTGATTGCGGGGCAAGGCACAATTGCCGAGGAAATCTTTCGGCAACATCCAGAGCCAATTGATGCCATTTTTGTCGCAATTGGTGGAGGTGGACTAATTGCGGGAATTGGTGAGTATGTCAAAGCGGTAAGCCCTAAGACAAAAGTAATTGGTGTTCAATCTGTCGACTCGGACGCCATGAAGCGCTCTCTCAAGGCAAATAAACGTATTGAGATGAAGGATGTTGGCCTATTTTCTGATGGTACTGCAGTCAAACTAGTAGGCAAAGAGACCTTCCGTATTTGCAAACGCGTAGTCGATGACATCATTACTGTTGATACTGATGAAATCTGTGCGGCTATCAATGACGTCTTTACCGATACCCGCAGCATTCTCGAGCCTGCGGGCGCCCTAGCTATAGCCGGCATGAAGAAGTTCGTAGGAAAACATAAAACTAAAAATAAAACTTTAGTAGCGATCGCTTGCGGTGCCAATATGAATTTCAGTCGTTTGCGCTTCGTGGCTGAACGTGCTGATGTGGGTGAATTCCGCGAGGCCGTATTTGCGGTAACCATCCCAGAGGAGCGTGGCTCATTCAAACGCTTCTGCGAGTTGCTTGGCAAACGCAATGTAACTGAATTTAATTACCGTATTGCTGATGGTAGCCAAGCGCATATTTTTGTTGGTATTGGCACGCAGAAGGCTGGCGATAGCGCCACTATTGCGAAGCACTTTATCAAAGCAAAATTTGCAACAATTGATCTCACTCATGATGAGTTAGCCAAGTCACACTTACGTCATATGGTTGGCGGACACTCCGCACTCGCTAAAGATGAATTGCTGTATCGCTTTGAATTCCCAGAGCGCCCGGGCGCATTGATGAAGTTTTTAACCAGTATGGCTCCCAATTGGAATATCAGTCTTTTTCATTATCGTAATCATGGCGCTGACTATGGGCGCATTCTCGTAGGTATTCAAGTGCCAAAGAATGAACAGCCTAAATTTCAAAAATTCTTGGCTACACTGGGCTACCCCCACTGGGATGAAAGCAAAAATCCCGCCTATCGCCTATTCTTAAAATAAAATGTCCTTCACACTTACCGGAAAACTCGTCGTTGCGATTTCTTCGCGCGCCCTGTTTGATTTCGAAGAAGAAAATCGCATCTTTGAAGCAACAGACGATAGCGCCTATATGAAATTACAACTTGAGCGCCTCGGTAAGGCGGCGCAAACTGGCGTAGCTTTTCCACTAGTGAAAAAACTGCTGGCCTTTAATGAAGAGGGTGAGCAGCGCGTCGAAGTCGTCATTCTGTCTCGCAATGATCCTGTTAGTGGTTTGCGCGTATTCCGCTCCGCAGAGCACCACGGCCTACATTTGGAGCGAGGCGTATTTACTAGGGGTCGTCCTCCATACCACTACCTGCGCTCATTGCACGCCAACCTTTTTCTATCAGCGAATGAAGATGATGTACGCGCCACTATCGAGGCGGGCTTTCCGGCGGCACGCGTATATCCAGAGTCCAGTAAAACCGCTGAATCACACCCTAACGAAATCCGCATTGCTTTTGACGGAGATGCTGTACTGTTCTCAGATGAAGCTGAACAAGTTTTTCAAAACAAAGGGCTTGAAGCCTTTGTCGACCATGAAAGCAAAAAGGCTGCCATCCCTTTGCCACCTGGCCCCTTCAAACCTTTGCTAGAAGCACTTCACAGACTGCAACGCTCTACCAGCGAAAAGGGAATGCGCATTCGTACTGCATTGGTTACGGCACGTTCAGCCCCAGCACATGAAAGAGCGATTCGCACTCTGATGGCCTGGGGTGTTGATGTAGATGAAGCGATGTTCTTGGGCGGACTCTCGAAGAGTGAATTCCTCCGTGAATTTGAACCTGATTTTTTCTTTGACGATCAAACTGGTCACTGCCAATCAGCGGCATCGGTTGCGCCAACTGGGCATGTAGTATCAGGCGTATCCAATAAACTAAAAAACTAAAAATACATCAACCGATTCAATGGGCACAATACCGCTTGGGCAACACTCTCAATATCCAGATCAATATGATCCGAGTTTACTGTTTCCCATTCTCCGTTCCGAGAACCGTCTTAAGCTAAATCTAAAGCCGAGCCAGGCGCTACCTTTTGTGGGCGTTGATATTTGGAACGCTTACGAGCTGAGCTGGCTCAATCAAAAAGGCAAGCCCCAAATTGCTTTAGCTGAATTTCAGATTCCGGCTGACTCGCCTAATATGATTGAATCAAAATCTTTTAAGCTCTATCTCAATAGTTTTAACAGCACGCGTTTTGAAAATGAAGAAGCAGTTCGCACAAGATTAATTGCAGATCTATCAGCCGTATCAGGTAGCAAGATTGCAACGCGCCTGAATGCTCCCGAGTTGACATCTAAGAAAGGGATGCAAGAAATGACTGGCGTTTTAATGGATAGGCTAGATATCGAAATTGATCCTAACTTGCCTGCTGATCCGGCGCTGCTTGAAATCAATGCCTCCTTTGGCCCCATCGAACAATGTCTCGTCTCTCATTTGCTCAAATCCAACTGCCCAGTTACAGGACAACCTGACTGGGCCAGCGTACAAATTCGCTATCAAGGTCGCCCCATTCTAGAAGAGGGCTTACTGCGTTATCTGATTGGCTTTCGACAGTTGGGAGAATTTCATGAGCACTGTGTTGAAACGATTTTCTGTGACATCAAACGTCAATGTAAACCTGAAAAATTATCAGTCTATGCTCGCTACACCAGACGTGGAGGTTTAGACATCAATCCTTTTCGCACTGACTATAACGCACCCTGGCCTGAAAATACACGGCACGCTCGGCAGTAAAAAAGAGGGTAAATAAAACCCCTTGCAACACATCGGCTGGAAGGGGTTTGAAGTGAGTCTAATGAACTGCTATTTAGAACGGAATATCGTCATCCATTGCGCCAAGTGAGGCAGCGCTAGAAGTTGCTGGGGCAGATTGCTCAGAGGATTTGGCGCGACTATAACTCTCGCCACCACCCTCACTACCACCTACAGGCTTACCGCCAAGCATTTGCATTGTTTCTGCAACGATCTCGGTAGAATACTTTTCTTGACCGCTCGCATCAGTCCATTTACGAGTGCGTAAACGACCTTCAACATACACTTGCGAACCTTTTTTGAGATATTGACCTGCGATCTCGGCAAGCTTGCCAAAGAACGCCACGCGATGCCATTCTGTAGTCTCTTTCATCTCGCCGCTTTGCTTATCTTTATAGCGATCTGATGTTGCTACTGAAATATTAGTAACAGCATCGCCGCTAGGCATATAACGTGTTTCTGGGTCGCGCCCTACGTTACCTACGATGATGACCTTATTTACCGAAGCCATGTTGTCTCCCGAAGAAAAATGTAATGTGAATTCAATCTTGAATAACGACTATGTTTTTGCATCTGCAACCTTCGCAGGCAGCTCACGCATCGACATAGCAATTATAAGCCAGCACAGTAGCAGTCCAGCTGCTACGGCAAAGACCGATAATTCGCCATGGCTATCCATAAGCCACCCCCCCATCACGGCCCCCAAAAACAGGCCAATCGATTGAGTGGTGTTGTATACGCCCAGAGCAGCACCCTTTGACTCTTTTGCAAAACGCGAAACCAAGGATGGCTGCAAGGCTTCTAGCAAGTTGAAGCCGACAAAGTAAATCAATAATGCAGCGGAAATAGATAAAACCGTTGAAGTGCTGATAAAGCAATATTCAGAAATCAAGATCAATACAATCGCAACCAATAGCACTGGTCTAAGCTGTTGTTTCTTCTCGCCAATAATGAGTATGGGCGCCATCAGAAAGAAGGACAGAAGCACAACGGGAAGATAAACCTGCCAATGCTCTGATAAAGGCAAGCCTGCTTCCACTAAAAGACGTGGCAGTACCATGAACATTGCCACTTGGGTTGCGTGCAAAACAAAAACACCTATATTGAGCCGCATGAGCTCTGGTCGAAAAAATACTTCCCTCAGTGAGGCCTGAGCAACTTTGATTTCTGGCGCATTTACAGGTAGAACAAAATAAGTCACCAACATTGCTAACACGCCGAGTACCGCCAAAACCACAAAAATACCGCTCAAACTGATCATGCGATAAAGCGGTGCTGCAATCACAAGAGATAAAGCAAAAGAGAGTGCAATGCTGCCCCCGACCAAAGCCATTGCGCGGGTCCGCACCTGTTCACGGGTCAGGTCGGCAACCCAAGCGGAAATAGCGGCAGAAATAGCACCAGCGCCCATCACTCCCCTACCGATAGCAATCCACAGCAGATCATCGCGTGCTGCGCAAATCAAGGCTCCAGCCACAAAGAGGGAAAGACCCCAAAAAACTACTGGTTTGCGCCCAATTCTGTCGGATAGTCGACCTAAAGGGATGTAAAGACAGGCCTGAACAATATTGAAAATACCCAGGGCAACCCCAACCCAAAGGGCGTGCTCACCCCCCGGAAGTTCGCGAGCATGAACACTAAAAACGGGCAAAAGCAGGAACAGGCCCAGCATGCGAAGGCCAAAAATGCCAGCTAAGGCGATAGTGGAGCGAAGTTCGGAAGGATTCATAAGAAAAGGCTATATTAACAAGTTACGCTAAAAAATCATGAATAACGAAATTAAAATCCGCGGTGCACGCACGCACAATCTTAAAAATATCAATCTAGACATTCCTAGAGAGAAATTAGTCGTCCTGACTGGCTTATCTGGTTCGGGCAAAAGCTCGCTGGCTTTTGACACTTTGTACGCTGAAGGGCAACGTCGTTACGTTGAGTCACTTTCTGCCTACGCACGTCAATTCTTGCAATTAATGGAAAAACCTGACGTTGATACGATCGAAGGTCTATCTCCAGCAATTTCGATTGAGCAAAAAGCCACTAGTCATAACCCACGCTCTACCGTTGGAACGGTGACAGAAATTCATGACTACTTGCGCTTACTATTTGCGCGAGCAGGCACGCCACACTGTCCCGAACATAATCTACCCCTGGAGGCACAGAGTGTTTCACAAATGGTAGATACGGTTTTAGCAATGCCAGAAGATACCAAACTGATGATCTTGGCACCCGTTGTCAGTGAGCGTAAAGGGGAATTTGTAGACCTCTTTCAAGATCTTCAAGCCCAGGGCTTCGTGCGCTTTCGCGTGCGCTCTGGGGGCGGCACAACTAATACCGCGAAAGCTGAAATTTTTGAAGTAGATCAACTGCCGGTATTAAAAAAGAATGATAAGCACTCGATTGAGGTTGTAGTTGATCGGATTAAAGTTCGTTCAGATATTCAGCAACGCCTAGCGGAATCTTTTGAAACTGCCCTGCGTCTTGCCGATGGTAAAGCCATGATTGTGGATATGGATACCGGCAAAGATATGATCTTCTCCAGTAAATTTGCTTGCCCGGTTTGCTCCTATTCTCTTCAGGAATTAGAGCCACGCCTCTTTTCCTTCAATAACCCAATGGGGGCCTGTCCATCATGTGATGGACTAGGCCACCAATCTTTCTTTGATCCAAAACGAATTGTTGCTCACCCTGATCTTTCACTGGCATCTGGCGCCATTAAAGGCTGGGATCGCCGCAATCAGTTTTACTTCAAACTCCTGCAGACGCTTGCTAAGCATGGTGGCTTTGATGTGGAGAAACCTTTTGAGACCCTCAGCAAGAAACAACAAGATTTAATTCTCTTAGGATCTGGCGATGTTGAAATTCCATTCGAATACATCAATGAGCGCGGCAAATTAAGTGTGCGTCAACACCCTTTCGAGGGCATCGTAGCGAACTTCGAGCGACGCTATAAAGAGACAGACTCTGTTACGGTTCGCGAAGAACTGGCTCGCTATCAAAATGTTCAGACCTGTAAAGATTGTGGCGGCAGTCGTCTGCGTAAAGAAGCGCGCTTTGTTAAGGTGGGTGAAAACAAGCAATCGCGGGCAATTTATGAAATTAGCGCATTACCATTAAAAGAGGCAAAAGAATATTTTGAAGCTCTCGAACTCAAAGGCGCCAAACGAGAAATTGCCGACAAGATCGTTAAAGAGATTGGTGCACGTTTACGGTTTCTGAATGATGTGGGGCTCGATTACCTCTCCCTTGAACGCAGTGCCGATACGCTATCTGGTGGTGAAGCCCAGCGCATTCGCCTTGCCTCACAAATTGGCTCGGGTCTAACTGGGGTCATGTATGTATTAGATGAGCCCTCTATTGGCCTGCATCAACGAGATAATGATCGCCTCATCGGCACCCTGAAACACTTACGTGACTTAGGTAATAGCGTATTAGTGGTTGAGCATGACGAAGACATGATTCGGGCTTCTGACTATGTCATTGACATCGGTCCTGGTGCTGGCATTCATGGTGGTGAGGTAGTAGCAGTAGGCACGCCAGCAGAAGTTGAGGCAAATCCCAAATCCCTCACAGGCGCATACCTTGCAGGACGTGTGCGAATTGAAATTCCCGAAAAACGTATTCCTGTTGGTGATCGCTTCTTAGAAGTGCTTGGCGCCCGTGGTAATAACTTGCAATCGGTTCATGCCAAGATTCCCGTTGGCTTATTAACCTGCGTGACAGGGGTATCTGGCTCCGGTAAATCTACCCTCATTAATGACACTCTGCATCATGCCGTTGCGCAACATTTTTATGGCTCCAGCGCTGAACCAGCGGCCCATGATGGAATTAAAGGCTTAGAGTATTTCGATAAAGTGATCAGCGTTGATCAGTCTCCCATTGGCAGAACTCCTCGCTCTAATCCAGCCACCTACACCGGCTTGTTTACGCCTATTCGTGAACTTTTTGCTGGCGTACCCTCATCACGTGAACGTGGCTATGAAGCTGGTCGATTCTCATTTAACGTCAAGGGTGGTCGTTGTGACTCATGTGAAGGTGATGGCGTTCTCAAGGTAGAAATGCACTTCTTGCCAGATGTCTATGTACCGTGTGATGTTTGTCACGGTAAGCGCTACAACCGTGAAACCTTAGATATTCGCTATAAGGGCAAAAACATTCATGAAGTGCTCTCGATGACTATCGAACAGGCGCACGAATTCTTTGAAGCAGTACCTGTGGTTAAACGCAAACTGAAAACCTTGCTCGATGTTGGTCTTGGCTACGTCAAGCTTGGACAAAGTGCTACCACGCTATCGGGTGGTGAGGCGCAACGAGTGAAACTATCGCTGGAGCTTTCTAAACGGGATACTGGCAGAACGCTATACATTCTGGATGAACCTACAACTGGCCTACATTTTCATGACATTCAACTTTTGCTCACTGTCATTCAAACCTTGAAAAAACAGGGTAACACCATCGTCATCATTGAACATAATTTAGACGTCATCAAGACTGCCGACTGGATTATTGATTTGGGCCCGAAAGGCGGCGCTGGTGGCGGCCAAATTATTGCTACTGGAACTCCTGAGGATGTTTCCCAGAATACAGCAAGCTTTACGGGGCACTATTTAGCGCCACTACTTGCTCGCAAAGCGTCTCCCAGCAAAAAGAAAAAGTAATGCTTCAGAGTAATTTGGATTCGGCCAAGTCGGTCGCTTCCGGATTACCTGAAAGCACCAAAATATCATTGGCCTGCAAACGCAGATCTGGGCTCAAATCCAACTTCACATAATCTGCACCGTCAACTTTACGGCGCACAGCCTGAACACTCACTCCATCATTTTCAAGATTGAGCTCGCCCAGTGTCTTGTTGATACTAATGGACTCAGGCAGCAAGGTCACTGAATGCAATCGCCAAGACTCATTCGAGTCAAAATCTTCGACGTCCGAACCGCGAAAGTACCCGCGCAGTAGGCTATACCGGGCCTCGCGTGCGTTCGAGACAATGCGCACTACTTTGCGCATGGGTACATCCATCATCAATAACACATGAGAGGCCATCATTAAGCTGCCTTCAATCAACTCTGGCACAACCTCGGTAGCACCAGCTGCCTGTAACTTTCCTAAATCGGCATCATCCTTAGTCCGAACTAAAATCGTCATGCCAGGTCGCAAACGCTCCACTTGATGCAAGACCTTCATGCTTGCTGGCGTATCCGCATAAGTAATCACTACCGCCTTTGCTTTGGATAGGCCCGCTGCAACTAAGTAGTTCTCTCGACTAGCATCGCCATACGACACATTATCGCCAGCAGCAGCAGCTTCTTTAACGCGATCGGGATCCATATCCAATGCAATATAGGGAATTTTTTCTTGATCTAACATGCGCGCTAAGCTTTGTCCTGAACGGCCAAATCCACAAATCACAACATGGTTTTCAGTGCGCACGCTTTTGGCAGCAACCCGCGTCAATGCCAATGACTGTAATAGCCACTCGTTACTAGAAAAACGCATTGCGATTCTGTCGCTGTATTCAATCAAAAAGGGTGCACCGAACATCGATAACAGCATTGCGGCAAGCACGGCCTGACTTAAAGCGTGATCAATTAAATCTAAGCCGTCAATTTGATTGAGTAAAACAAATCCAAATTCACCGGCTTGAGCTAGGCACAAGCCGGTGCGAATGGAAATGCCAGAACTCGATCCGAAGGCCCGCGATAACAATGCAATCAAACCAAACTTAAAGATCAATGGCCCGATGAGTAAAAGTAAAACTAAGAACCATTGCTCATAAATCACCTCAAGATCGAGCAACATCCCAATCGTAATGAAAAAAAGTCCTAGCAAGACATCTTTGAATGGCTTTACATCCTCCTCAACTTGATACCTATAGGGCGTCTCTGCAATTAAGATCCCCGCTAAAAATGCGCCAAGCGCTAATGACAAACCAAAATGCTCCGTAAGGGCTGCCATGCCCAACACAATCAATAAGAGATTGAGCATGAAGAGCTCTTGTGAGCGTAATTTAGCGACCAAGCCAAACCAGCGGCTCATCAAGGTTTGACCGATGACGAAAATCAAACCCAAGGCGACTGTAATTTTGATGGAGGCAGCCGTTAAGGCGTAAAAAAGGTCTCCAGGATTCTTACCCAGAGATGGCAGCAAAATTAATAGAAATACCACCGCTAAATCCTGGAACAGCAAAATTCCGATGACATTGCGGCCATGTTCGGTTTCAAGCTCAGATCGCTCGGCCATCAACTTAGTCACAATTGCAGTTGATGACATCGCCAAAGCGCCCCCCAAAGCGATGGCGGCCTGCCAAGAAATAGGGTAAATCCAGTTCATCAAAAGGCTAGCAGGCACTGCTAACAGCATTGTCAACAGGACTTGACTACCGCCAAGGCCAAATACGATGGATCGCATTGCCCGAAGCTTATGCAGGTTAAATTCCAGGCCAATCGAGAACATCAAAAAAACTACCCCAAATTCAGCCAAATACTTCACAGTGGCTGAATCACTCGCTAGGGCTAGGGCCTTGGGGCCTATCAACACACCAATGGCCAAATAGCCCAAAATAGGGGGTAGGCCAAAATAGCGGAAAATAAGCACTCCGGCCACACCAGAGGCCAGCAAGATGAGAGTGAATTGAAGGACTGACGGCATATACTTACTTGATGATAGCTAAGACTCGTGAAAGAACCCTAAAGCTTGCACGCGATACCCTCACTATTGAGGCTAGCGCACTGCAAACCATGCGTGATCGCCTAGAAGGGCCTAATGCGGATGCGCTGATCCATGCTGTTGACCTATTGCATGGCTGCAAAGGACGTATTGTGGTTTCGGGCATAGGCAAATCTGGCCATATTGCTCGCAAAATTGCGGCAACCTTTGCCTCGACGGGGTCGCCCGCCTTTTTTGTTCACCCTGCTGAAGCCAGTCACGGTGATTTAGGTATGGTCACGCGTGAGGATGTCTTTGTTGCCCTCTCCAATTCTGGAGAAACGGATGAATTACTGACTATCGTCCCGATCGTTAAACGAACTGGCGCGAAACTAATCGCGCTCACAGGGGCGCCAACTTCTTCTTTAGCGCTCTTGGCGGATGCCCATTTAGACACCAGCGTTGAAAAAGAAGCCTGCCCTCTCAATCTAGCGCCTACTTCAAGCACAACCGCAGCACTCGCCATGGGCGATGCACTTGCCGTCGCACTATTAGATGCGAGAGGCTTTCAGGCGGAAGATTTTATCCGCTCACATCCCGGCGGTAGACTAGGTCGCAAGCAATTAAGTCATGTCAGCGAAGTCATGCGGAGTTTTGATGAAACACCAAAGATTTCAATTGAAGCCTCGTTACGAGACGCTCTACTAGAGATGACTGCCAAACGGATGGGCATGGTTATTACGCTCGATAGCAAACAAAAAGTAGTGGGCATCTTTACCGACGGAGATCTACGTCGCCTACTAGAAAAGAGCACCAATTTAGATGGTGTGAGCTTAAAAGAGGCAACTAGCTCAAGCCCTCGCACGATTCCACCAGAACTTTTGGCAGAGGAAGCCATTGAGATGATGGAAAAGCATCGTATTAACCATTTGGTAGTAACGGATGCCAACGGCGTCCTGCTCGGCGCCCTCAATCTGCACGATCTGTTTGCAGCTAAAGTTATTTAAGATGGTGTATTGATTCCATGCCAAGCGCTTTTTATCCCCATCAGTCAAACCCACTAAGCCAATACCCACAAGCTTGGGAGCGCGCCAGTAAAGTCAAACTCTTAGTGCTCGATGTCGATGGCGTTCTGACTAATGGGCAAGTCTTGATCGGCGCTGACGGCAAAGAATCACTCAAAGCATTTGATATTCAAGATGGTCTTGGAATCAAACTATTGGAACAGTGCGGTATTCCTACTGCCATCATTACTGGTCGAAATTCCCCAATGGTACTTGCCCGTTGTAATGAACTAGGCATCAAACATGTGCACATGGGTATTGAAAATAAAGCCATTGCACTAGAGCAAGTGTTAAATGCCCTCTCCCTCAAGCATGCAGACTGCGCAGTCATGGGCGATGATTGGCCAGATCTCAAAATGATGAAAAAAGCGGGCCTCACAGCTTGTCCTGCTCAAGGACATGAGGCTGTCAAAAACAGTGTGCATTTTGTTACAAACCGCATGGGTGGTTACAGCGCAGTTCGTGAGCTGTGTGACCTGATTCTGAAGGCACAAAATCGCTACGAAGAATTGCTTAATCAAGCGCGTCATTAAGTCTCCAGTAATGCTATTTAATCCCAAGCAAATCAAACTGAATTTATGGCGCACTTTATTGCGCCTGATGCCATTGCTGTTGATGGGCACACTTACCTTGATTACTTTTTGGGTCGTTAAAAAAAATACCCCGCCGGAAGCTTCTCTCATCGAACGCGTGCGCCTTCACGAGCCTGATTACACCATTCAAAATGGAGCCTTATCTGCTCTGAACGAAGCGGGAGCTACCAAATACAGGGTTCTAGGGAAAAAAGTAACCCACTATGATGATGACGCTTCGATTGATATCTTGACTCCACGCATGCGTTTATTTCAAGCAAATAAAGCGCCCATAACAGTGAAGGCTGATACCGGACATCTCGATGGCGATCTCACAATACTGGACCTGATCGACAATGCTGAAATTTTCCGCCCAGCGCAAGCTGCGACAGCCGCCGAGCCCGGCACCTTAAGAATGCTTGCCCGATCGTCTTACTTTAAGGTCCTGATTAACGATGACATCATCGAAACCGATAAGCCCATCCAGCTAGAGCAAGGCATGTCCATCATGAACTCGACAGCGGGTGGAACCTTCAATAACGTAGACCAAAGTATGGTGCTTTCTGGGCAAGTCAAAGGTCGGATTGAGCGCTTACCACAAGGGGTTCAATAAAGTGCTTACCCTAAATAGCCTCCGCATCTTGCCTGCTAGCGTATGCAATTTAACAGCAAGCCTCATAGTGAGTCTTGGCGTCATGGCTCCGATAGTAGTATGGGCAGAAAAAGCAGATCAAGATAAGCCGCTCATACTTGAGGCAGAAAAAGTATCAGTGAATGAGGTGCAACAAATCTATGATCTCAATGGCCAAATTCTCTTAATCAAAGGCAGCATTGTTGTCACAGGTGATCAGGGAAAGATTACGGTAGATCCGGAAGGTTATGAGTATGTGAATCTAAAAGGCACGCCTGAACGAGCGACGAGCTTTCGAGAGCGCCGCGAAGGAACTGCCGATGAATTTATTCAAGGTCGCGCCACTGAGGTCAGCTATAACGCTAAAACCGAACTGCTGACATTGACTGGCAACGCTAGCCTCAAACGGCTTAACAATATGCAACTACTTGATCAGTTACTTGGCTGGAAAATTGAGTACGATGATATTAAGCAGTACTATCGCGTATCACCTCCCACTGATGCAAAAGCCGAAGAGCCCCCTATCGCCCGAGCAATTCTTTCACCCAGACGAAAAGCAATATTAGAGAAATGACAGTAGATTTAGCTCAAAACACTAATCCAGCAACTTTAAGTGCACACCATCTTCAAAAGCGCTACGGTTCTAGAACCGTTGTTCGGGATGTCTCGGTTGAAGTGAAATGTGGCGAGGTAGTTGGCTTACTGGGCCCCAACGGCGCCGGTAAAACCACTTCCTTTTACATGATTGTTGGACTTGTTGCCCTAGATGGTGGCAATATTGTTTTAGATGGTATGGACATTACCCATCTACCCATTCATCAGCGCGCCAGAATGGGCTTGTCGTATTTACCTCAAGAAGCATCGGTCTTTAGAAAACTCAATGTTGCTGAAAATATTCAGGCGGTCCTTGAGCTCCAAGTTCAAGACGGCAAAACGCTTAGCAAAGCCGAGATTGCTCATCGTCTTGACGAGCTCCTAGGCGAACTCCAAATTACTCACCTGAGAAATAATCCTGCGCTATCACTCTCAGGCGGCGAACGCCGTCGGGTTGAAATTGCGCGGGCACTGGCTTCACAACCTAAATTTATCCTGCTCGATGAGCCCTTTGCTGGTGTTGATCCTATTGCCGTAGGGGAGATTCAAAGAATTGTGCGTTTTTTACGCGACCGCCAAATCGGCGTTTTAATTACCGACCACAATGTACGTGAAACCCTTGGTATTTGCGATCATGCTTATATCATCAGTGAAGGAAGCGTTCTGGCTGAAGGCAAGCCAGACCAAATTATTCAGAATGATGCTGTCCGCAGAGTCTATCTCGGTGAAAACTTCCGGATGTAAGAATTCCTTCTAAAAGGAATATTTTTCAAATAAACCCTCTTCCCCTCTTGGATTTGAGCGAAATCGCTGATACGCTGGAGGTTCATGAAGTGCACTCCGAAAATACAGTTACCAGACAAGTAGCAACAGTACGGGGCTTACTGCGCACCCCAGGCATAAGTTTGCGCATGCTTACACAAGGGATCTGAAGATGAATTTAAAGATTAATAGCCGCCATGTAGAAGTAACCCCTGCCATGCGTAGTCACTTAGAGGCCGGCCTTGCTAAAGTTCGCAAGCATTTTGATCATGTACTGGATGCCTCAGCCATTTTGATTGTTGATAACGCCAAGGAGAAAGATCTGCGTCAAGGCGCGGAAATTACAATTCACCTCAAGGGCAAGGAAATATTTGCTGAAGCACATAATGCAGACCTTTATCACGCCATGGATCTAGTGGTGGACAAGCTGGAACGTCAGGTCGTCAAGCACAAGGAAAAGATTCAGAATCACCATCACGAAAAGCACATTGAGTAAGTACCAACTTCAGGACACCTATAATCATTTGATATGACTGCCCTGATAGATCTTTTCGCCCTCGACTGCATTGCATTAAATAATCCGGCCAAAAACCGCCTCGATGCTTTTGCAGCCGCAGGAGAACTTTTTGCTAAACACACCGGTATTGACGCCAGTGCTGTTGTTCGTTTTTTAAATGCTCGGGAAGATGTAGGTTCAACCGCACTAGGTGCCGGCGTAGCAATACCACATGGTCGAGTGAAAGGTCTTAAACAACCAATTGCAGCATTTATTAATCTACAGACTCCCATTGATTTTGCAGCACCCGACGGCAACCCCGTCTCACTCTTGATTTTCTTATTAGTTCCAGAAAAAGCGACCCAGCAACATCTTGAAATTCTGTCGTCAATCGCACAGCTTTTATCAGACCCGAGTGCCCGCGAACATTTGGCCACTGAAAGCAGCCCAGAAAAAGTGTGTGAGCTTCTAAAACAATGGGGTTCACCAAAATGACTCAGCCCTTACTTCTTGAAGGCGTCAGTGCACAACAAATTTTTGACGACAATGTTGCCGATCTAAAACTTTCATGGATCGGTGGACTTGAGGGTGCCGACCGAACATTTCCGCCAGAGGCTGTCAAAGCAGCTGCGGCGAGCTCTGATTTAGTTGGTCACTTAAACCTCATTCACCCCAGCCGTATTCAGATTTTTGGTGAACAGGAAGTCGATTACCATGCTGCATTGGATCTTAAGCAGAGGCAAGAGCAAATCTCCAGCCTGATTTCTAAAATGCCGCCTTGTGTGATTATGGCCGATGGCAAGGCGGCCGACCCCGACCTCCAACTATTTTGCCAGCGCTCGTCAACCCCCTTGTTCACTACCTCTGTTTCAGCTGCTGAGGTTATCGATCATCTTCGTACTTACTTAACCAAAATTGGCGCACCGCAAATTACCATGCATGGCGTCTTCATGGACATCTTGGGTCTAGGAGTTTTATTAACTGGAGAATCTGGCCTGGGCAAAAGTGAATTAGGTTTGGAATTAATCTCCCGCGGTCATGGTTTGGTTGCAGATGATGCAGTTGACTTTGCCCGTCTTGGACCAGACTATATTGAAGGTAGATGCCCAGTGATCTTACGTAACCTTTTAGAGGTTCGCGGCCTCGGCTTATTGGATATTCGGACGATCTTTGGCGAAACTGCAGTGCGTCGTAAACTCAAACTCCGCCTCATCGTTCAACTGGTTCGCCGTGCCGATGGAGAATTTGAGCGACTCCCACTTGAAGCTCAGCATATTGACGTATTAGGCGTCCCCATTCGGACAGTGAAAATTCAGGTGGCTGCAGGCCGAAACTTAGCAGTATTGGTTGAGGCTGCCGTTCGCAATACGATTTTGCAACTGCGCGGCATTGATACCCTCAAAGAGTTTATTGAACGACAACGCATTCAGATGAATGCGGAGACCGAGTCAATCAAGACTCAAGGGCGCCTTCTATAATATGCAGATCAATCTGATCACCGGGATTTCGGGCTCAGGCAAATCTGTTGCACTAAGGGCTTTTGAAGATGCCGGCTACGACTGCGTCGATAACCTACCCGTCACCTTACTTGAAAACCTGATCGGCACCCTGGAGAGTGAAGGATGCGAGCAAGTTGCCGTAGCGATTGATGCTCGTCGTGGCGAATCCATCTCGCAGCTTCCCCTGATTCTAGAGAACCTCCAACGCGAACATCAAGTACGCATCATCTTTCTCAATGCCAGTACAGAAACCTTAGTACAACGTTTTTCTGAAACCCGTAGACGACATCCCCTTTCGCTCAATACAAATCAATCTACATCAGCTACCTTGATTGAAGCAATTGATCGGGAGCGTGATCTACTAGAGGCTTTGCGGGCACAAGCCCATAGTATTGATACCAGCAACCTTTCAGCACATGCATTACGCTCCTGGATTCAGGATTTACTTCAAGATAAGCCAGCAGGCCTCACTGTTATTTTTGAATCATTTGGCTTTAAAAAGGGAGTACCTAGCGAGGCCGATTTAGTGTTTGATGTCCGCTGCCTCCCTAACCCCCACTACGATAAGTCTTTGCGCCCGCTTACAGGCAATGACAAGCCCGTCAAAGAATTTTTAGAAAAAATTTCTGAGGTGGTCGCCATGGAAAGTGACATTACTCACTTTATTGAAAAGTGGCTACCCCATTACATTGCAGATGGCCGTAGCTATCTAACCATTGCTATTGGCTGTACTGGTGGACAACACCGCTCGGTGTATTTGGTTAATCGCTTGAGCGCCCATTTCAAGGCAAAAAAAGATTTAATACAATCTCAGCTTAATTTTCTGAATCGTCATCGCGAGCTAGACTCAATCCCTGCAACAGAAGCTTAATGGGCTGAGGCAAGCCATACTGGCCAAGTTTTTTGAGGGGCACCCACTTTAAATCATTGCTAGCAAATGTATGTGCTTTTTTTACTTGAACGTGCCAAATTTGTATCCACAAGCGTCTATGCGTAAAGATATGCTTAATACTTTCACCGAGCTGAGGGCTCTGGCAAAGCCTTAATAAGGCACCGATCTGCTCATCAGGTAGAGTGCGTTGAAATATATCTTGCAGAGTCAGATTGCTAATCTTCGTTGTCATTGATTTAACCACCCAAGCAGACTCTGGTAAAGACCATAGTCCGCCCCAGATTGCTTTACTAGGGCGCTTGTGAAGCAATACATGATCCCCATGTCTAAGCAGTAACATGTCGCAATCAAATTCAGGGGGCTTTGCCTTAATGGTCTTTTGTGGAAATTGCAGCACTTGATTACTGAGATTGGCTTGACACTCTTTTGCAAACGGACACCTTTGTGCGGAACTTAAACATACGGGCTTGCGAGCAGTACACCAGGTTGCACCGAAATCCATTAGTGCTTGGGTATAGACAGGCATATCTTGCGGTTTGCTGGGTAACAAATCATTTGCCAAGCTCCACAGCCGCTCATTAACAGCTTTATCTTGTAAGCCACCATCGATGCAAAATAGTCTTGCCAAGATACGCTTGACATTAGCATCTAAGATGGGGGCGCGCACTTGAAATGCAAATGCCGCAATGGCGCCTGCAGTGGAACGCCCAATGCCCTTGAGACCCGCAAGCAATAGAGGATCGCTGGGGAAGACCCCCGAATACTGCTCCATCACTTGTTGGGCACAAGCATGTAAGTTTCTAGCTCTAGAGTAATAACCCAACCCAGCCCATTCTGCCAACACCTCATCGATATGCGCTCCTGATAGTTTCTTGACAGTCGGAAAGCGCTTCATGAAACGCGGGTAACGTTCAAGCACGGTAGCCACCTGGGTTTGCTGCAACATGATTTCTGAAACCCATACCGCATAAGGATCTTGATTATTTTGCCAAGGTAGGCCTTGACGCCCATCGACCCCATGCCAGTGCAGGAGCCTTTTAGCGAAGGTCTGGGTCAAATCCATCTCAGCGCTTTTGACATTGGGAACAAAAATAAGTAGAGCGCTGCCCTTGAACGATTTGCTTAATGGGCAATTTGCACACTTTGCAAGGCTGATCTTTGCGATCATAAACTTTGGTTTGCATCATAAAGTGGCCAGGATCACCCTCACTATTTACAAAATCTTTGAGAGAGCTACCACCAGCCTCAATGGCCTTCTTCAAAATCATTCTGACTGAAGTCGCTAAACGTGAGCATTGAGGACGCGTCAACTTACCAGCTGCTTTCGCAGGATGAATACCGGCTTCAAATAAACTTTCTGAACAATAAATATTCCCAACACCAACAACTGCTTGGCCTGCCAATAAAAACTGTTTCACAGCAACACTGCGTCCTCGGGAGTGTTGATATAAAACTGCAGCACCAAGCTCACCGGAAAACTCTGAAGAAAAAGGTTCAACTCCTAATTTCAGTAGTAAGGGATTTTGCTCAATCGGCCCAGCTGATTTAGGGTGCCATAGTACGGCACCAAACTTACGAGGATCGTGTAAACGTAAACTCATTTTTCCAAACTCAAACGTTACACGATCATGTATTTTTAATGGGTCGCTGCTAGGCAGGACTCGTAAAGTTCCAGTCATTCCTAAATGCAACAACAGATAACCAAGTTCCATCTCCAGTAATAAGTACTTGCCACGACGAGCAATAGATAACACTTTCTGGCCGGGTAATGTTTTTGCCAAGCGATTGGGGACTGGCCACCGCAAACGACCGTCGATCACCTTCATGGCGGTGACTTTGCGCCCCTCAAGGTGAGGCTGGATCCCAAGTCTAGTGACTTCTACTTCTGGAAGTTCTGGCATAAATGGATTGTAGATTCGCGGATTAGAATGTGCTTATGACTAAATTTATAAGTAAGCCATATTTTCAGGGTTTATTGATTGCCGTCCTATTTGCGACTGGATTAGCGCTGCCTTGCCTCTCGTTTGCTCAATCAGCCGGCTCGGAGGCTGGTGAGGGCATATTTGAGGTGCTGGCTTCTGAAATAGCCTTGCAGTATGGCGAAGTAGGATTAGCATACAACACCTATATGGAAATGGCTCGCCGATACAAGGACCCCCGTCTTGCAGAGCGGGCAATGGAAATTGCAATTGCTGCAGGCTCTGCAGATTTAGCCCTGCAAGCAACCCAAAGTTGGAGTGAGCTCTCTTCGCCCTCCGATATCAAACCCAAAGAAGTACAAATTACTCTGCTAGCTTTAAGTCAACGCTGGCCGGAAGTCGTCAAACCGGCAATTGCGCTACTCAGACAAGAAAGCCCGCCACAGAGAGATAACACTTTATTGCAATTGCAATCTTTACTAAGCAAGGCCAATAATGAAACAGAGGCAATGCTCGCTTTTTACGAAATCGTTTCTTCTGTCAAGCCCGAACCAAAAGACCCCAGCGTTTTATACACTTATGCAATGTCCGCAGAAAAAGCTGGGCATGTAGATGTGATGGAAAATATTTTGCGCCAAATCTTGCGCAACCATCCTAACGATGTCAATACTTTAAATGCCTTGGGCTACTCACTGGCTGATCGTAATCTTAAGCTTACGGAAGCATTTACTCTGATCACAAAGGCTAATCAACTCTCGCCGCGCGATGCTTTTATCTTGGATAGTTTGGGGTGGGTGAATTTTCGTTTGGGCAATAATGCCATTGCCTTAGAGAGGCTACAACAAGCATTTAGACAAAAACCAGAGGCTGATATAGCGGCACATTTAGGTGAGGTGTTGTGGGTCATGAACCGCCCCTCTGAAGCAGAAGATATTTGGCATCAAGGACAAAAACTGAATGCAAATGATGTCACTCTGAAAGAAACTTTAAAGCGCTTAAAACCCGCATGGACGCTGACCGAGCAAGCGCCTAAAGGCTTATGGGACGGTCGTTTTGCAGTCAAAATTACCGGCTTGACGGAGGGTCAAAATCAAGGTGGATCGGGTGGTTTCACCTTATCCCAAGATGCGCTCAAGGATATTTTAGAAATCCGGAACCCTATTGGCGGTGCCATCGCAAAAATTACCATTTCGCCTGGCGAGGCCTCATTAGAACGAAATGGGGAAGTGATCACCGCCGTAGATGCTGACAACTTGATTCGTAATGCATTAGGGCTACCACTGCCTGCCCGGGGGCTATCAAATTGGCTACGTGGTGAAGTACGACCAGGCGGTGTTGCAAGTATTGAAAGAGATGAAAAAGGGCGCGCTGCCAAAATCGTACAGGACGGCTGGACTCTTAACTACACCTGGAGCGATAGTAATCATTTAGAAAAATTATTGATGGCTCGCAGTTCTAATATCGGGTCCATCGATATTCGCCTAGTGTTTGATAATCCAAATGACTAAAGCACCACCAATTACTCTTGAGCTAAGTTGCCCTGCAAAGCTCAATCTTTTTCTGCATATTATTGGACGGCGCCCTGATGGCTATCACCTACTTCAATCTGTGTTCCAACTGATTGATTGGTGCGATACGCTGACCCTCAAAGCCATTCCCGAAAATGCAGTGTGCCGTATAAACCCAATACCTGGCGTACCCGCGGAAGAAGATTTAGTGGTTCGGGCTGCAAACCTTCTCAAGACGTTTGGAAATATTACTAGCGGGGTTGAGATCAGCCTGAAAAAAGAAATTCCGATGGGCGCAGGACTTGGTGGTGGATCATCAGATGCTGCCTCTACTTTAATTGGTCTAAATCAGCTTTGGAATCTCAAACTCGATATACCAAGTCTTAGCAAACTAGGTCTGCAGCTGGGCGCTGATGTCCCATTTTTTATCTCTGGCCACAATGCCTTTGTAGAAGGGATTGGGGAGAAAATTCAGGCGGTAGACCTAGACACCCAGAATTTTTTGGTCATTTTTCCCAACCAGGCTATACCTACCCCTCGTATTTTTCAAGACCCTGAATTGACCCGAGATCATGCTCAGATTACAATAGATGGCTTTCTTGCATCGCCATTGACCAATCTCTCCAATGATTGTCAGCCGGTAGCGGTGCGGATATGTCCTGAAGTGAAGCAAGCATTAGATTGGATCAGCGTGGCATTGCCAGATTCGGAGCCCCGTATGTCTGGCTCTGGAAGTAGCGTATTTACGGCCTTAGATGTCCAGACTGATACCGAAAAACTCGGAAATCTTTTGCAAAATCTTCCTAAAGGATGGGTAGGTCGAGTTGTTGGGGGGCTAAATAAAAATCCCGCTTACAATTTGATTTCTTCAGAATGACCTGTAGGGGAATCGCCAAGCTGGTTAAGGCACTGGATTTTGATTCCAGCATGCGAAGGTTCGAATCCTTCTTCCCCTGCCAACTTACTGTAGATAAGACCAAAAACATCCATCCGACCCATACCCAAATATCCAATTAGCCTATGTCTGCCCATATGAACGCTGATTTACTGACTCTTTTTACAGGCAATGCAAATTCTGTATTGGCCCAGGCTGTAGCCAATGAACTTAATCTACCCCTTGGAAAAGCCTTTGTGGGACGATTCTCAGATGGCGAGATTCAAGTCGAAATTCAAGAAAATGTGCGCGGCAAGAACGTTGTTGTGATTCAGTCGACTTGTGCGCCGACAAATGACAACTTGATGGAGCTCATGATCATGATTGATGCCCTGAAACGAGCATCCGCAAGTCGCATAACCGCAGTGATCCCTTACTTCGGATATGCCAGACAAGACCGTCGCCCTCGCTCAGCGCGTGTAGCAATCTCCGCCAGAATTGTTGCCAACATGCTCCAATCGGTTGCTGGGATTGAACGCGTATTGACCATGGATCTGCATGCAGACCAAATTCAGGGCTTTTTTGATATTCCTGTGGACAATATTTACGCATCCCCAGTATTGCTGGCCGATCTTGAGGCCCAGAAGACCAAAAAGGATCTGATTATTGTTTCTCCAGACATTGGGGGCGTCGTGCGTGCTCGTGCCATGGCTAAACAACTTGGCACCGATTTGGCAATTATTGATAAACGTCGTCCTAAGGCGAACGTTTCTGAAGTGATGCACCTTATCGGCGAAGTAGAAGGTCGCCATTGCGTCATCATGGATGACATCATTGATACCGGTGGAACGCTTTGCAAGGCCGCAGAAGCCCTTAAAGAGCGTGGTGCGAAGGGCGTTACCGCTTACTGTACTCACGCCGTCCTATCAGGCGGTGCGGTAGCCAGAATAGCTGCATCTGAACTAGATGAGCTGGTAGTCACCGATACTATCCCCTTGACCCCAGAAGCCGTCAAAGTAGCCAAAATACGCCAACTCAGCGTTGCGCCGATTTTGGCTGAAACCCTTTCTCGCATTAGTAAGGGCGACTCTGTGATGTCGATGTTTGCCGAATAAGGTAAAAATAGCCTTTTTACCCTCATTTTTGCTAGTTTTTAGGTATTACTAGGCAAAAACTTCCTTTCCCACGATATAATTTAAGGCTTTTCTGTTTGGTCGCGAACGGAAATTAACCTTAACTAGGGAATTCAATATGAAAGTAGTAGCCTTTGAAAGAAGCGTACAGGGAACGGGTGCGAGCCGCCGTCTGCGCAACTCCGGTAAAACTCCGGGAATCATTTACGGTAGCAAAGATCCAGCTGTAGTCATTGAGTTGGACCACAACGCACTGTTCCATGCTCTCCGCAAGGAAGCATTTCACTCCTCAATTCTGGATCTCGAAATCGGCGGCAAATCACAAAAGGTCTTGTTGCGCGATTACCAGATGCATCCATTTAAGCCTTTGGTCTTGCACATTGACTTCCAGCGCGTATCTGCGACTGAGAAAGTCAATATGCGCGTGCCATTGCATTTCATTAACGCTGAAAACTCAACTGCCGTGAAATTACAGGGTGCGGTTGTTAGCCATATCGTCAATGAACTCCAAGTTTCCTGCTTGCCAGCAGACTTGCCAGAGTTCATTGAGGTGGACTTAGCTAATATTGAAGTTGGACATGGTATTCACGCGAAAGATCTGACATTACCAAAAGGCGTTACCTTGGTATTGCATGTTGAACAGGAGAATCCTGTGCTTGCCAATGCACGTATCCCAGCGGTTAAAGCTGCTGATACTGAAGCTGCTGCTGCACCAGCTGCTGCTGCACCAGCTGCTGAGCCAGCAAAAGATAAAGCTTAATGATTTAAGCGGTATTTTTGGCTTACGAGATGACCCGCTTAATTGCGGGTTTTCTTTTTTGTAGAAAAGCTTTTATGCTTACACCCACATCATGACTAAATTAATTGTTGGCCTTGGCAATCCAGGCGAAGAACATGAAGCCGATCGACATAATGCTGGCTTCTGGTTTGTCGATGCCCTAGCAATGCAACTGGGTGTTCGCTTTGAAACGGAAAAGCGCTTTCATGGGGAGCTGGCTAAAGCACTTTGGGAAGGCGAGGATCTGTTTCTCCTGAAGCCCAATACCTATATGAATCTTAGCGGGCAAGCTGTGGGGGCCCTGTGTCGCTTTCATAAAATTCTGCCGCAAGATATCTTGGTGGTTCAAGACGAGCTTGACCTCAAGCCGGGAACGGCACGCATTAAGCTTGGCGGTGGCACAGGGGGTCACAATGGCCTCAAAGACATACAAGCCCATCTCGGCACCCCAGATTACTGGCGCCTGCGCCTAGGCATCGGTCACCCACGAGATCTTGCTGGCGAAGGCAGGCCAATGGATGTTGCCGACTACGTCCTCAGAAGGCCTCAACTCGCAGAAAAAAAATTGCTTGATCACAGCATTGAAAATGGTCTAAAAATCTTACCCTTATTTATTAAGGGAGATACGCAAGCTGCCATGTTAGAGCTGCATTCAAAAGGCTAAAGACTTACGCTACTTTTGCCTTTGCGGCTGCAGTTAATAAACGGTATTTAGCCATCAACTCATCTTGTGATTCTGGGTAGCCTGGATTAAATGGAATGCAATCGACTGGGCAGACCTGACGGCATTGGGGAGCGTCATAGTGTCCTACACACTCGGTACATTTATTCGGATCAATTTCGTATATTTCTAGGCCCATATAAATGGCGTCATTAGGGCACTCAGGCTCGCATACATCGCAATTAATACACTCATCCGTAATCATTAAAGCCATTTTTACCTACCAGCCTTACTCTTTGTTTTGATTAGCAGAGGCAATCTTTTTGACCAGCCATTTTTCAACCGATGGGAAAACAAACTTACTGACGTCGCCACCCATTGAAGCAATTTCACGCACAAAAGTGCCTGAGATAAATTGATATTGATCAGATGGAGTTAAGAATAGGGTTTCCACATCAGGTAGAAGATAACGATTCATTCCCGCCATTTGAAATTCGTACTCAAAGTCTGAGACAGCCCGTAAACCACGAACAATGACCCGCGCATTGTGCTCGCGGGCAAAATCTTTTAACAGTCCAGAAAAACCAACAATCTTGACGTTGGAATAGTGGCCAAGTACTTCTTTAGCAATTTCAATCCGCTCATTTAATGTAAAGAAAGGGCGCTTGCTACGACTATCAGCAACACCAACAATGAGTTCGCCAAAAATACTAGACGCTCGACGCACGAGATCTTCATGGCCACGAGTAAAGGGGTCAAATGTTCCAGGGTATACAGCGACAGTCATAACTCTCCTAGGGCTTTATCAGCTATAGGCAAGAGTTTAGTCCCTTCTACTGCGGAATAGACAAGCTTTTACCTGTCCAGCCTCTAAGTATTTTCCACAATACCAGCCTGGTAGGAGGGCTTCTAGCTCCCCCAGCTTCCGACTAGCCGGAAATTCAATATAAATACCGCCTCCAGAACTGTCATCACAAATAGGTCCGGCAAGGGTGACAGCCCGATCAAGCAAGTTAGCATCTTGAAAAGGTGGGTCGATAAAAATCAAGTGGCTCGATAAATTGGGTTGGCGACTTAAAAACTCCAAAGCATCTTGATGCACTATTTCGACATGACCTGGGGCAGGCGAGGATTGTAATAATTTAAAGTTCGCCAATAAATTGGCATAAGTCTTTTTATCTCGCTCTATCAACACGGTCGCTTCGGCGTTCCTTGATGCTGCCTCAAAACCTAATGAACCTGTTCCCGCAAACAAATCCAAGCAACGCAAACCACTTAGATCTTGACCCAACCAATTAAAGAGGGTCTCTCGAATACGGTCAGTGCTTGGGCGCAGACCAGGAGCATCAATCACAGACAAGAGGCGACTGCGCCAAGTGCCGCCAATAATACGGACCCTCTTGGGTGGCTCTGTATGGCGCCCCTTTATTCCAGGCTTGCTAACAATTTTGTTTATTTAGATGCTCCCAATACAACAATCTTCATACGATCCATCGCAAGGTACTTTTGAAATGCTGTATTCACCTGCTCTAGAGTCACTGCATCCACTTTTTCAGTCCATGTATCAAGAGTATCTAAGGGAAGCTTATTCCAGGCAATAGAAGAAACGTTATCTAGCAATTTTCGATTGTTATCAATCCGCAATGGAAAGCCATTCGTGAGATTAGCTTTCGCCGCCTGCAATTCGGTTTGAGTAGCACCATTTGCAATGAAATTGCCTATGGTTGAACTCATCACCTCCAAGGCCAAGCTTGCTTGATCACTCTTAGTTTGTAAGCCCGCCTGGAAAATACCCGTATCTTTACCCGGTGCAAAGTAACTGAAAACACTGTAAGCAAGGCCACGCTTCTCACGGACTTCCGCCATCAATCTCGATACAAAACCACCGCCACCTAAGATGTAATTCCCCACAATCAGCGGGAAGTAGTCTGGATTACTGCGAGTCACTGCTGTCATGCCCATGGCTATATGAGCCTGTTGAGAATCGAAGGGAATTTGGATTTCACGCGCAGCCAATGGCTCAACCGGTGAAGACTGCAACTGAGGTAGTGCAGCGATTACAGTTCCCGATTGTGGGATATCTTTAAGTAAAGTCCTGACAATCTCTCCAGCTTCTGCCGGAGTGACATCACCAACGATACTCACAATCATCCGATCACCACGGTAAAACTGCTGATGAAATTTTGCTAAATCAGAAGCGCTCACCGATACCACTGACTTCACCGTGGGAGACTCCCCTAAGGGGTAATTTCCATAAACCGCTTTTCGGAAGCGCCGCTCAAGAACTGCTTCAGGCTTCGTTTCTGCCTCCAGTAAGGCAGTCATCGTGCGCTGTTTCTCACGCTCCAAAATTACTTTATCGTAGACTGGCGAACTTAACATTGCGGCTGCCAATTGCACTGCACGCTCCCGCAGATCTCTCCTGCTCAAACTTCGAATGCGAAAGATGGCGCGCTCACCCCCAACGGATACTCCAAAATTCGCTCCGAGATCAGCGATTTCATCTGCAATTTGCGCTTCGCTTAAAACGCCCTGAGATGTTTTAGCGCCGTAGTTCATCAGCTCTGCAGTCATTCCTGCAAGCCCACTCTTGCCAACTGGATCGTAACGATCGCCTGCATCAATGCTGACCTCAATGTCCACCATAGGTAAAGCCTTGGTCTGAACCAAATAAGCCTGAGCCCCCTTATAGGATTCCAACTTGTCAATCGGCAAGATGGCATAAGCTGATTGCACTAAGCCAAATACAAATAACACTGCAGAGAAAGTCTGTTTAATGACTCTCATTATTTGCCCCCCTTATCAGTAGATTGGCGAGCTTGGGGATCTAATACTGCAATGGTCAAGTTTTCATCTAAAAGATATTTTTTTGCCACGGCCTGAACTTGCTCTGGTGTAATGGTTTGCATCTTCTCTAAGATCGAGTCAATATCGCGCCATGAAAATCCAGCCATCTCGGTGCTACCGATTTCCATAGCCTGTCCAAAAATAGAGTCGCGCTTATAGATCTGACTAGAGAGCAATCTGACCTTGATGCGCGCGAGCTCAGAATTGAGTACGCCTGACTGGAATATCGCTCTTAAAACATTCCGAATACTGGCTTGTGCTTGTGCAACTGTTTTACCCTTTGCCAAGCTAGTACCAATTTCAAACAATGCAGGTCCACGAGAAATCATGTCATAGGACACATTCACGTCATCTACTACCCGCTCTTGTTTCACTATGATCCGATTTAAGCGCGCATTATCATACCCATCTAGCACGGCAGATAAAAGCTCTAGAGCATAGGGCTCATAATCATCTAGGTGGCCTGGCTGCAAGCCCGGCACTTTCCATGCCATCACGAACTGAGCGCTGTCAGCAGGCGCCTTCACCAGAACCTGCTTGATCCCTTTTTGAGCCGGCTCTAATTGAGGTTTACGTGGCGGCAACTCATGGGCAGCAATCACACCATAATATTTTTCAACTGCTTGTCGAGTTTGCTCTGGATCGACATCACCACTAATAACGACGGTTGCATTATTTGGAGCATACCAACTACGATACCAAGCGCGTGCATCGTCAGCCTTCATATTCTGTAAGTCGTTCATCCAACCCACTACCGGATGCCGATAGGGCGAACTCATAAAAGCAGTTGCCATAAGAGCTTCGTTGAGAAGACTGCCGGGATTATCCTCGGTGCGAAGTCTGCGCTCTTCCATCACCACCTGAATTTCTTTTAAGAATTCAGCATCATCAAAATTGAGATTGGACATCCGGTCAGCCTCAAGCTTGATCACTTCATTTAGTTTAGATTTTTCGACCTGCTGAAAATAGGCTGTGTAGTCTCGAGAAGTAAAGGCGTTCTCACGTCCTCCAAGTCCAGCAACCAATCGGGAGAATTCACCAGTCTTTACTGTCTTAGTGCCCTTAAACATCATGTGTTCAAGGACATGCGCTAGGCCAGTTCGCCCGTTAAACTCATCCATAGAGCCGGCACGATACCAAACCATATGTGCTACGGTAGGAGCACGATGATCCTCTTGAATAATCAGCTTGAGGCCATTTGGGTACTGGTACTCATGGGTACCCGCTGGGGTGCCAGTAGAAGCTGCCCATACGCATTGGGAAGATACAAGAAGGATGAAAAAAAGCCGGCGTAAAGTAGTGTGCATCTGTAAGATCACCATATCCTGAAAATTAAATTGATAAGATGCAAGGATTAAATTGTATCGATTATGTTCGGCCTACGTAAAACCCTCGGATCCCTTTTTAAATCCAGCCAGACTGATGAAGCCTGGTTTGATGCTTTAGAAGAATCTCTCATTCAGAGCGATGTTGGCCTTCCCACGACTGAACAGTTAATCACGAAGCTTCGCAAAGCTGCTAAATCTGAAAAAGTATCGAGTCCAGAGGCTCTACAAGCTTTGCTCATTCATGAGGTAGCTGACTTACTTGGGGCTTTAGAACCTTCACCAAACCCACTTTATATTCGCAATCCCCTGACGATTCCTGAGGTCTGGCTAGTCGTTGGGGTCAATGGCGCTGGTAAAACCACCACCATTGGGAAGCTCTGCCATCTCTTTCAGTCTCAAGGGAAGGCGGTATTGCTCGCTGCTGGAGACACTTTCCGTGCTGCTGCTCGTAACCAACTACAAGAATGGGGAACTCGTAATGCGGTTGATGTCATTTCGCAAGAAGGCGGTGATGCTGCCGCTGTAGCCCATGATGCGATCCATGCCGCTCTCTCCCGTAAGAGCGATATCCTCATCATCGATACTGCTGGTCGCTTAGCTACGCAAGATCACCTGATGGAAGAACTCAAGAAAGTGAAACGCGTCATTGGCAAGGCGCTTCCTGGAGCCCCTCACCAAACTTTACTGGTACTTGATGGTAATACTGGTCAAAATGGTCTAAGCCAAGTAAAGGCCTTCCATGCAGCCCTGGGGCTTACTGGAATCATCATTACAAAACTCGATGGTACTGCTAAGGGCGGCGTAATCTGCGCCCTCGCTCACACCCTGCAAAATGGGCCCAAACCTGCGGTTTTAGCCTTGGGCAAAGGCGAACAGATTGGTGATTTAGCCCCCTTTACAGCAAGTCAATATTCATCTGAATTATTCAATTAAATCATACACTTATAGAAATAAAAAACCATTAGCACTCTATTGACAAGAGTGCTAAAATAGAGTTTTGTAAACACCTTTACATGATTAATTAAAAAATGATTCAAAAGAAAGCAAATAAACCGCTAATGCAAGCACGGCAAACACTGCCAGCAGTGCAAACTGCTGCGGCGATGTCTGCCTTTCCGGTGCTGCCATCTCTTGGAGTTGGCACGCTCGACTCCTATATCTCTTACGTTAACCGCGTACCAATGCTCAGCGCGGCAGAAGAACTGCATCTTGCTCAAGAATTTCGTCGCACTGAAAATGTCGACGCTGCCAAAACTTTAGTGCTTTCACACCTACGTCTTGTTGTCTCAGTGGCACGGCAATACCTAGGCTACGGCATTCCACATGCCGACTTGATTCAAGAAGGCAATATTGGGTTGATGAAGGCTGTAAAACGCTATGATCCAAACCAAGGTGCCCGCTTAGTTTCGTACGCAATCCATTGGATTAAAGCCGAAATTCATGAGTACATTCTAAAAAACTGGCGGCTCGTAAAAGTAGCCACCACAAAAGCACAGCGTAAATTATTCTTTAACTTACGCAGCAATAAACCAACCTTAAGCGCTTTAACACCCAGCGAAGTTGAGGCTTTAGCAAAAGCTCTTGATGTAAAGGGTTCTGATGTTAAAGAAATGGAAATGCGACTTGCTGGCGGTGACGTTGCCTTGGAGGGAGACGATAGCGACGATGAATCTGCATACACCCCTATCCAGTGGCTCGCCGATAACAGTCAAGAGCCAACTGAAATGTTGGCATCTGCTGATACGGATGCACTACATGGCCCCAAATTAGATCAAGCACTCATGGCTTTAGATGAGCGTAGTCGCAACATTGTTCAATCCCGATGGCTGGCTATGGATGCAGATGGTAACGGCACAAAAACGCTGCATGATCTTGCCAATGAATATGGCATCTCGGCTGAACGTGTTCGTCAGATTGAGACTTCAGCTCTCAAAAAAATGCGTGGCATGCTCCAAGCAGCATAAGTTCTTAACTACTATTTCAGCAATTCCTTCAAGTCATGGGCCAAGGTCTCTGGACCTTGTGCATGCTTGATATATAAACGTAGGCGACCCTCTGGATCAAAAACATAGCTTCCTGCTGTGTGATCCATGGTGTAAGAACCAGGACTTAATCCGGGAACCTTCTTGTAATAAATCTTAAAGTCTTTCGTAACTTGATCTAGTCCAGCCTGATCTGCTGGACGCAAACCTAAGAAACGCGCATCAAAAGCGGGCACGTATTGCTTCAAAATTTTTGCCGTATCGCGCTCTGGGTCAACTGTGACAAAAAGAACCTGAACCTTATCGGCTTGGGAGCCCATCAGCGCCATCGCCTGCTGCATTTCCGTTAAGGTTGTCGGACAAACATCTGGGCATTGTGTATAACCAAAAAACATGACGACAACTTTGCCCTTGAAATCAGAAAGTGTTCTTATTTTTCCGTCAGGATCAATTAGACTAAAGTCTTTTCCAAAAGCACTACTACCTGTGATATCGACATTATTAAAGTCTGGCTTTGGACTGCAGGCTGCTAAGGCAATCAACAATAAAGCAACTAAAAAAGATTTCATAAAGTTCATATGTCTCACATGCAATAGTGATCTATTAAGAGCACTGCAAATAAAATCGATAAATAAGTAATCGAAAAGCGGAATGTTTTCTTGGCTAATGCATCGCTATAAGAAATAAATAAAGCAATCACATATGCCAGGAATATCAAGCCCAATATGATTGCTGAAAGCAAATATACAAGGCCACTCATTCCATAAATATAAGGAAGCAAAGTCGCCGCAATCAATATCAAGGTATAAAGCAAAATATTCAGCAAGGTAAAGCGCTCACCATGGGTAATCGGCAACATAGGCAGTCCCGATTGAACATAGTCATCACGGCGATACAGGGCCAAGGCCCAAAAGTGTGGGGGAGTCCAAACAAAAATGATTAAGACTAAAAGCCATGCTTCCGCAGATAGCGTATTAGTGACGGCAGCCCATCCGAGAGCCGGCGGCATCGCGCCCGATAGCCCCCCAATGACGATATTTTGAGGGGTAGCTGGCTTCAATAGCCAGGTATAGATGACCGCATAACCCACAAAGGTGGCAAATGTCAGCCACATTGTTAATGGATTACAAAAGTTCCACAGAATAATCATTCCTAGCGCGCCCAGCACGATTGAGAAAATCACAATATGAAAAGGGGTGACTTCACCAGTAGCAGACGGACGCCATGCGGTTCTCTTCATCTTGGCATCTACTGCTTGCTCAATCAGACAGTTCATTGCAAATGCTGCCCCAGCTAATAACCAGATCCCAATAATTCCACCAAACAAGACTGGATAAGGAACCATGCCTGGTGTAGCCAAGAACATCCCAATCACGGCACAAAAAACAGCGAGCTGTGTAACGCGCGGCTTAGTCAACACCCAGTATTGGCGCCAACGAGGCATTGCTGCAGACCGTGATGATTGCGGACTACTCATATTGAAAGGACTTTCAGTTGAACGGGGGACTTCCATGATGCCCAATAAGTCATGCGTACCAAACAGAATACTAAAGCGGCTGAGCCCCCCGTATGCGTTAAGGCCGCTAATAGGGGCCACTGGAACACAACATTTGAGACACCAGTCAGGACTTGTAGCAGTACCAGCGCAAATAGTAATTTTCCTAAACTGCGCACCTGGGGCAACACACCGCCCGCAAAACCCGATGCATTAAAAGCTAAGAGAGATAAGGTCACTAATGCGAGGACAGCAAAAACACGGTGCGCCCAATGAATCGCCTGAAGTGCATTAGGATCAAGATATTCACCGGCTGCATTACGCCCCAATTCTCTCCAAAGCGTAAAACCTTCATGCCAATTTGCATCAGGCCACATCGCGCCCAAGCAGCTTGGAAAATCGGGGCATGCCAATACCGCATAGTTGGTACTCACCCAAGCACCCAAAAAGATTTGCATGGTCAATACAAAAAATGCGCAGCAGAGTAATGCTGCTGATATAGGTCTGCTACGAATCTCAAGCACCTTAGACTCTTTTTCTGGCCAGTTCTGTTGTGCATAAGCAGTCAATGATGCCAGCAATCCTAAGGCTAGCATCAAATGAATGGTGACGATAATCGGCTGAAGTTTCATGGTGACTGTCCAGGCACCAAATGCGCCTTGGATACAAACCAACAACAGGAGGGCTGCACTTCCCCAAAGTGGTGACTTACCAAATCGCTTGATCTCACTAACCGCAACAACAAGTTGAACCACAATCAATGCGCCAACAGTCATTGCTAAGTAGCGATGAATCATTTCAATCCACGCTTTCATAACGGTAACTGGGCCATCCGGTAAAGCCGCCTGCGCCACCTGGATATCCCCAATCGCATGCCATGGATTGGATGTACCATAACATCCCGGCCAATCAGGGCAACCTAGACCAGAATCTGTTAGCCGGGTAAAAGCCCCAAAGACGATAAGATCAAAAGTCATGAAAACCAAAACCCAATTGAGCTTATTAAAAAAACGATAGCCCGGCCTAGTCCAAAGATATGCCAAGGGCAACACTGCAAAAATCATTGCAATACTTGCCAACTCAAGAAAAAGCGTCATTTGACTCATGACAAATTCTCGCCCTTATGATTTAAGCGTAAGAGCTTTTCTAGATCCTTTTTAATACTGCCAAACTCTTTTGATGAATTGGTGACCGGAAAATACATCATTTTTGCAGGACTTGGATCAATGAGTTGAATTTGACTTCCGGCTCCTTCACGATCAAGCCATGCTTGAAACTCTTTTTTGAGTTTGGTGTCGGTCGGTAGATTAACCACCCTAAAGCCTGCCGTTTTTTCATCATAAGCATGAGCCACTTCTGGATCGATGGGTTTACCATCGCTATTCACCCAAAGCAGTTGTACTCGCCCACTTTCTCTGCCCATGGCAACACGTAGTTGTCTCATCAAAAATAAGGCTTCAATACAGCTTGCATTTTTTAGCTGGCAATCACCAGCAGAACGCTCTATCAATAATGTCCACTTACCTTTTAATGGCACATCAAACCAAGCATCATTTGCATCTTGAGGAGGCTGAACCAACACGCCAAAATTGGTTTTACCACCCGCAGGTTTGATAACGTAATAAGTAAAATACGAAGCAATGACGGGTGCAGCACAGGCTAATAAAAGTAATAACATTTGTAGTCTGCCACGGCGTGTCCGTGCATCAATCGCCACAGAATCTGTCTGCGATGCTGGAATTAACAAATCTTGATCACTCACCTTTGTCCTCACGCTTTATAAGCCCAATTCGATACTGCCTCAGTCCGCTAAACAGCCAAAATAAAAATCCACTAAAAGCCAATGCAAACCACTGGAATGCATAAGCATAATGGCGATCGACCCCCACTGTTGGTGGCGCCCAATCTCTACTCAAGCCATCAGCACCGTCATGACCGGATTCTTGCAAAATAAAGGGTAGCTGCTGCCATCCATGCAAGCTAGACTCTTTTGCTAAATCAAAATTTTGCTCGATTCGAGGGTTGCTAAGTAGACCATTCTCTTTGCCCAGCTCAAATACTTTTCCAGGGCCTGCCAATCCCATACCTTCGATCAACACCACCCCATCAGGGGTGCTCACCGGAGGTAGTTGGGTACGCTCATCATTATTGCGAGGTGCCCAACCACGATTGACCCAAAGCACTGTTCCGCTGCCTTCCAGCTTCAAAGGAGTCATGACATAGAACCCTGATTGCGCAGGGTTATCAGCGCCTACTTTGGATACTGGTCGTGGACGGTTGTCTAGCCAAATAGAATCTCCTGGGATGTAATGGCCTCTAGCGACAACACGCCGTTGAAAGACCTCTTCGAGGGTCCAAGCTTGAGTATTCAGACTCAATGCTGGTAATTTTTGCCGGGCCGCCAAGCTCTCTGCTATGGCAATCTTTTGATGGGCTCTACTAAGCTGCCAAAAACCCGCAGCGCAACCGATTGCGATAACTGCAAGGGCTGATACAGTAGCGACTATGCGCTTAGTAACTAGGCTGTCAAAAATATTGAACAAGGATTCTCAAAATGAAGTGGGTTATTCCAATGGTGCTCATACTGATTATTGCAAGCTTAGGATCGGCGCTCTATTACATGATGAAAGGCAAGGGCAATAGCTCTAGAATGGTTCACTCTTTGATGCTTCGTATTGGGCTTTCGTTGGCTTTATTTATCGGCATTTTGCTTGCCCACTACCTTGGGTACATCGAGGCAAGCGGTATCCGTGTTGGGGTCAACTAAAGCCAGTTCAATTACACTCAGCAGGTAAAAAAACAAATCGGGGCTTTAGGCCCCGATTTACTTACTCATCACATCCAGTAAACAGCGATATACAAACCAAGCCAGACAACGTCAACAAAGTGCCAGTACCAAGCGGCACCCTCAAAGGCAAAGTGATGTTCGGAAGTAAAGTCACCGCGAATCATCCGGCGTAATACGATCGCCAACATCGTGCCGCCTAGGAATACGTGGAATCCATGGAAGCCGGTCAACATAAAGAAAGTAGATCCATAGATGCCAGAGGTCAGCTTCAAATTCAGCTCATGGTAAGCATGGTAGTACTCAAAACCTTGAAAGCACAAGAACACAAACCCAAGGCCTACTGTTGCTGCCAAACCAATAATAGCCTGCTTCATGTGATTCTTAATCAGCGCATGGTGAGCAAAGGTAATAGTCACGCCTGAACTCAGCAGTAGAAAAGTATTCAGGGTTGGGATTGGCCATGGGCCCATTGTTTCAAATTTAGGAACTAAACCAGCAGGGCCAGCGTTGGGCCATACCGCTGTGAAATTAGGCCAAATTAATTTACTCTCTACATCCCCCATCCACGGCATCGCAATATTGCGCGCGTAGAACAAAGCCGAAAAGAAAGCGGCAAAGAACATGATTTCAGAAAATATGAACCAAGCCATAGACCAACGGTAAGAAACGTCAACATTTACGCCATTCTTGCCAGAATTTGACTCTGCAATCGTATCGCCAAACCAGTTATACAAAACAAACAGAATCCAAAGGACGCCTACAGAGGCTAATGGACCACCCCAAGAAGTGTGATTTACCCAGCCCGTCATGCCATAACCAAAAGCAATTAAGCCAGCAGCAGCCATTGCTGGATGCCGAGATAGCGCGGGGACAAAATAGTATGGGGTTGAATTGGATGACATCTTATTCTCTCTATTCAATCAAAAAATAATCAATGGGAAACAACTGCTTTCACTATCAACAAGAGGGTTGCCATAAAAATCAAGGCTCCCAGCACCCCCGCAATGATAATGTGTACAAAACTGAGTGAAGAAACATCTTCTTGCAAGCCCGACTTCTTTCGGACTCCCAAGAAACCCCACATTACTGCTTTCATAGACTGCAAAAAACTACTGTTCTTCTTCATGACGATACCTTCGATTTAGGGGTGGTCGAGCCTGCAGGCTGAACACCAACCCCCAATTCAAAGAAGGTGTACGACAAAGTAATTGTCTTCACATCCTCTGGCAACCCTGCATCAATCACAAAAACCACGGGCATCCTTCTTGTCTCATGTGCAGCTAATGTTTGCTGCTGAAAACAAAAACATTCTAATTTAGTAAAAAACTCCGTTGCACTTTTAGGCGCATAACTTGGAATAGCTTGCGCCTCTACCGAGCGATCTAGATTGTTGGAAACCTCATACACAATCTCAGTCATCTCGCCCGGATGTACTTCTAAATAATTTTTCACCGGCTTAAAGGTAAATGGTCCGCGACTGTTTGAGTCAAATTCAATCGTAACAACTCGCGAATAATCTACCTGAGTATTGCCAACTTTGTTTGCACTAAGTGCCCTAACACCATAATCATTTTTACTAGTTACAACGTTAATACCCGTTACCTCACACAGCGCCTTATACAGGGGCACTAAAGCATAGCCAAATCCAAACATCATTACTGAAGCAATAAAAAGCTTCAGCATAATTTGGCGATTGAGGTTTTGAACTCCTGGCATCTAGATCAGCGTTAACTCAGAACACTATGTTTAATAAGGATGCCAATAAAGAAAACCACAACTACGCTCAAAAGCACAAACCCTAACCTACGATTATTCGCAGCTAGGGCTTGCTTGGATACGGAATTACATTCCTGCGTCATGCAATTGCTGTGCAGATGGAGGAGTTTCAAAAGTATGATGAGGGGCAGGCGAAGGCACCGTCCACTCCAAACCTTTAGCACCATCCCATGGCTTCATGGGGGCTTTTTCACCTACGCCGCGATAAGCTGGCAAAGCTACAAAGAGTAAGAAATAAACCTGAGCCAAACCAAAACCTAATGCGCCGATAGAGGCCACCATATTGAAGTCAGCAAACTGCGTTGGGTAGTCTGCATAACGACGTGGCATACCTGCTAAGCCTAGGAAGTGCATTGGGAAAAAGGTGATGTTAAAGAAAATCATCGAGGCCCAAAAATGGATCTTGCCGCGAGTTTCATTGGCCATAAAACCAGTCCACTTTGGACACCAGAAATAGAAACCAGCAAACATTGCAAATAATGAACCGGCTACCAACACATAATGGAAGTGGGCGACGACATAGTAAGTATCTTGCAGGCCAATATCAATCGGGGCCATTGCCAAGATTAATCCTGTAAAACCACCCATGGTGAACACAAAAATAAATCCAACCGCCCATAACATTGGGGTTTCAAAGGTCATCGAACCTTTCCACATAGTGGCTACCCAGTTAAAAATCTTCACGCCTGTTGGTACGGCAATTAACATCGTGGCGTACATAAAAAACAGTTGTCCAGTGACCGGCATGCCTGTTGCAAACATGTGGTGCGCCCAAACGATGAATGACAAGATCGCAATAGAAGATGTTGCATAAACCATCGAGCTATAGCCAAACAATGTTTTTCTTGAAAAAGCAGGAACGATTTCACTGACAATTCCAAATGCTGGAAGAATCATGATGTAAACCTCTGGGTGACCAAAGAACCAGAATATGTGCTGGAACATGATTGGGTCGCCGCCACCTACAGCAGAAAAGAATGAAGTGCCAAAGTGACGATCGGTCAGAACCATCGTAATCGCACCAGCTAGAACCGGCATCACAGCGATCAACAAGTAAGCAGTGATTAGCCAAGTCCAGCAAAACATTGGCATTTTCATCAAGGTCATGCCCGGAGCGCGCATATTCAAGATGGTCACAATGATATTAATTGAACCCATGATGGAAGATGCACCCAGTAAATGAAGGGCAAAAATCGCCATGTCCATTCCAGGACCCATTTGCGAAGTTAATGGCGCATAGATCGTCCAGCCACCTGAAGGAGCGCCACCAGGCACCAAGAATGAACTCAACAATAAAGTAGCCGCAACTGGCAAAATCCAAAAGCTAAAGTTGTTCATACGTGCAAATGCCATATCAGATGCGCCAATTTGTAGCGGCACCATCCAGTTAGCAAAGCCAACGAAGGCCGGCATGATTGCGCCGAACACCATCACTAGGCCGTGCATGGTAGTCAACTGATTGAAAAATTCAGGGCGAAGAAATTGCAATCCCGGTTGAAATAATTCCAAACGAATACCCAAAGCCATCGTACCGCCGGCCAATAGACTCACAAACGAGAAAATCAAATACATCGTGCCGATGTCTTTGTGATTGGTTGCAAACAACCAACGACGCCATCCATGTGGCGTGTGATCATCATGCGCATGATCGTGTGCGTGGTCGTGGGTGGTAGAGACTGTGCTCATGGATTACTCCGATTTAGTGATAGCTATATAAATTAATTTAGTTTGCTGCGCGCGCATTGACGATATCTTGAGTCTGTATTACCTCGCCGGTTTTATTACCCCAAGCATTACGCGAGTAAGTAATCACAGCTGCGATATCGCCATCAGAAATGACTCCAGCCCATTTAGGCATTGCATTCTTACCATTGAGCAAAAGGCGAATTTGACCCTCTTTAGGCCCATTAACAACCTTGCTGCCGTCTAAAGCTGGGAATGCGCCCATACCTTTGCCATTCGGTTGATGGCAAGCAGCACAGTTCGAGGCATAGACCTTAGCACCACGCTCTTTTTGCTCTTCTAATGTATAAACTTTTGTTGGATCATCGGCTGAAGCAGACATTTCTTTTTTCTTATCTGCCACCCATTTGGTGTAATCCTCTTCTGAAACAACCTTCACAACAATCGGCATAAAGGCATGCTCAGCTCCGCACAATTCGGAACATTGGCCACGATAGGTGCCAATACTTTCAGCCCTGAACCAAGCGTCACGAACAAATCCGGGTATCGCATCTTGCTTTACGCCAAAAGCTGGAATGGTCCATGAGTGAATAACGTCATTGGCGGTAGTGATGATCCGAATTTTTTTGCCGACAGGCACAACCATTTCGTTATCCACTTCCATCAAGTAGGTAGGTGATTTTGGTACAAGATTGTTAATCGCTTCGCGAGAAGTTGACAGCGTGGAGAGAAAGCTAATGCCCTCGCCCTCGCCCTTAATGTAGTCGTAACCCCATTTCCACTGATAACCTGTGGTCTTAATGGTGATATCTGAATTGGTGGTGTCTTTCATTGCCACAATTGTTTTTGTTGCTGGCAAAGCCATGCCAATCACGATTAGCAAAGGAATAACCGTCCAAATAATCTCCACGGTAGTGCTTTCGTGGAATGATGCAGATTTAGCACCCAATGATTTTCGGTGCTTCAAGATGGAATAAAACATCACCCCAAATACGGCTACGAAGATAACCGTGCAAATTGCCAGCATCATCCAGTGGAGCCAATGGATTTCTTGCATGATTTTGGTTGCTGGGGCAGTGAAGTTCAATTGCATGACTGCTGGGCCGCCTGGCATATTTTCGGTTGCACATGCGATTGCTGTGCCAAAGGCTGCTGCTAAATAGAGCGAAGCCCTAGTGACTTTTCCAAATAAATTCATCTTATTCTCTGTTTATTGTCGTGAGCACTGCAGCAATAACGCTACAAAATGCCCAAAATGCGGTCTAAAGCCAATACTTCAACCCGTGATTATAGGGTCAATTAGGCCCAAGAACAAACCCCGTGCACCAGTAACTACTCAATCCTAATCAAGGTTTAAATGATAGTAATCACTTACACTCAATTTGAATCACTGCTCGTATTGCGCTTAATTTGTTTTGGATCAATGTAGGCAAGTTGATTATCTGAGGTAGAAAGGTGCTTTCCCAGCACCCAAGCATGACCGTAAACTACTTCTAAAGTGAGTTTTTTGGGTAATTCAAAGGATGAATTACCAATTTGTGGCACTTCAATTAGTTGAAGCGCCCTCGCATCAGAAAGCATCAGCGCATCTGACTCATAGTCCAGCCTAATCATCTCCATATCCATCACTGGATCTGAAAAACGCTCTCCGACCAAAGCATCCCCCATGTCATGCATATCCCAGGGGCTTAACAAGGCCTTTAAAGCAAGGTGCTCTGAACCCGCAATCGTCTGAAGCTCTTTAGCGGTATCGGGGCCCAAATAGCTAAAACTGAGAAGTCCGCCTTCCCTCAAAACACGCCGGCACTCTCTTAAAAATAGCTTAGGATCTGGAAGATCTTGAATAAGCAAATCACTAAAGATCAAATCGACAGAATTATCAGGAAGATCAATGCGCCCTGCACTCTGTATACGGTTGAAAGAGGCGGATGACCCACCTCGCAAAAGAGCACGCCAATTGCGAGCAATCTTGAGCTGCCAAAATTCGAGCTTCGATAAACCCTCTTCAATATGACTATGAAAAGCCGTCTTTTGAAATCGCTTATTCAAAAAATCAGCGTGCGCGCCAGAGAAATCTGGGATCAGCAAAATATCCCTTGGATCCAGTTTCACAATGTCTAATTTTTGCAACATACGGTCTGCAATTTCACTTTGAAGCCATCTGGTAGATTGGGTCATTTGCTCAGTATACTCAGCGGCCCATGCCTCCACTAGCGCCCAATCTCGAAACTATTTTCACCAAAATAATATCGGCTGCCTTGCCCACATCTTGCATCGTCTGCGAAGCGTTTCAAGAAGATGTCTTATGCAAGACATGTATAAGCCATATTGCCGTTGAGGGACTTCTGAATTATGAATGCTGCAGTCAATGCGGGATCACACTAGAACAAGCGGAAGTTGCTAAACAGCTGTGCCGCCAATGCCAAATCAACCCGCCGAACTATGATGAAACCTACTGTCTTGATCGATACGATGGCGTATTGCAGAGTGCATTACATCAACTTAAATATCAAAAGAGGCTTGCTTTTGCACACGGCCTAACTGATGCATGGAATAGGTTTCTCGCTAGTCGACTAGAACACACCAATGCAAAATATCTGTTGCCAGTTCCTCTAAGCGAAGAAAAGCTTTGCGCTCGCGGATTCAATCAAAGCTGGGAATTAGCACGGCGAATTCAATGTGGGCCTCATATTCAAAAATTAATGCATCCATTAAAACGCCGCCATCATGAACATGCTCAAGCATCTGGAAATAAATTGGTTCGTAGTCAGGCAATACAGGGAATGTTTTATATTGAGGAAAAATATCGCGATCTACTAAAAAACCAAAACATCATTGTTTTTGATGATGTCATGACTAGTGGGGCAACATTAAATGAAATTGCTCGTGTTCTCAAGGACAATGGTGCTTCCCGTGTTATTAATTGGGTCTTATTAAGAACGCCTAAACCAGCACAACCAAGAGCTCAAGATGTTTAATATCGTATTGTTTGAACCAGAGATCCCACCTAACACTGGGAATATCATTCGCCTGTGCGCCAATACAGGGGCCAAACTTCATTTGATTGAGCCACTCGGTTTTCCCATGGAAGATGCAAAATTACGCAGAGCTGGCTTAGACTATCACGAGTTTGCAAGCGTAAAAGTACATGCTAACTGGGAAACTTTTTTACAGAATGAGGTGCCACCAGTTGAGCGTCTATTTGCCCTGACCACTAAGGGACTGGGGAAGTTTCATGAGGGTCGATATTTACCAAATGATTATTTTGTATTTGGCTCGGAAACCAAAGGCATCTCTGCAGAAGTCAGAAATGCTATTCCTACTGGCAATCAGATGCGCTTAGCAATGCAAAACAACAGTCGCAGCCTCAATCTCTCCAATACAGTTGCCATTATTGTCTATGAAGCATGGCGCCAAAATGGTTTTACTGGTGGAGGCTAAGAGGTCTTAAGTTTCTATCTTGGGGTCGCGCCCCATGAGCTTTTGAACTGCAGTGTGTGCAGAAAGTTTGCCAGACAACACTTCCCCCATCATGGCTGTAATCGGCATCTCTACTCCTAAGCGACTTGCTAAGCTACTCACAGCTGAAGCGCACAAAACACCCTCCGCAACATGGCCTAGGCCTTGTAAAATCTCTGGCAGCGATTTCCCCTGTGCCAGCAAGAGTCCAACACGACGATTGCGAGATAAATCACCAGTAGCCGTCAAAATTAAATCGCCGGCGCCGGTTAACCCCATACAGGTTTCAGCTTTACCGCCAGCAGCCTTAACCAAACGCATCATCTCAGCAAGTCCGCGAGTGAGCACCGCCGCTCGAGCATTTAGGCCAAGATTCAGTCCATCGCCGATTCCCGCAGCAATAGCTAATACATTTTTTACAGCCCCGCCCAACTCCACACCAATCAAATCATCGCTGGCATAAATGCGCATATTGCCTTGATGAAAGGCGGCCTGGACAATGCTACATAAATTACCGGAGGTACTAGCAACTGTTAGTGCGCACGGCATACCCTGACCAACCTCATGTGCAAAACTTGGCCCTGAAAGACTGCCATAGGTATGCTTTAAGCCATGGCCATGCAAGCGATCCTCGCGCTCAACCACCTGATGAGGTAACAGGGACGTATTGGGCTCAAGCCCTTTGCAGAGCCAAACAATATTCAGAGGATGTTTTGCCAGACTTAACACGCGCGCAATGGTTTCTGATAAGCCTGCTAGTGGGGTTGCAATCACTAGCAAATCTTTTGAAGAGAGCCTCGCAATCGCCTCTGAAAAATCTTTCTCAAATACTAATTTTTCGGGTAATGCAACACCTGGTAAATAAGCTTGATTTTGACCACTCTGCTGCATTGCTTGAGCTTGCTCAGGGCTACGAGACCACAAGGAAACATCTCCAGCCTCAAGATGCTTAGCTGCTTGTACCGCCATGGCGGTTCCCCAGGCGCCAGCTCCGAGCAGCGTCACCTTCATGATCTGTGGACCTGTTGAGCGAGCTTAGTTAGGAAGAATAATTTTGCTCTCATCACCTGTACTACCGTCTTTGGCTGCGGCTGCGGCCTGAGCTTGCATTAAACGGTGTTCATACATGCCGTGAAAATTCACTTCGCTCAAATGGATCGGCTGGAAACCTGCACGGCTAATGATATCCGCCATATTAGAGCGGAGATAAGGATACAAAATCGTTGGGCAAGCGATGCCCAACATGGGATCAATTTGTTCTGCTGGAATATTATTGAATTCAAAAATACCCGCTTGGTTCGCCTCAACCAAGAAAAGGACCTTTCCATCGACCCTAGCCGTAATAGTGGAAATCAAGGCCACTTCAAAAATTTCATCGCTTAAGCGATTAACAGATACATCAAGCTCTACTTGAACCTGCGGCTCAGAAGCCACCAGTAATATTTGAGGGGCATTAGGTTGCTCCAAAGACAAGTCTTTGAGATAAATTCGTTGAATACGAAAACCTGGCTCTTTTGAGCTTGTACTACCGTCTTGTGCTGCGGAAGATGTTTCAGTCATAACAAACTTTCTCTATCAGTTTCTTAAATGGGCTAGGCTAGTAATGGGTCAAGTTGACCAGCGCGATCTAAGGCAACTAGATCGTCGTAACCACCAACATGGGTTTGACCAATATAAATTTGTGGGACTGTACGTCGACCTGTACGACTCATCATTGCCTCCCGCTGCGCAGGATCACGATCAATCAAAATCTTCTCTAAATTCATTACGCCTTTTTTATGGAGTAATTTTTCTGCCATAACGCAGTAAGGGCAAACTTGGGTGCTATACATCGTAACTTGAGGCATGATTTTTCGAGGCTTTCTTCGCGATAGTTATTTGACCAAGGGAAGTGCGGCTGCCTTCCAGGCTTGAACTCCGCCCTCCAAAATTGCCACCTCAGCAAAACCCAACTTTTTCACCTCGGCAATCGTTTTACGAGAATGGCTACCGCTTTCACAAACCAGCACTACTGGCTGCTTACGATCTAATTTCATTTTTTCAAGTCCAGCCGTTAACTGGCTAGAATTAATCAGTTTTGCCCCTGGCAAATGGCCTGTCTTGAATATTTCTTCTGGACGCAAATCAAAGACATAGGCTTTGCGACGGTTTATCCAAATGGTCGCCTCGGTAGGCGACAAGCCCTTCCCGCTAATAAGCGTAGATAATGTCGGTAGGGAAAGTGCTATGCCTGAAACCACTAATAGGGCAATAAGCGCTAAATTATCAATTTGCGTGAGAAAGTTCATCATCAGATTATAGAATGGCTCTATGAAACAACTTGTTCTTATTCGTCATGGCGAGTCCGCCTGGAACCTCGAAAACCGCTTTACTGGCTGGGCAGATGTTGACCTCACCCCCAAAGGTGCTGAACAAGCCTATTCTGCAGGAGAAAACCTGCGTAAAGCGGGCTATGAGTTTGATATTGCCTATACCTCAGTCTTAAGGCGTGCCATCCGTACCCTATGGCATGTGCAAGACACGATGGATCTCATGTGGATTCCAGTTGTCCATAGCTGGAGACTGAATGAACGTCACTATGGCGCCCTCACAGGTCTCAATAAAGCTGAAACTGCCGCACAATACGGCGATGCGCAAGTACATATCTGGCGTCGCTCTTACGACATCCGCCCCCCAATCCTCGAAACTGGGGATGAGCGCAATCCTCAAAATGATCCGCGTTATGCCAAACTAAATCCATCCGACATTCCTCTGGGGGAATGTCTTAAGGACAACGTTGAGCGAGTTTTACCCCTCTGGAATGAGTCAATTGCCCCCGCACTCAAAGCAGGCAAGCGCGTGCTTCTTGTCGCTCACGGCAATAGCATCCGCTCCTTGATCAAGTATTTGGATCAAATGTCTGATGAGGCCATCATGGAAGTAAACGTTCCCAATGGGATCCCTCTCGTCTATCAATTGGATGACGAACTCAAACCTGTTCAACACTTTTATCTGGACTAAGGCTACACACATATATGCGTCAACTGCTAAAGAACTTTGCCTTAATCTCGATAGGCCTGATCGCAGGAGTCGCGGCTACGATTCAACTGTCCGCAACTGCCCAACAAAATACAACGCTACCGCTAGATGAGCTACGGACACTCTCAAATGTTTTTGCTCAAATTAAGCGTGAGTATGTAGAGCCTATTGAAGATAAGCAGCTACTCACTGAAGCTGTAAAGGGAATGGTCAGTAGCTTGGACCCCCACTCAACCTTCTTGGACAAAAAAGATTTCTCCGAGATGCAGGAGCAAACTTCCGGTAAATTTGCTGGCCTTGGCATTGAGATTACGTCGGAAGATGGACTAGTGAAGGTCCTAAATCCAATTGAAGACAGCCCAGCTGCTCGTGCGGGTCTGCAAGCAGGAGACTTAATTACTCGCCTTGACGACAAACCTGTACGTGGCATGTCACTTGATAAAGCAGTGCGCACAATGCGGGGCACCCCAGGTACTAAAATTACCTTAACCATTTATCGCAAGAGCGAAGAGCGCACATTCCCTGTAACGATTACGCGCGCTGAAATTAAAGTTCAATCTGTCAAAACAAAAATTTTAGATAACGACATTGCCTGGGTTCGCATCACCAGCTTTCAGGAACGCACCGTGCCAGATCTCGCCAAGAAACTCTCTGAAATTGCGGCGCAAAATCCCAAACTCAAAGGTATCATCCTCGATTTACGCAACAATGGTGGTGGCCTCCTTCAGAGCGCCGTGGGCGTTGCAGCAGCCTTTTTACCAGCCGATGCTGTGATCGTATCTACCAAAGGACAATCCGCCGATTCCAAACAAGTCTTTAACGCAAGTCCAGCAATGTATCGACTCAACGAGCCTGGTGATCCGTTAGCGGGTGAGCCAGAAATTTATAAAAAACTCCCAATGGTCGTATTGGTCAATGCCTATTCAGCCTCCGCCTCGGAAATTGTTGCTGGCGCCCTGCAAGACTACAAACGCGCAACGATTATTGGCAAAACGACCTTTGGTAAAGGCTCGGTACAAACGGTTCGGCCGTTAAGCAATGATTCGGCTCTCAAAATCACCACGGCTTACTACTACACCCCTAGCGGAAAATCGATACAGGCCTATGGCATTAAGCCTGATATTGCAGTTGATCAAAACAAAGATGGCGATCCTGATGATGTCCTAATCACGCGTGAAATTGATAGCGAGAAACATTTGCGCAATAAGCAATCCTCCGAAGAAAAGCTCATTGCTGATAGAGCAAAACGTCGCCTAGAAGAATTACAACGCATCGAAGACAACAATGCTAAGAAGACGCCTGAAGAGAAAGAAAAAGAAAAGTCTAAAAAGCTGCCTGAACTAGGTAGCACCGATGACTTCATGCTCTCTCAAGCGCTTGCCTTTATCAATGGCCAGCCCGTTAAACGCTCATCCTCGAAGCTCGAATAATCTAGCGATCACTCGAGGCCACTGATGAATGATGAGCAACTGCTTCGGTATTCGCGACATGTACTTCTCGAGGATATTGATGTTGCTGGCCAAGAAAAACTCTTAGCCTCTCATGCCCTAGTTATCGGGGCGGGCGGCTTAGGGAGCGCAGCAGCCCCCTATCTTGCGGCAGCAGGAGTTGGCGAAATCACGTTGATTGATCACGACCATGTAGACCTTACCAATCTACAACGTCAGATCATGCACCGCCAAGATAGTATTGGGGGAAATAAAGCGGTGTCTGGAAAATCTTTTTTAGAAGGCCTTAACCCTAGTATCGAGGTCAATATTATTCAGGCCAAGGCCGATGAAGCAATACTGAATCGACTGCTACCAACAGTGGGTATTATTTTAGATTGCACGGATAGCTTTGCTACTCGGCAAATGATTAATCGCCTTAGCGTAAAACATCAAAAGCCTCTTGTATCAGGATCAGCACTTCGCTTTGATGGTCAAATCAGTGTTTTTGATCCGCGCAATCAAAGCTCTCCTTGTTATGCCTGCATCTTCGCTCCTGAAGAACAATTTGAAGAAGTAAATTGTGCAAGCATGGGAATCTTCTCGCCACTCGTGGGCATCATCGGCGCAATGCAAGCAGCACAAGCCCTACAAATGCTCATTGGGTTTGGGACTCCCTTAGTTGGGCGTATGTTGCTTTGGAATGCGCGTAATACTCAAATTGATGAGATACAGATTAGTCGCAATGCTGGATGTGTGGTGTGCGGTCAGAGGCGCTAACTGAGGAAATGAATTTTTTAGGCGAGTAAACGCTCTAACGCTTTTGCCTGTGCCTCTGGTTCATACGCTTTCAGGACTCGAGGAATACGCGCCTTTAACTGCCCTACATCTGCATTCAATATCTCGCGTTTCACCAACAATAGCTGACTGAAATGCATTGAAAAATCAGTCAACCCCATTGCAAGCAACAGTTTTGTCAATGATGGATCTCCGGCCATTTCACCGCAAACCGCAATTGGTACATTAGCGCGGTTAGCCTGCTCAATGATGTTAGCCAATAAATTCAGAATTGCTGGATGCAAAGGATCATATAAATGTGCGACAGCATGGTCTGCTCGATCAATTGCCAAGGTGTACTGAATTAAGTCATTAGTACCAATCGATAAGAAATCAAAACGGTCGATAAAAAGTGGCAGTACCAATGCAGCAGCCGGAATTTCGATCATGGCTCCTACTTGAATATGCGGATTAAAAGGTTGTCCACGGGCATGCAATTGCTGTTTGGCTTTTTCAATGAGACGCAGCGTCTCATCAATTTCTTTGGCATGCGCCAACATCGGAATCATAATGCGTGCCTGCCCATGTGCGGATGCTCGCAAAATGGCACGTAGCTGCGTTAAAAAGATTTCTGGTTCAGTTAAAGACCAGCGAATCGCGCGCAAACCCAAGGGGGAAGTGCCCGTTTGGGAAACATCGCCGCCTGCACCTAGGGCTTTGTCAGCGCCAACGTCAATGGTTCTAATATTGACTGGCAGTCCGTGCATTAAATCCACTACTCGACGATATTCTTGATACTGTCGCTCTTCATCCGGCAGCGCCTGATGACGGTCCATAAATAAAAATTCTGAGCGAAACAAACCCACTCCGACGGCACCAAGTTCTAACGCTTGTGTCGCATCTTCAGGTTGTTCAATATTGGCGAATAATTCAATTTCAACGTGATCCGCAGTGCGCGTTTGCGAGTATTTGAGCTGCTGAAGTTTGCGAACTTCTTTTAAGGCTTGGGTTTGCAGTCGTCGATATTCAGAGAGTAATTGCTCGTCTGGTGAAACCACTACGACACCACGCTCGCCATCAAGGACCAGCCAATCTCCATGACGAATCATTTCGCTGGCATGACGCACCCCAACCACTGCCGGAATCTCCATGCTACGAGCAACAATGGCGGTATGAGATGTCTTACCGCCTAAATCTGTTACAAAGCCAGCAAACAAGTGATCCTTAAAGCGCAACATATCATGTGGGGCAATGTCATGCGCCACAATAATGGCATCTTCTCCAAAGTCGCTTGATGCTATAAAGTCCGCGTCGGCTTGAGAATCCTTTTGTTGTGCATTTAATGCCTTGAGAACGCGCTCGGCCACCTGACGAATATCGTTGCCACGCTCCTTAAGGTATACATCTTCAATCTCGGCAAATTGTTCAAGCAAGTCATTGAGCTCGGTGGTAAGAGCCCATGCAGCATTTAAACGTTGAGTGCGAATTAACTTAAGTGGCTTCTCAGCCAAGGCAGGATCAGCCAAAATCATGCCGTGTACATCCAAAAATGCTGCCATCTCTTGTGGGGCATCTTTGGGTAAACCGCGATGCAACTGCTCCAACTCCAGACGGACTTGTTCAAATGCATCAATTAGCTTTTGTGCTTCAAGCTCTTCCTTACCAAACTCAACTAGATAATGACTCACTTCCAATGCTGCATGTGAAATCAGTACCGCCTTGCCAATGGCAATGCCGTTCGATACCGGAATTCCATGCAAAGCAAAAGTCATACCTACTCGCCTTCACCAAAACGATTATTGATTAACTCTGTTAAAGCTTGCATTGCCTCTTCCGCCCTTTCTCCAACGGTCTCCAAGGTAACGATGCTCCCAATGCCAGCTGCCAGCATCATCACTCCCATAATGCTCTTGGCATTGATTTGACGCCCATTGCGTGACAGCAGAATTTCGCAAGGGAATTGTGCGGCTAACTGAGAAAGCTTGGCAGAGGCACGTGCATGTAGTCCAAGTTTATTGACAATCTGAATTTCAGAAATCGGCATCATTAACCCTATTATTCGATTTTCTCTGAGGGTGCTTTTGCCCCAAGACGCAAAATTCCATGCTGACCACCAGCAAGAGCCTTTTGAGCTAACTCCTCCAAGTTTTCACCGCGATGAGAAATACAACGCATCAGCATCGGCAAATTTAATCCTGCCAAAACAATAACAGGGGCATTTAGGCCGGATAAGGGGCCTAAACTTTCTAATTTTGAGGCTACATTAGCGGGCGTTGCACCCATCACATCGGTCAGTATCAAAACACCTAGGCCAGTATTAACACCATAAGCTGCCTTCATCACACGATCAAAGCTGACTTTAGTATCCTCATAAGGGGGGATATCAACTGCTCTCAAACGTTCGGGCACCGTCCCAAAGGTGTGTTCAGCAAATCCCAGCATTGCGCTAGCAACAGGAGTGTGGGCCACAATGACAATACCAATCATATTGATACCAATGCCTTCTCAAGTGCTGTTAACCAAAATTGGGCTACATCAAATCCACTTTGCTCGGTAATCTCGACAAAACAGGTAGGGCTCGTGACATTGATTTCAGTGACATAAGCGCCGATGAGATCTAATCCCACCAAGAATAAACCGCGCTGATTCAAGATGGGGGCCAGATATTCTGCAACCGCTTTTTCAGAGGCGCTCAGAGGCATTGCTACGCCCTTTCCTCCTGCAGCAAGATTACCGCGGATTTCACTACCCTGAGGTATGCGCGCCAAAGCAAATGGCACCACTTCTCCACCGATCAATAAAACGCGTTTATCGCCTTGGGCAATCTCTGGCAAGAACCGCTGAACCATCAATGTTCTAGCGCCGTTCTCTCCCAAAGTTTCAACGATGCTTGCTAAATTCAGGCCATCGGCACCAACCCGAAAGACACCCATACCCCCCATACCGTCTAATGGCTTAATCACGATGTCTTGATGCTGGCGATGAAATGCTTCAACAGCAGAAAGTTCGCGGGTCACCAAGGTGGCAGGAATCAGGTCTGGAAATTCAGTAATCGATAATTTTTCAGAATGATCGCGAATAGCTGCAGGGTGATTAAATACCTTTGCGCCCTGCCTCACAGCAGCAGATAGTAACCAAGTGCTATTAAGATATTCAATATCAAATGGTGGGTCAGTACGCATCAATACTGCAGAGAAAGAACTAAGAGATCTACTTTGAATATCCCCTAACTCGAACCAAGACGTTCCACTCGGCCTAATGACTAAAGACTGACAGTCTGCAGTGGCAAGATTGTCTTTCCAAAGTAAATTACGGCTTTGGCAAAACCACAAACGATGTCCTGCCTCTTGTGCAACCCGCATCATCGCTAGCGTAGAGTCTTTGCTGACTTTGAAGGATTCTAGTGGATCGGCGATGAATAAAAAATCCATTGTTCTATTTACCTATAAATACGCTTCAAGCCTATGCAGCCTCAGCATCTGGATCGGTACGTTCAAGCTCTAAAGAGGCGGCCAATAAGGCTAAACGAGCAACTACACCATATAAATAAAAACGATTTGGCGCTGCACTTCCGGGCTTGGCTCCTAGGTCAGGCATAGAATTTTGCTCAAAGGCCAAGGGAACAAAGTGCATGCCAGGGGCATTCAAATTTTCATCAGGGCCACGATCAGTATGAACACGATAGAAGCCACCAATCACATAGCGATCAATCATATAAACAACAGGCTCTGCTACGGCCTCATTGACTTTCTCAAAGGTATAAACACCCTCTTGAATCAGAACATCACTTACTTCAAGTCCCTCTTTAACCACGCTCATTTTGTTACGATCTTTACGATTAAGCCCTTTGAGCTGAGCGGGGTCATTGACCACCATGATGCCCATGCCATAAGTGCCAGCATCTGCCTTGACAACAACATAGGGTTTTTCTTTTATTCCATACTCGCGATATTTTTTCGCAGTCTTTTTGAGCACTTGCTCTACAGCAGTCTGCAACTCTTCTTCGCCCTTACGCTCATGAAAATTAATATTCGAGCAGCTTGTGAAATATGGATTAATCATCCATTGATCAATATTGACTAACTTGGCAAATTTCTTAGCAACCTCATCATAGGCTGCAAAGTGAGCAGATTTACGTCGCACATGCCAACCTGCATGCAATCCAGGTAATAAATATTGCTCGTGAATGTTTTCTAAAATCGGTGGGATGCCAGCTGATAAATCGTTATTCAACAAAATTGAGCAAGGGTCAAAATCCTTTAAACCCAGGCGCTGTTTTTTTAAGCCAATGCGCGACAACGGCTCCATTAACAAGCGATTGCCATCTGGCAACTCAATCCATGTCGGCTTTTTAATTTCATCTGATAGGGTACCTAAGCGCACATTTAAGCCAGCCTGCCGCAAAATCGACGAAAGACGTGCGATATTTTGCAAATAAAAGGTGTTACGAGTGTGACGCTCTGGTATCAATAGAAGATTTTTCGCCTCAGGGCAAATCTTCTCGATGGCGGCCATAGCAGCCTGCACTGCCAAAGGCAACATCTGGGGGGATAAATTGTTAAAACCACCCGGAAAGAGGTTGGTATCTACTGGGGCCAGCTTAAAGCCGGAATTACGAAGATCTACCGAACAATAAAAAGGAGGGGTATGTTCCTGCCATTCAAGCCTAAACCAGCGCTCTATTGTTGGTGTAGCTTCTAGAACCTTTGACTCTAATTCGAGCAAAGGGCCGCTAAGGGCAGTAATGAGATGTGGAACCATTCCACCATTGTAAGATTTTTAAAAGAAAGACGCGGGATCCTAGGATCCCGCGCTTAAAAACCAGGCAACTAAGCAAAGTCGCCTAGTGAGGGGTAAATCTACCGATTAAGACTCGTATGCAGCCTCACCATGGGAGCTGATATCCAAGCCTTCGCGCTCTTCATCTTCCTTAACACGCAAACCAATCACGATATCGATCAATTTGAAGGCGATGAAAGAAACGACGCCAGACCAAATAATGGTAGTAATCACGCCTTGGGACTGAATCCACAATTGGCTAGCAATTGAGTAGTCAGGGGCAGTTGCGTTAGCAACATAATCCCAAATACCTGTGCCACCCAAAGCTGGATCAGCGAATACACCCGTCAACAATGCACCGGAAATACCGCCAACGCCATGCACACCGAATACGTCCAAGCTGTCATCTGAACCCAAAATTTTCTTGAGACCAGTTACACCCCAGAGGCAAATCACGCCGGCAAAAATACCGATTGCAAGTGCACCCATCGGGCCTACAAATCCAGCAGCAGGTGTAATTGCAACCAAACCAGCTACGCAACCAGAAGCAGCACCCAACATGGATGGTTTACCTTTGAGAATCCACTCAGCACAGGACCAACCTAATACCGCAGCAGCTGTTGCCAAATAGGTATTCACGAAAGCCAATGCAGCACTGCCGTTTGCCTCTAAGGCTGAGCCAGCGTTGAAACCAAACCAACCAAACCACAAGAGTGCAGCACCTGACATTACATAAACCAAGTTATGCGGCTTCATTGCTTCTTTGCCGTAGCCAAGACGCTTACCGATAACATAGGAACCGACTAGACCAGCAATCGCAGCGTTGATATGAACAACGGTACCGCCAGCAAAGTCGAGAACACCTTTTTGCCACAACCAACCAGCGCGAGCTGTAATAGCCTCAAGTGAAGCAGCATCTTTGATGTCATCAGGACCAGGCCAGAACCAAACCATGTGAGCGATTGGCAAGTAGCTAAATGTAAACCAGATGATCATGAAAACCACGATTGCAGAGAACTTAGCGCGCTCAGCAAAAGAGCCAATGATCAAGCAGCAAGTAATCGTCGCGAATACTGCTTGGAATGCCATGAAGACATACTCAGGGATCACAACACCTTTACTAAAGGTGGCTGCAACTGAGTCTGGGGTCATACCAGCCAAGAAGAGACGATCAAGCCCGCCTATGAATGCTCCACCCTCTGTAAAGGCGAAACTGTATCCATAAAGCGCCCACAGCACTGTAATCACGGAAAAAACCATGAAACATTGCATACAGATTGAGAGAATATTTTTGCTACGTGTTAAACCGCCGTAGAACAAAGCCAAACCAGGGAGCGTCATCAACAGCACAAGTGCTGTAGAAACTAACATCCAAGCGGTATCGCCTTTGTTGCACTTTTCAGAGCAAAGAACGGGTGCAGGTTCTGCGGCTGCTGGAGTAGCAGCAGGAGCAGTAACTGCTGGTTTTTTCACTTCATCAGCATGCGCTGGCGAAGTAACCATTACACCAGTAGCGCCAATAGCCAAAGCCATAGCACCACCAGCAACGAGTCGTTTCATCCAAGTTAACATTTTCAACCTCTCTTTAAAGTGCTGACGCGCCGGTTTCACCGGTACGAATACGTATGACGTGCTCAACTGAGGAGACAAAAATCTTGCCATCACCAATCTTGCCTGTACGTGCAGATTTTTCAATTGCTTCAATCGCACGCTCCAAGATGCCGTCTTCAACAGCGGCTTCGATTTTTACTTTTGGTAAAAAATCAACAACATACTCAGCACCACGATACAACTCGGTGTGCCCCTTTTGACGGCCAAAGCCTTTAACTTCAGTTACGGTAATGCCCGAAACTCCCACTTCTGAGAGAGCTTCGCGCACTTCGTCAAGCTTGAATGGCTTGATGATTGCGGTGATTAATTTCATACGTTTCTCCGTTCAGGGAAATAATTAGAAAGTCTTAGTCAATGAAACGAGACCAGTGGAGCGTCCAAGGTTCTTGCCGCCTGTTGCACCATTGGTAACTGGGCTTGCATAAGCGTAGTAACCATTAAATGTCTGTGCATTGGTTCCAACGTAAGCCAAAGATCCAGACAA
>CANFLR010000007.1 GCA_947447945.1 Burkholderiaceae bacterium
TCTTTTAAGACCGCCTACGGTAGCGCATTGCAAGGTTTTGAACAGTTCCGCGCTGCAAGCAAGGAAGCTTTTGCTACTGCAGAAAAAACTGCTGATCAAGCAATCGACGCCGTTCAAGGTCAGATCGCTCAAGTGAAGAAAGCAGCAACTCCTGCATCACGTACTCGTAAAGCTGCTTAATTGGTAGCTACGATTCAGGTATTTTGTATCAAATAAAAAACCCCGCTGCGGCGGGGTTTTTTATTGAAGTATTTTTTTAAATCATTCGGCATCCGGACCGGACGAATCGAGCAAAGGTGTAGAAAAGCTCTTGCTCGGTTTCACGCCTAGTTCGCGCACTTTCTCAGCGGTTCGAATGAGATTGCCTTTACCAGACTTGAGTTTATTGAAGGCATCGTGATAACTCGTTTGCGCTTGATCTAAACGCTGACCTAATTTTTCCAGGTCTTCTACAAAGCCAACAAACTTATCGTAAAGCGCGCCACATTGCTTGGCGATTTCTAATGCATTACGGTTTTGATGATCTTGCCGCCAAAGATGGGCAACGGTTCGTAATGTTGCCATCAGCGTACTAGGACATACGAGCACAATATTTTTTGCAAGAGCCTCTTGGTATAAGTTTGGTGCAGTTTTGAGGGCTAGCAAGAATGCAGGCTCGATTGGGACAAACATCAGCACAAAGTCTACAGAGCCAATGCCATAGAGTGAGCTATAGTTTTTCCCTGATAGTCCTTGAATATGTTGACGCAGAGATTGAATATGGGCCACCAACTCTTGTTCTGCAACGACGGGGTCTGTTGTTTGGGCATGTCTGGCATAGGCAGTGATTGACACCTTGCTGTCTACTACTAGGCTTCTGCCTTCGGGGAGTTTGACGACAACGTCTGGTTGTAGTCTTGAGCCATCTGTTTGGGTGTGGCTGTCCTGTACGAGATACTCTTCACCTTTGCGCAAGCCGGAGGATTCTAAAATGGATTCAAGTACGAGCTCACCCCAATTACCTTGAACTTTTGAGTCGCCCTTTAAGGCTTGAGTAAGCGAGCGGGTCTCATCAGACATGCGTAAGTTAAGATTGGCCAAACGTTCGATTTCACTTTTGAGGGCGAAGCGTTCCCGCGCTTCATTGCCATAGGAGTTATTGACCTGTTCTTTAAATTCTGTGAGCTTAGTCTGAAGCGGTTTAAGTAAGGCATCTAAGCTGGCTGCATTTTGTTCTGTGAAGCGTTTGGACTTGTCTTCCAGAATCTCATTCGCTAAATTCTTGAACTGACTAGTGAGCGCTTCTTTAGCTTCATTCAAAGATTCAATGCGACCGAGTCCTTGTTTACGCTCTGAATCGAGCTCTGCTTCAAGCCGAATCGCTGTTTGGAGGGCTTGATCGCGCTCAGTTCGCAGTTGGATGCTAAGTGCTGATTCAGATTGTGCTGCCTGCTCACTTTTGGATAGGGCCACCCTTAAATTAAAAACATAGACTAAAAGACCTACGCATAATCCAAATGGTAGGCCTGATAGTAAAAGGGTACTTAAATCAAACGTCACTAATATCTTTGATTGAGGTCTTTAAGACTTCACTAATTTTTGTAGCTCGCCAGTCTGAAACATTTCAGTCATGATATCTGACCCGCCAATGAATTCTCCATTGATGTAGAGCTGGGGAATAGTCGGCCAGTTTGCAAATTCTTTAATGCCTTGGCGAATTCCTTCATCATCAAAGACGTTAACTGTGTGCAGATTTTCTACTCCGGCAGCACGTAAAATATTAATTGCGTTTCCAGAAAAGCCACACTGAGGAAACTGAGCGGTACCCTTCATGAAGAGTACTACGGGATGACTAGTAACGATTTCTTTAATTTGTGCTTGGGTATCCATCTATATCTTTCTTGAGCGTTAGTACCACTAGATTTTATGACTTTATGTAAAAAAGGGTTATTCAGGTCTTGGCTTTCTGCCAGAAGTTGCTCTGGGATGCCCAGCTAAATCCTGATGGACTTGAATATCCTGAAATTGTGCCATTTTCATTAAAATCATGACTGCTGTTGCTTGGTCAAAGCCATGCTCAAGCGCTATTAAGCCGTCTGGCTTGAGATAAAAGTCGGCTTGCGAGATGATGTTTTCCAAGCAAGATAGGCCATTTGCACCGTCGGTCAGGGCTGAGCTAGGCTCAAACCGCAAGTCCCCCTCAGTGAGGTGCCGATCACCTGCGGCAATATAGGGTGGATTACTCAAGATGAGGTCAAACTGGTTTTTGGCTTCACTCCTATTGAGGGCGGCGAACCAGTTGCCCTGGAGAAACTGCACCCGATCCGCTAAGCCTAATTCCTGAGCATTGCGTTTTGCGATTTCCAAGGCTTCCAGTGATTGGTCGGTAGCAGTGAGAAGTGCGTTTTGAGATGAATGGGCAAGAGCTAGAGCAATCGCTCCAGAACCAGTGCCTAAGTCCAATACTTTTACTTCTCCTGAAGACTTAATGATTTCTCGGAGGGCTATTTCTACCAAAATTTCTGTTTCAGGGCGAGGAATTAATACTCCAGGCGCAACATACAGTTCAATGTTATGAAAACCACGCTTCCCAACCAAATAGGCAATCGGCTCCCCAGAGCATCTTCTAGTTTCTAAATCTTGCCATTCATCGAAGGCTGGCGTGCTCAATGTCATTTCATCACGAGATAGTAGGGCAGAACGAGGCAGTTGGTAATACTTTTCTAGAATGTAGGCCAGCAGAATTTTTGCCTCGTTTTGTGGCAAGGTGGTGCTATTGAGTAAAGAGCGCAAAGAAGTGCATGTGCTCATAGGCGATAGCTTAGTTATCGCCTAAGGCAGCTAGTAGCTCAGCTTGATGCTCGGAGGCTAGAGCATTGCATAAATCATCGAGGTCACCATCCATCATGGCATCAATCTTGTAGAGCGTGAGATTAATCCGATGATCAGTAATCCGGCCTTGCGGGAAATTGTAGGTCCGGATGCGATCGCTGCGGTCACCAGAGCCAACCAGCGATTTTCGAGTTTGCGCTTCTAGTTGATGCTTCTCACGTTCACGGGCGTCCATAATGCGCGATACCAATACCTTCATGGCTTGTTCGCGGTTGCGATGTTGGCTGCGATCATCCTGACATTCAACTACTGTGCCGGTAGGTAAGTGCGTAATGCGAACCGCGGAATCTGTTTTATTAATGTGTTGACCGCCAGCACCTGACGCACGGAAAGTATCAATACGTAATTCAGCTGGATTAATTTTGACCGCTTCTAGTTCGTCTGCTTCAGGCATGACCGCTACCGTGCAGGCAGATGTATGAATACGACCTTGTGTTTCAGTTTGGGGTACACGCTGAACGCGGTGGCCACCAGACTCAAATTTCATGCGTGAATAAACAGATTGACCAACTAAGCGTAAGACAACCTCTTTATATCCACCCAAGTCCGATTCAGCTGCGCTGACGACCTCTACTTTCCAGCCCTGACGCTCAGCAAAACGGGTATACATGCGCAAGAGATCGCTAGCAAATAAGGCGCTCTCATCACCACCGGTACCTGCTCGAATCTCTAAGAAGACATTACGATCATCATTTTCATCTTTGGGTAGCAGCAATTTTTGCAGGACAGCTTCAAGCTCTTCCATGGTGGCTTGGGCAGTTTTTTGCTCTTCATCTGCAAAGTCTTTCATTTCGGGATCTTTGCGCATTTCTTCAGCCGCAGCAGCGTCCGATTCAGCTTGTTTATACAGGCCAAATTGTTCTACTACCGTAGCAATATCAGAATGCTCACGCGTGAGCTTGCGATAAGAGTCCATATCCTTGGTGGACTCTTCGGAAGTTAATAAAGAATTGAGTTCGGCTAAGCGCGTGTCTAGATGATCTAGCTTAGCCCGCATGCTGGGCTTCATCTAATGGTCTTCTGGTTTGGAATGTGAGGTAAATAACTTAGGCAGTAATTTAATCAGAGCATCGCGCTCTGCACCGTTGGAGTGTTGCAGTGCATGTAATGAGCCGTGTAAAAATTTATTGGTCAAACCTTGAGCCATTGCATTGAGAACTTCTTGTGGATCATCGCCACGCATTAGTCGCTTCATGGCACGCTCTAGTTCAAGTTGTCTGAGGCGCTCACCTTGTTGTTGAATATCTTGAATGATAGGGACAGCATTACGACCTTGCATCCAATGCATAAAATTACCAACGCGATCTTCAATGATGGCTTCTGCTTGACTCACGGCAGCCTGACGAAGAGATGTGCCGGTCTGAATCATGACCCCTAGGTCATCTACCGTATAAAGATACACGTCGTCTAGGCGAGAGATCTCTGGCTCAAAGTCACGGGGAACGGCTAAGTCAATCATCACCATGGGTTTACGGCGACGCTGTTTGAGAGCGCTTTCAACCATCCCCAAGCCAATAATGGGAAGAGAGGAGGCTGTACTAGAGACTACGATATCGAACTCATGCAGTCGACCAGGTAATTCAGAGAGCTTGAGAGATTCTGCTTCAATGTTTTCATTGGCAATGGAGTCTGCTAACTCTTGACCACGCTCAATACTACGATTGGCAATTGAAACGGTTTTAGGTTTATGGGCGACAAAATGGGTGGCGCAAAGCGTAATCATTTCGCCAGCACCAATAAACAGGACGCGCTGATCAGCAATAGAGCCAAAGATGCGCTCGGCCAGGCGAACTGAGGCTGCTGCCATCGAAATAGAATGTGCTCCAATCTCTGTCGAGCCACGTACTTCTTTTGCAACCGAAAAAGTTTTCTGAAATAGTTGGTTGAGATAGGTTCCCAGAACACCTGCATCATTGGCAGTACGAACCGCATCTTTCATTTGACCCAAAATTTGGGTTTCACCAATGACCATCGAATCTAATCCACAGGCCACTCTAAAGGCATGGCGCACGGCATCGGATTGCGGAAGTGAATAGATGTGAGGTTGTAGACTGCTGGGAGCCAATTTTTGGGTTTTGGCTAACCAGTCAAAGGTGGCCTCGTGCAAAACGTTGGCAGCATTTGGATCATTAGCAGCGCAATACACCTCAGTGCGGTTGCAGGTCGATAAAATAGTGGCTTCTGGCAGTCCAGCATGATTCGCGCCAACCAAATGCTGGCGGAGATCATGCAACGCTTCTTGAAGAAATTCAGGGTCAAAGGCGACCTTTTCCCGAATGGCGACCGGCGCTGTGTGATGATTGATGCCGAGTGTCAACAACTTCATAATGGTGATTATAGATTTGATGACAGCATCATTGGGGGTAAGAATGGGATTTTTGGCTTTTTTGTTTATTGGCGGTGTTTCAGGGGCTTGTGCCTTAGCGCTTTACCCAGGCTCATGCCAAAAAACCCTCTCTAAGCTGATTGCAGCAGCATTTATTGGCTTCTTGGCTGCATTTGTCGTGTCCTATTTAGGACAATTCACCAGCGTTTTCCAGTCTGGCCAAATGCTGGAGTGGTTTAGTACCATCCTTGCTGCGAGTCTGGCAGGTGGTATTTACGCAGCATTCAGTCGGTAAATCCGCTCAATAAATCTGCTTGAGGATTTGCTAATGACAAGCCCCCTGTTTTATTGACCCATTGGATTGAAGGTTGGCCCAGTTTTTCGAGCCATTGATTGGCTTTAGTAAAGTGCCCACAACTGGCAATGCTTCCTGGCTGTAAAAAAGGCTGGTGGGTTCTATAGACCCCCAAGCCTGAGGGGTGTGATGACTGCAAAATCAAGGGATTTGTCCCTGCCTCAATGAGTGGTAATTTAGATTGGGCATGGCCGCCCCAGAGCATCCAGATTAAATTTGGTTTTGCGATAGCAAGCGCGGTAATGAGTCTATCAATCAGCGATTGCCAGCCCAATTTAGTATGGCTCGCAGCCTCTCCCAGTTTGACGCTTAAGGCGGTATTGAGAAGTAGAACCCCTTGTCTTGACCAGTCCTGCAGGTCTCCATTAGGCAAGCGACCAAAGCCCTCGAGCATTAAGGCCTTGCTGATATTGCGAAGAGAGCTTGGAAAAGCTCGTGAGTTGGCAGGAATGTTGGCAGGAATCGAAAATGCCAAGCCTTGGGCTAGGCCAGGTGAGTGATAAGGATCTTGACCCAAAATAATCACCCTTACTGAATCTAGAGGGGTTAACTGTAGTGCCTTAAAAAAATATTCGGGCGGCGGGCAGATGCTTTCGGAATACAGTCCAAGCTCAGTTTGTAAACGATGTTGCAGTTGATGCCACTGCGGAGTTTCAAAAAAATCCCCTAGAAGTGCACGCCAATCATGAGGAATATCGTTAGCTGAGAACTGGTGCATGAATCAGAAAAAGAGTAGGGCGCTTTTGCTTAAGTAGGCTGAAGTTGATATTGCGTTGGCACTTGCGCCTTACGCAAGACCAACATGCACTCATGCTCCAAATCATCTCGATAAAAACAGATAACGATGGCCTGATTTTCAGGGAGGCTGCCTACAAGCTTGTCCCAGCGCGTTGCTGTGATGCGTTGCCCATTGATGCTGGCAATGAGATCTCCGGGGGCTAATCCGGCTGCTTGTGCAGCTCCGCCATCTAGGACATGGGTGATTTTAAGCCAGCCATGAGAATCTGTATGACGTATGCCCAATGCTAATTTTCTGTTTTCAAGCTGAGATTCAGATTTGAGTTGGACCCCGATGAAGCGAGGATCAAGCCATTTTTGAATGGGGATATCCTCAAGACCAAAGATATAGCGCGATTTAAATGCATCCCATGTCTTTTTAAAGCTTGGCCCGAGTAACTCATGGATTAACGGATCCAAGCCATCTTCAGCAATGCCATTCATGGTCACTCCATGTCTTTGCCAGAGAAGGCGCATGAGATCATCGAGCGAACAACGATTTTTGGAGAACTCGCGAATTTTCAAATCAAGACCCAAGGCAAGTAGAGCGCCTTTACTGTAATAACTAACCACCATATTGGGCGTATTCTCATTGATTTGGTAATACTTGGTCCAAGCATCAAAGGAGCTGTCAGCTAGGCTTTGCTTATTTTTTCCTGGTCCGCGCAAGACTGCATTCCATTGATTCGTCACGAGCTTAAGATACGTTTTGAGATCGATACACTGACTGCGCAAGAGTTGTAAATCATCGTAGTAGCTGGTAAAGCCTTCAAAGAGCCAAAGCAAACGCGTATAGTTTCTGCGATCGAGCTGATATGGTTGAAATGCTTTGGGCTGTATACGCTTGACTAGCCAAGCATGGAAATATTCATGACTGCATAACCCTAAAAATTCTTGGTAGCTAGTGTCGTCTAAGGGCACGCCATTTTGTGGAATTTGATCGCGACGGCATACCAGTGCAGTGCTACTCCGATGCTCAAGTCCGCCATAACCAGCCAGTTCGGCATTGACTAAAAAAAGATAATTCTGGAATGGCGCCACTTTGCTCTTGGGCTCGAAAAGATTGATTGTTGAGGTGCAAATTGCTTGAAGATCTTTAGCGAGCCGCTGGGCATCAACGGTATGAATGCATCCCTGAACTGCCATGGTGTGCGGTACACCATTTGATTGCCAGGTGATCAGTTGAAATTCACCAAAGGCTATTGGATGATCTAAAAGATCATCATAATTTTTTGCTAGATAAAAACCATACCCCTGTTTATCAGTTTTAGCTACTTGCAGCGTTGTTTGAACTGACCAATGGTCGGTAGACGCTGTATCTGGACTGGCAATAGCCAAAGCACAAGGGAGGTGCTCTTGGCCTTGGACCGCCAAACATAAACTGCTGGGATTTAAAAAACCTCTTTCGCTATCGAGATAGGCTGCGCGCACAGAAGAGTCAAATGCATAGATCGTCGTCAGAATTTCAACAGGGACACTGATTTTTGGCAAGCGCCAGTGGTCGTTATCTATACGCTCTAGGTCAAGCTGTTTATCTCTTACCCCGACGGCATAAGCTTCAATGGATTCAATATGCTTACTAAAATCACGAATCAGGTAGCTTCCTGGAATCCAAGCTGGCATTTGCAATACTTGACCAGCAGGGTTTGGGCTCTCAATATGCAATCTGACTCGGAAGCGGTGGCCATGAAGATCTATCGGCCAAATCGTATATTGGATGACCGGTAGGTCGGAGCGGTTTGCAGTGCTGATAGACATTGATTTTTTGATAGCTTACTTAAGCGAATCCAGCTTCTTTTCTAGATCGCTGATTTGAACCGCTCCAGGGAAACGACTGCCATCAGTAAAGAAAAGCGTAGGAGTTCCGGTGATGCCATAGGTTTTTGCCAAAGCCAGATTTTTATCCAATGGAGTAGGGCAATCTGTTTTAGTGGGAAGGGCATTAGCATTAAGCATCCACTCGTTATATGTTTTAGCTGGATCACTAGAGCACCAAATTTGTTTGGATTTTTGAAGTGAGTCAGCACCTAGTATGGGAATCAGAAAAGTATAGATTGTCACGTTATCTAATGACTTCATCGACTTTTCAAGGCGCTTACAGAAGCCACAATTAGGATCGGAAAAAATAGCGAATTGTCTACTGCCATTGCCGCGAACTTGCTTAATTGCATTGGCTTGAGGTAAGTCGCTCCATTTAATTCGGTTTAAGTCATTTTGTCTTTGTTCGGTGAGGTTTTTGCCGGTCGCCAACTCAATAATTTCCCCTTGTATGAGGTATTGGCTTTTGGCGTCGGTGTAAAACACCTCATTTCCAACCAGTACTTCATAGATCCCTGAAAGGGGTGAGGCAGAAATACCTCTAATCTTCGTGCTAGCGCCCAGCTTTTTTTGCAGGTCTGTTTTGATTTGTTGTTCTGTTTGTGCATAGCTCAGCCCAATAGAGAGCAGGCCGGCACAAATCAAAACTAGGGCAGTAATGAATTTATTCAAAATCAATGTCTCCGAGGGCGCGCTCAATCAAGCGCCGTTTAATGAAGTGACTACGATTCACTAGGCCTAAACCAAAATTTCTCAATTGGCGCTCAGTATTACTTGATCCAGAAAATAATTTTTTCAAGCGATCGGTTACCCATAATAATGCGCTGGTATCGCCTTGACGTTGACGCTCGTAACGACGTAGTAGTACTAGATCGCTTGGGGATCTAAAAGACTCACGTTTTCCAAGTATGTGCAAGAGAGTGGCGACATCACGTAGGCCCAAGTTAAGACCTTGTCCGGCTAAGGGGTGCATCACATGTGCAGCATCGCCAATCAGCGCAAGCTTTGGATTCTGCTCTGGACCAATGAAGCGTGCTGCACGAATTTTTCTCAAAGGGAAGGCTACTGGCGTCGAATGTAAAGTGAGCGACCCCAGCTGCTTCAAGATGGCGCCATCTGCAATCAGTGCAAATGTTTGATCCCAGTCTGTTTGAGGCAGCCCCAAAAGATAGGCGGCATTTTCAGGGGAGGTAGACCACACCATGGAAACCTGTTTATTGGGGAGAGGGAGCATTGCCAGAATATCTCCGCCAGGCAGAAACCATTGATAGGCGGTTTCTAGATGGGGCTTAGTGCAAATCCAATTGGCAACCACTGCGCTTTGTGTATAACTCTCTTCGCTTACATCAATGCCAATGTGTGCGCGGATTGGGGAGTTAGCCCCATCTGCTGCCACAACCAGCAAAGCTCTCAGCGGGGTATGTTTTTTAAGATAAAGAGTCACACCCGCTTCATCTGTTTCTATTTTTTCTACGGTATCGGCAATCCGTTCCAGCTTATTTTGAAACCGTGCCGCTTGATCGAGCGTGTGCTCAATGAGATGGGATTCGCCAATCCAAGCAAGTTGCGGGGTACCTGCCTCAAAGGCTGAGAGATGCAGTTGATCGGGTTTTTCTCCGCGGTCGCCAAAAATTCGCATATCACGCACGGCTTGCAAGCGAGAGTGGTCAAGTGCGTCCCAAATTTGTAGGTGGGCAAGTAATTTTTGGGTGCCCGGTGAGAAGGCGTAGATTCTTTGGCCCCATTCTGACCCAGTTGGGATTGGAATTGGGCTATCTAAGTCAGGAGCAATCTCAATAGTTTGTAGCCCAAGTTGCGCAAGCCCTAGGGCGCAGGCCTTTCCAGCAATGCCTCCCCCAACAACAACCACATCTACTGTGCGAATTGGGGCGGTATTGGTTGGCGTATTGACAGCGGTAATTTGGCTAGCCTGTGACATATCTAGATGATATCGAAACCAAGCCCTTACAATGTCGCTATGTCTGTGAAATGTGGCATCGTCGGCCTGCCTAATGTCGGCAAATCTACCCTCTTTAACGCGCTTACCAAAGCTGGAATCGCGGCGGAAAACTATCCTTTCTGCACGATCGAGCCTAATGTTGGTGTGGTTGAGGTTCCTGACCCTCGGCTAGCTGCTTTGGCGCAGATTGTGAGCCCAGAAAGGGTGCTTCCGGCAGCAGTCGAGTTTGTTGACATCGCTGGTCTAGTGGCTGGGGCCTCCAAGGGAGAGGGTCTGGGAAATCAGTTTTTAGCAAATATTCGTGAAACCGATGCAATTACCCATGTGGTGCGCTGTTTCGAGGATGCCAATGTGATACACGTGGCTGGAAAGATCGATCCAATTGCTGATATTGGCGTGATTGATACCGAATTAGCCCTATCTGACCTGGCTACAGTAGAAAAAACGCTTAATCGCTCCAGTAAGGCAGCAAAGTCAGGTAATGACAAAGAAGCCGCTGCTTTGGTAGCAGTCTTAAGCAAGGTCCAGGCGCACTTAGATTCAGCCCTGCCTGTTCGGAGTATGAACTTAACGGACGATGAGAAGCTTCTTCTGAAACCACTTTGCTTAATTACTGCAAAGCCAGCGATGTATGTGGCCAATGTCAAAGAAGATGGTTTTAATAACAATCCCCATCTGGAAGCCGTTCAGCAGCATGCTGCAAAAGAGGGAGCTCCAGTCGTTGCGGTATGCGCTGCAATTGAAGCTGAAATTGCTGACTTAGATGATGTCGATAAAGCAGAATTTTTGGCAGATCTTGGCATGGCAGAGCCAGGCCTAGATCGGGTGATTCGGGCCGGCTATCACTTATTGGGTCTGCAGACTTACTTTACTGCTGGCGTGAAAGAGGTGCGCGCCTGGACCATTCATAAGGGTGATACAGCTCCTCAGGCTGCAGGGGTGATTCATACGGATTTTGAGCGCGGCTTTATTCGTGCCCAAACCATTTCCTACGATGACTTTATCCAGTTCAAAGGCGAAGCAGGCGCTAAAGAGGCTGGAAAAATGCGCGCAGAGGGTAAAGAGTATGTCGTCAAGGATGGTGACGTTCTGAACTTCCTCTTTAATGTCTGATGAGTCTGTGCTCTTAATAAAAAGCCCTTATTTCTAAGGGCTTTTTATTGGTATGGAGAGCGGCTTAGCCAGCTTTAGCTGCCTTTTCAAGACATTTGGAGATTTCTTCGTAGCGCTTGAGGGCCATTTTCGTTGGAAGCACTTGTTTTTTGCGCCCATCATCATGGGTAACCATTTTGATATAGCCCATAGCATTGAGATTTTTAAGGCGGCCGTGCAAGGTTGCTTGCGAGCCTAATTCTGACAAAGAAATCAAATCACCAACCAAAATGGATTCTTTAGCAAAAGAAGATAAGACGATCTTATTGAGAAGGTTTTCTTCAATAGCGTCTATTTTTTTCCCAGGATTGATGCGATCCAATGCATCGATCAGGTTTAGAAATCGAAGGTATGGGGATGGTTTATTGGTAAGCATATTCTTGTGGGTTTTAGATCTCATAGTATTGTATGCCTTATTAAACGAATGGCAGCTCTACGGGCCTATGAAAAATAAACCATACTTACAGTAATGAATAAAAATCTCGCTGAATGGTCGACAAGCTTTTTTATTAGCGCCTTCTCCTATGCTGCCCTATTTTATTTGAACGACTGGTTCACAAGCAGTTTGGTTTATGGCCTCGGTGTCAATTGGATTTATTTGCCCGCCGGTTTACGTTTGTTTTTGACTCTGGTATTTGCCTTGCCCGGAGCTGTTGGCATCGCCGTAGCCTCTTTTCTGATTTGCTGGCTTGGCGCTTTTCCTCAAGATCTCATCACTTGCCTAGGGGTTGGTTTGATTTCAGGTTTTGCCCCGTATTTAGCCCGTATTTTTGTGATGTCTAATATCTCCATTGCTGCAGACTTAAGTGATTTAAGCTTGCCAAAATTATTGCTGTGCATTCTGATTTATGCCGCATTAAGTGCGGGCTTGCATCAATGTTGGTTTGCTACTAGGGGTTTAGATAATGCTGGCTCTGTCAATCACTTGATGGTCATGTTTATAGGGGATATCCTTGGGACAGTCTTACTGATTGCCCTCATTAAGACCAGCTTGGACTTAATGAGAGGGATGAAAGCAGTCTCTTAAGAAAATAACTCGCCTAGTGCCAACCCTGGATCGGGTGCTCGCATAAAGGCTTCGCCTACCAAAAAGCCATGGACTTGATGTTCGCGCATGAGTTGTACGTCTGATCGATTCATGATGCCTGATTCTGTGACAAGGGTCTTAGTATCGGGAACCATTGACAAGAGTGAAAGGGTGGTCTGTAGCGTGACCTCAAAGTTTTTCAGATTGCGATTATTGATTCCGAGTAGGGGCGTCTTTAATTGCAGCGCTTGTTCTAGTTCCTGAGCGTTATGGACTTCCACTAACACATCTAATCCTAAGTCATGAGCACAAGCCTCTAAATCTTGCATTTGGTGAAGCTCAAGTGCAGCCACGATTAACAGAATCGCATCTGCACCAATTGCTCGGGCTTCATAAATTTGATAGGGATCAATCGTAAAGTCTTTGCGTAAGACAGGGATGGTGCAGGCAGCGCGAGCCTCTTGTAAATAAGCATTGCAACCTTGAAAGTAATCTACATCGGTTAAGACTGATAAGCAGGCTGCGCCATGTTGCTCGTAAGTCTTCGCAATTTGCGCAGGCTCAAAATTGTTTCGCAAGATTCCCTTGCTAGGACTCGCTTTTTTGATCTCAGTAATCACGCCAGCTTTACCAGAAATAATTTTTTGATCTATGGCGCGAATAAAACCCCTTGGTTTTAATTGGGGATCTTGGTTATTAGCCTCAGCTTGCGCACGCTGTTGGGCGAGCGAAATATGTTTTGAATTGTTGGCAACCTCAATTTTCTTGGTGGCAACAATTTTGTCGAGAATATCGCTCATGACTTGATCAATCAATAAGTTAAGGAGCTTTGGTGGCCGCTACGAAGGCGTTTAGTTTTTGAAGAGCAGCGCCACTCTTAATTGCAGCTTTTGCCATGGCAATGCCAGAGGCAATATCCTTGGCCAGATCAGCAACATAAAGAACGGCTCCCGCATTGAGACAGACAATATCGCTAGCAGGTCCAGACTTCTGATTGAGGACATCCAAAATCATTTGCTTGGATTCTTCAGCATTGGCAACTTTAAAACGATTACTTGGCGCAGTACTCAAGCCAAAATCTTGTGGGTGAATTTCATATTCACGCACCACACCATCTTGGAGCTCTCCAACTAGGGTAGGACCTTCTAATGAGATTTCATCGAGACCGTCTCGACCGTAGACCACTAAAGCATGTTTCATATTCAGAGCTTGCAATACCCGCGCTTGAATTCCTACTAGATCTTGATGAAATACCCCCATCAAAATATGTTGTGCATCTGCTGGATTGGTGAGGGGCCCTAGAATATTGAAAATCGTGCGTACACCGAGTTCTTTGCGAATGGGTACAACATTTTTCATGGCAGGGTGATGATTGGGGGCAAACATAAAGCCAGCGCCAACTTGAGCAATGCAATTAGCAACTTGCTCAGATGAAAGCGCAAGATTCACACCAAGCGCTTCTAGAACATCTGCGCTGCCAGATTTACTGCTCACGCTACGATTGCCATGCTTTGCAATTTTTGCACCCGCTGCTGCCGCAACAAACATAGCCGCCGTGGAAATATTGAAAGTGTGGGCGCCATCACCCCCAGTACCCACGACATCCACCAGATGGGCGCGATCTGCCACATGGACCGAGGTAGCAAACTCGCGCATAACCTGAGCTGCAGCTGCAATTTCACCAACAGTTTCTTTTTTAGTTCGTAAGGCAACTAATAGGCCGGCCACCATAGTCGGAGGCATTTCACCGCTCATGATGAGGCGCATCATGGCCGTCATCTCATCATGAAAGAGTTCGCGATGTTCGATGCAACGTTGTAAGGCTTCTTGAGTAGTAATGGCCATAGTGCTTGGATGCTTCTGTTAATTAGTTTTGCAAAAAATTCTTGAGCAAGGCATGTCCATGCTCAGAAAGAATTGACTCGGGATGAAATTGCACTCCCTCAATCGCAAATTCGCGATGACGTACTCCCATGATCTCTCCATCTGAAGAAGTGGCCGTGATTTCTAATGCTGCAGGGATACTATTTTTTTCAATGGCTAAGGAGTGATAGCGCGTGACAGTAAATGGGTTGGGAATATCTTTAAAAACTCCGACACCAGTGTGATGAATCACATCTGTTTTGCCATGCATGACTTTCTGGGCACGAATAATTTTTCCACCAAAAGCTTCGCCTATCGCTTGGTGCCCAAGGCAAACTCCCAAAATCGGAATTTGCCCTGCATAGCGTTTAATAGTTTCCACTGAAATACCAGCCTCTGCAGGACTGCATGGCCCTGGAGAAATACAAATGCGAGCAGGACTGAATTTAGCAATATCTGCTGCTGTGATTTCATCATTCCGAAATACCTTCACTTCCTCACCAAGTTCAGCAAAGTATTGAACCAGGTTATAAGTAAAAGAATCGTAGTTATCAATCATGAGGAGCATCAAGTCCTCCTTGTACTAAATCTGCCGCAAGCAATACTGCCCGAGCTTTGGCTTCAGTTTCTTTCCATTCGGCAGTGGGATCTGAATCAGCTACAACGCCTGCGCCTGCCTGTGAGTGCAACATACCGCCGCGAATAACGCCCGTGCGAATCGCAATGGCGACATCCATGTCCCCTGAAAAGGAAAGGTAGCCGACGGCGCCGCCATATACTCCTCGCTTCACAATTTCCATTTCATCAATAATTTCCATTGCCCGAATTTTCGGAGCACCAGATAGGGTGCCTGCTGGGAAAGTTGCACGTAAAACATCCATATTGCTCATATTGTCCAGTAATTCACCTTCAACCGAGCTCACGATATGCTGTACATGGGAGTATTTTTCAATCGCCATCGAATCGGTCACCTTGACTGAGCCTGTTTTGGCGATCCTACCTACATCGTTACGTGCTAGATCAATCAACATCACATGTTCAGCAATCTCTTTTGGGTCAGCAAGTAACTCTTTGGCAAGGCGCTCATCTTCTTCTGGATTTTCTCCGCGGGGACGGGTGCCAGCCAATGGGCGAATCGTCACAATCTTTTCTGAGTGACGTTTTTCCTGGCGCACTAAAATTTCTGGTGAAGATCCAACGACTTGAAGGTCTCCAAAATCATAAAAATACATATAAGGTGATGGATTGAGGGAGCGTAAGGCTCTGTAAAGTGCTAAAGGCGAATCAGTAAAAGGTTTACTAATGCGCTGTCCAATAACGACCTGCATGCAATCGCCAGCCAAAATGTATTCCTTGGTTTTGCGAACTGCAGCCTCAAAATCTACTGCTTTGAATTGACGAATGAGCTCAGTTTTAGTGCTGGCTCTAGAGCTTGGAATACTAATGCTCTTGCTTAAAGAGAGGAGTAATTCTTTTAATCTGGCTTGACCCTTTTCAAAAGCATCCACTTCACTTGGATCGGCATAAACAATTAAATAAATTCTGCCTGCGACGTTATCGATAACCGCTAATTCTTCAGTCAGCATTAGCTGAATATCTGGAACACCTAATTCATCTGGCAGTTGATGTTTAGCTAGGCGGGATTCGATGTAGCGAACGGTGTCATAACCAAAGTAGCCAGCTAGTCCACCACAAAAACGGGGGAGCCCGGGTTTGATCGCAACCTTGAAGCGTTTGAAGTAAGCGTCAATGAAGTCGAGCGGATTATCCCGGTTACTCTCCACCACTTTGCCGTCAGTGAGAACCTCAGTCAATGGATTTTCTGGCGAACCAGCGGTCCTCAATATAGTTTTGGCTGGTAAGCCAACAAAAGAGAAGCGACCAAAGCGCTCACCCCCTAAAACAGACTCTAAGAGATAAGTATTCTTTTTCCCAAATTCCTGCGTCAATTTCATATACAAGGAAAGCGGGGTTTCTAAATCAGCCAAAACCTCTTTTACTAGAGGAATGCGATTGAAGCCCTGCTTTGCTAGAGCATTAAATTCTTCGCGCTGCATTACGCTTTTCCTGATAATGCTAATTTCGCACGCATGGATTCAATTACCGAGGCGTAATTCTCTTTGCCAAAAATAGCTGACCCAGCCACAAAAGTATCTGCACCCGCTTTAGCAACTTCTGCGATGTTGTCAACTTTGATGCCGCCATCAACCTCTAGTCGAATGTGACGTCCAGTCTCAGCTTGATATCGGTCTAAACGCGCTCGCACTTGTGCAATCTTCGGAAGAGTGCTCGGAATAAAGGATTGCCCGCCAAACCCGGGGTTGACTGACATGAGCAAAACCAAATCTAGCAATTCCAGGGTATGGTCTAAATAGTCCAAAGGCGTGGCAGGATTGAGAACGAGACCTGCTTGACAGCCTTGCTCTCGAATCAGATGAATTGTGCGGTTAACGTGAGGACTTGCTTCTGGATGGAAGCTAATGAGGTTTGCCCCAGCTTTTGCAAAATCTGGCACGATGCGATCTACTGGGTCGACCATCAGATGAACGTCAATCATGGCAGGCTTACCATTTTTGATGGCGTGCGGACGAATTGCTTCGCACACTAAAGGGCCAATGGTGAGGTTTGGAACGTAGTGGTTGTCCATTACGTCAAAGTGAATCCAGTCGGCGCCAGCGGCAAGAACATTTTTCACTTCCTCACCAAGTCGAGCAAAGTCTGCCGACAAAATAGAGGGGGCGATAACAAAAGGGAGTGATTTTTGGCTATCCATCCCTAGATTCTAGCTTGCAGTTGGCTCTAGGATGGCGCAGAATTCGTGCATGAATCCTCATGAAATCACTATTACCGTCAAAGCTCAGTACTTGCCTGAGCAATCTGAGCCCGATAACCGTCAGTTTGCTTTTGCCTATACCGTCACCATCCGCAATACTGGCACGGCCAGCGTTCAGCTGATTGCCCGGCATTGGTACATTACCGATGGGGATAACGATGTCCAGGAGGTGCGCGGCCTAGGCGTGGTGGGTCAGCAGCCTTTATTGCGGGCTGGCGAGCATTTTGAGTACACCAGCTGGGCCACTTTACCGACGCCAGCGGGGACTATGCGGGGTGAATATTTTTGCGTTTCAGAGGACGCCCAGTTTTTCCAGGCCCCAATACCCGAATTTGCCTTGGTGATGCCTAGAACCCTTCATTGAAGCAGTTTGAGCCCTAAGAGGCTATTTTTTGCCCTTGCCTGTCCAAAGTACGATAAATAGAAGTAGGCCTAGGGCGAGTCCCGCCTCTAGGACAAAGAGCAACATTGGGTATTCATCAAGTAAATTGGCGATCATGATTCTTTATTTCCTAAAAGTGACGAAGCGCTTAGTTCCTACTAGTGTATTCGCTCTATTGATGACTTTTCTGGTGGCGGGGTGCTCTACGCCTCCTACTCGAAGTACGACTTATCGACCCAGTAGTTCGATTTCAACCCCATTTAATTCCCCTATTGCCAGCTTTACTGCGGTCAGTTGGCAGGCCTTACCTGGATGGCAAGACGATGAATTGACCCAGGCTTGGCCCGCGTGGCTTAAAAGTTGTGAAGTGTTGCGTAAACGCAGTGGTGAAGTCAATTGGCGAGAAGTATGCTCACGGACAGAGCAGGTTTCTGCAGTCGATCGGCAGGCTATTCGACGCTATTTTGAGACTTACTTTCAGGCTTATGAAGTACGTAATAACGCTAGCGGTAGTGAAACAGGTTTAGTAACCGGTTATTACGAACCAGTGATGGGTGGTTCACTCGTGCGAACCAGTGCCTATAGCGTGCCCTTGTATGGCTATCCTAGTGCTTGGCGAAAAGCAAAACCCAGTCCTGCGCCTACGCGTGCTGAGCTCATGAATTCAGGCGCTTTAAAGGGCCAGGAGATAGCATGGGTGCAAGATCCTGTTGCTGCAGCATTTATGCAAATACAAGGCTCAGGAAAAATTCGTCTTAATGATGGACAGGTTCTGCGTTTAGGCTTTGCCGGAACCAATGACCAGCCTTTTAAATCGTTTGCTCAATGGCTATTGGATCGCAAAGAAATTACCCGCAGCGAAGCAACGATGCAAGGCATCTCCCAGTGGGCAAAACGGAACCCTAGTCGGGTAGAGGAAATGCTCAACGCTAACCCGCGTTTTGTTTTCTTTAAAGAATTGCCTAGTAATGTTAGTGCACAGCTTGGCCCAAATGGCGCACTTGGCGTTCCTCTGACCGAAGAAAGAAGCATTGCGATTGACCTGAAGTCTCTGCCTTTGGGGGCACCGGTATTTTTGGCTACTACTAAACCTCTGAGTACTCAAGCTTTACAAAAGTTGGTGATGGCACAGGATACTGGGAGCGCCATTGTGGGGGCCGTTAGAGCTGATTATTATTGGGGTTCTGGGGATGTTGCAGCAGAAATGGCTGGCCGGATGAAACAAAATGGCAAGATGTGGTTATTGCTGCCACGCTAAGGCCGATTAATACTGAAAGGGTTTTATGACTTACAACACTATTTTGACTAAGGTGGATGGCAAAGTGGCCACGATCACCTTAAATCGCCCTCAGGTATTAAATGCTTTAAATGATGAGTTGATGGATGAATTGGGCGTTGCGCTCATGAGTTTTGATGCCGATGAGAACATCGCTTGCATTATTGTTACTGGCAGTGAAAAAGCATTTGCTGCTGGAGCTGATATTGCTGTAATGGCCAAGTATAGTTTCCAAGAAGCCTATCGCATTGACCATATTTCTCGTAACTGGGAGCAAATCAGAAAAGTGCGTAAGCCGGTGATTGCAGCTGTTTCTGGTTATGCATTAGGCGGCGGTTGTGAGTTAGCCATGATGTGCGACATGATTATGGCGGCTGATAACGCGAAGTTTGGCCAACCAGAAATTAAGCTTGGCATTATTCCTGGTGCTGGGGGCACCCAACGTTTACCACGGGCTGTTTCCAAATCAAAGGCAATGGATTTAGCATTGACAGGGCGCATGATGGATGCGCATGAAGCCGAACGTTCAGGTTTGGTGGCCCGTATTTTTCCTCAAGCTGATTTGTTGAAGGAAGTTTCTGCAATCGCAAAAGGGATTGCAGATATGCCTTTGTTGACGTCGATGATGGTCAAAGAAAGTATTAATGCTGCTTATGAAACTACACTCTCAGAAGGAATTCATTTTGAGCGTCGTTTATTTCATGCCTGTTTTGCAACGAATGATCAGAAAGAGGGTATGGCTGCTTTTATTGAAAAGCGTCCGGCTAAATTTACTCATTCCTAACGAAGCAATACTCATTTTTTTCTAAGTAACGTTGCGCTAATTTGACCCAATAGCTCACGCCAACCGGTATGAGCGCATCATTGAAGTCATAAGAAGGATTATGGAGGTGACATGGTCCCATGCCATGCCCCACAGAGCGATGATCGCCATCACCATTACCCAGGAAGACATAGCAGCCGGGCTTCTCCAGGAGGAAAAAAGCAAAGTCCTCTGCGCCCATGGTTGGATCGATTGCACTATTGACGTTCTGTTCCCCAACTAGCTCGCTCATTACCTCAGCGGCAAACTCCACTTCATTTCGATGGTTGATGAGCGGTGGATAGTTTCTAGAAAAAGTAATTTCTGCTTGGCAATCAAAGGCATTGGCCACACTATGACAAATCTCACGAAGACGCTGTTCAATGAGATCGAGCACTTCTAAGGTGAAGGTGCGTACCGTGCCTCCAATAAAGGCGCTATCAGGAATCACATTACTGGTTTCGCCCGCATGAAATTGCGTGACCGATAAAACAGCAGCATCAACCGGACGTTTATTGCGAGTAATAATGCTTTGAAGCGCTTGCACAACTTGAGTACCTGTTAAGACTGGGTCGGCGCTATTGTGAGGCAATGCCGCATGTCCACCTTTACCGCGAATCGTGATCTCAAATGCATTACTTGAGGCCATCATGGGTCCTGCAGTAACACCAAAATGGCCTTCAGCTAGACCAGGCCAATTGTGTAATCCAAAAACGGCATCGCAGGGGAATTTTTCAAAGAGCCCATCACGAATCATTTCTTGCGCTCCCGCACCACCTTCTTCGGCCGGTTGGAAAATAAAAATAACTGTGCCTTTAAAGTCTCTGTTGTTAGATAAATATTGAGCGGCACCCAAAAGCATCGCGGTATGACCATCATGACCGCAGGCATGCATTTTTCCAGGGTGAGTAGAAGTGTGCGCAAAATGATTATGTTCTTGAAGGGGGAGTGCATCCATGTCAGCGCGTAAGCCAACCATTTTTCCTGGACCTAGATCGCCTTCGAGGCGACCCACAACCCCAGTCTTGCCCATGCCACGAAAAACAGTGACGCCCCAGCTCGAAAGGGCTTCGGCAACAAGATCAGATGTGCGATTCTCCTCAAAGCGCAATTCTGGATGGGCATGAATATTGCGCCGTATTTCTTGAATTGCTGCTGCGGAATCGACGATTTCAGGGAGTAATCGCATATGTTTATCTTATCTGAAACGACCTAGTGCCGCACTGATTTAGTCTAAGTTCTATGCAGGTAGCTTTATATGCCCCGCAGCAAATTCAAGGGCTTTCAATGAATAAGGCTGATTTGCTTGTTTTTGCAGGTTCTTGGGGAGTGGGGGGACGATTCCCAACAAAGGGGCATTGATCCTCGTTTTCAGCGTTTGAATGTTATCTGATAAGTGGGGCATTTCTTCAGAAAGTGTATTGGCAATCCACCCCGCGATTGGAAGCTTGCGTATTGTCAGCGCTTCCCAAGTAAGGAGGGCGTGATTAATGCAACCTAAACGCATTCCGACAACGAGGATGATCGGTAGCTTAAGCATCTTTGCAACATCAGCCAAATTTTCTTGCTCATTGAGGGGCACCAAAAATCCACCAGCCCCTTCTGCAACGACTGCATCAAATGACGCAGATATTTTTTGGAAGGCTTGCACGATGACTGCTGTATTTAAGTGAATCCCCTCTGCTTGAGCTGCTAGATGGGGGGCTATTGCAGCCTTGAGGGTGAAGGGGCAGAGATCAACACTATTTTGCCCAAGATAAGACGCTATGCTTAGGGTTTCGATATCCTCATTGAGGATGCGTCCATTGGAGTCCTGATACGTTCCTGCTGCAACAGGTTTGAAGCCAGTGGTATTCAGTCCGATTTCTTTGAGTTTCAAAATCAAGGCGCCACTCACCAAAGTTTTACCAACTTCAGTATCGGTGCCTGTGATAAAAAATCCGGAGGATTGATGAGGGGCGCTCAAGAAGACTGCTCCAGAATTTGCCGCTCAATTTTCTGGAGCGCTTCAATGAGCCCTTGCAAATCTGCAATGCTGTGATTTGCGGAAAAAGTAATACGTAGGCGGGCGCTTCCCACAGGGACGGTTGGCGGCCTAATTGCTGGAATCCAGTAACCCAGCTCATCTAATGTTGTTGCTGCCGCTAATGCATGCGCATTACTTCCAAGAATCACCGGTTGAATCGGTGTACATGACACTGGTTGCTGCCAATGAGAAAAGTGCATTTCATTTTGCCAATGGGTAATGAGCCGATGTAGCTGGTGACGTCTAGACTTACCTTCTTCACTTTCGATAATGGAGAGACTCTTTAGTAAGGCATGCGCAATTGCTGGTGGTGTAGCGGTGCTGTAAATATAGGGCCGACCTTTTTGAATGAGCCACTCGATAAATGGAGCCTGTGCACAAATAAAAGCGCCGCCAACTCCTGCCGCTTTTCCCAGGGTTCCAACGTAGATGATCCGATCAGACACGATGCCTAATTGCTCTAGAATGCCATGCCCTTGTTCTCCCAAGACACCAAAACCATGAGCATCATCCACTAGCAGTAGGGCATCGTATTGATCGGCAATTTTCAGTAATTCTTGTACTGGCGCAATATCGCCATCCATACTAAAAACACCATCCGTCACGATCATCTTTAGTGAATTTTGATCTTGTTTAATAGCGTCAATCAGTGAGCCCAATTGCTGATGGTCAAATAATGTGACTGAGGCTTTGGACTGAGTGCTTGCTAAACGAACGCCATCAATAAGTGAGGCATGATTCAGTTTGGCAGAGTAGATGCTTACCTCACCTGGTTTTGCCAGTTTTGCTAAGCCGGTGATGGCTGCTATATTTGCTAGATAACCCGTACTAAAAAAAAGTGCGCGTGCATTGGGAATATGTTTACTTTGTAAAGAGGCTAATCGCTTTTCAAGCAAATCATGCGCCGTGCTGTGCCCACTGATTAAGTGAGACGCGCCACTACCAACCCCATATTGATGGGCACCTTCAGCGAGAGCTTGAATCAAGTCCGGATGATTTGCGAGGCCAAGATAATCATTACTACAAAAGGCCTGTAACTTCCGATGGTTTACCAACGCTTCGGTATCACAAGGCGACTGGTTAATGCGCAGTTTGCGTTTGAGTAATTGGGTTTCGAGGTCTGCGATCTGCTCTTGAACAAGACTGAAGGCATTAAATGGTTTACTCATGCGAGCACCTGATTAAGTGCGCGCTGCACAGATTTACCCATTTGAATCGTTTGGGGATCGGTCAAAATATAAGGAGGCATGACGTAGATCGTATTACCAATAGGGCGAATTAATATGCCCTCACCTAAGCTGGCTGAAAACATTTCTCGGGGAAATAAAGCAGGATTACGTAGAAACTGATTGTTAACATCAAATGCCAAGATCATTCCTTGTTGTCGAACATGCTCAATACGGTCATCTGTTTTGGCCCAAGCGAACGCATGTTTAAGTGTTTGCGCCTGGATTTGATTTTTTTCAAGAATCGTCTCAGATTCAAATATCTCCAGACAGGCCAATGCTGCTGCACATGCCAGTGGATTGCCTGTATAGGAGTGGGAGTGTAAAAATCCTTGTTGCGTTTGATCGCTGTAAAAAGCGCGATATATTTTTTCTGTAGTGAGGCAGATTGAAAGAGGTAGATACCCTCCACTAATTCCTTTGGAGAGGGTCATGAAATCCGGCCAGATACCAGCGTGCTCGCAGGCAAAAAATTGACCTGTACGCCCACATCCAACGGCAATCTCGTCGGCAATGAGGTGAATGTTATAGCGATCACAGAGAATTCTGACTTGCCGTAGATACTCTGGAGAGTGCATTGCCATCTGCCCAGCGCATTGAACTAGTGGCTCAATAATAAGAGCTGCAATATTCTGTTGTTCTTTTTGAAATAATTTTTCAAGTTCTTGGGCTGCTTGTATTGCAACATCTTCAGCAGTCTCACCAAGCTTTGCTTTGCGAGCATCTGGTGATCCCACGGTAAAGACTTCTTGCAAGAGAGAGCCGTAGGCTTCCCGAAAAATTGCTACATCCGTAACTGCTAATGCTCCCAGTGTTTCTCCGTGATAGCCGTTTTCTAGGCAAACAAATTTTTTCTTATTTGGCTGATGGTTGAGTTGCCAATAGTGGTGGCTCATCTTTAAAGCAATTTCTACTGCAGAAGCGCCATCAGACGCGTAAAAGGCGTGTCCCAAATGCCCCTTAGTTAAAGCGGCCAGCTTTTCAGAGAGTTCGATGACGGGCGGATGGGTGAAGCCAGCAAGCATGACGTGCTCAATTTTTTCTAATTGCTTACAGATGGCTTGATTAATGCGTGGATTGGCGTGCCCAAATAAGTTTGTCCACCAAGAGCTAATGCAGTCTAAAAGGGCATTACCGTTTTCGTCATATAGCCATGGCCCTTTGCCATGAGTGATGGCAATAAGGGGAAAAGTTTCATGATGCTTCATCTGGGTGCAGGGATGCCAAACTGCTGTCAAACTTCTTTCTACCCAGCGGTTTTGATTTACATCAGATATAAGCTTCTTTTTCATCATTGATATTTGACCACTAGTTTTTCCTCCTTTAGGCTTCTATCTGTTATGTTTATGACTTGATTTAATCTATTTTCTGGAATTTACCCATGCTGGACGTACAAACTGCTGAAAAACCCCTTACTCATGTCAAGTCCAAGGCGGATTTGCATAAGGCAGTTAATGCCTCTGGCGCTTGGACAATAGCCCAAATTGAGGCCCTATTTGCCTTGCCGTTCAATGATTTGATGTTCAAGGCTCAAGAAACGCATCGAGCCTATTTCCCTGACGGGGATGTTGAATTGGCTACGCTTTTGTCTATTAAGACCGGCGGGTGTCCTGAAGATTGTGCTTATTGCCCTCAAGCTGCTCGTTACGATACCGATGTGAAGGCCAATAAGCTTCTGGAGCTGGATGAGGTACTGGAGGCCGCCAAAGCGGCTAAAGCTGCTGGTTCGAATCGCTTTTGTATGGGAGCCGCTTGGCGTGAACCTAAGGATCGCGATATTGAAAAAGTCACGGCCATGATTAAGGGTGTTAAGGCCTTAGGTCTGGAGACTTGTGCTACTTTGGGGATGCTCGAGGCCGATCAGGCTCAAGCCCTGCAAGAGGCTGGCTTAGATTTTTATAACCATAATCTCGATACCAGCGAAGACTTTTATCGCTCAGTGATCTCAACAAGAGACTATCAAGACCGTTTAGACACCATTGCCAATGTGCGGGCTGCAGGCATGTCGGTTTGTTGTGGCGGCATTGTCGGCATGGGTGAGTCTCGAGAGCAGCGGGCAGCTTTTTTAGCTCAGTTAGCTAATTTGAGCCCTTACCCAGAGTCTGTGCCTATCAATCATTTGGTGCCAGTTGCCGGCACCCCTTTGGCTGAACAAAAGCCGCTAGATCCGCTTGAATTTGTGAGAACCATTGCTGTTGCGCGCATCACGATGCCGCGCGCCAGGGTACGTTTATCAGCTGGTCGTCAGGAGCTTGGAAGGGCAGTTCAGGCCATGTGTTTTTTGGCAGGCGCCAATTCGATTTTTTATGGTGAGCAACTACTCACTACCGCTAATCCTGAGGCGGAACAAGACCGTGAACTACTAGCGGAGCTTGGCTTGAAGACAAAGCAGACCTCTAAATCCGAAGTTTTAGTTTAAATTATTGCGCGGAAATGTCCCTGCTAGATCGCGTCATTATTGAGTTTGATACCGCCTTGCGGTCGGTTGTTGGCGGTGCTAATGCCCGACGGCAAATCCCAGGTATCGATCTTAATGCCGAGGTAGTTTTAGACCCCGCTGAGCGAGAACATGCAGCGGGCTTAATGCGCGTCAATCATGTCGGTGAAGTTTGTGCACAGGCGCTGTATCAGTCGCAAAAATTATTTGCCAGAAATCTCGAGATTCAAGAAATGCTGCATCACTCTGGACAAGAAGAAATGGACCACTTGGCTTGGTGTGAAACGCGCTTACATGAGTTAGGTTCACATACCAGTTATCTCAATCCATTGTGGTATGCAGGATCCTTTGCAATCGGTATGGTTGCTGGTTTAGCGGGTGATCGGTGGAGTTTAGGGTTTGTTGCTGAAACTGAAAAGCAAGTAGAAAATCATCTTGAAAGTCATCTGCAAAAATTACCTCAAAAGGATCATCGTTCACGTGCCATTGTTGAGCAAATGCGACTTGATGAAATTGAGCATGGACAGGCCGCCCTTCGGGCTGGTGGAGTGTCTTTACCAAAGCCGATTGAGCAACTGATGCAGGTAATGTCTAAAGTCATGACAACGAGTGCATACAAAATTTAATTTTTGATGATTTATGTCATCAATCAGAAATCAATATACTGTTTTTTAATACAGTATATTGACTGCTATTGCAGCCAATAGCTAAGACCCATTCTTAAGTGTATTTTCCAAGCTCTTGTTTCAAGTAGTAATTTTGATATCACTATTTTATGAACACACGACGCTAAGTGATTGTAATCACTAGAGAAATTCCTAAAAAAAGCCCTCAAAACACTTGACCCTCTCATATTGATCCTCTAAAGTGGGAGGAAGTGTGAAAAAGTGGGGTAATTGGTGTTTCAAGGTGCGTCAGCTCTCAATTTGGATGCAAAAGGCCGCATGTCTGTGCCGGCAAAGCATCGTGACGCCTTGTTGGTTCAAGGCGAGGGTCGAATCACGCTTACAAAGCATCCCGATGGCTGTCTTTTGCTTTTCCCGCGTCCTGAGTGGGAAACCTTCCGCGCACGAGTTGCCCAGTTGCCGATGGATGCCCATTGGTGGCGTCGCATTTTCCTTGGTAATGCTGCAGAGATAGATCTGGATAGCGCTGGAAGAATTTTAGTGAGCCCCGAGTTACGCACTGCGGCCGGCATTGAAAAAGAAGTGATCTTGCTGGGCATGGGAAGCCACCTGGAATTGTGGGATTCGGCCACATATGCTGCGAAAGAACAGGCTGCGATTGCGCAAGGTATGCCTGAGGCACTCAAGCAATTTAATTTTTGATGACAGGGTGCTATGAACATGACTCATCGCCCAGTATTGCTGGCCGAGGCGGTGACGGCGCTAATTGGCGGCCCACTGATTCAGGATTCCGCTTCAGCAAAAAATATTATCGTGATCGATGGGACATTTGGGCGCGGTGGTCATACGCAGGCTTTGCTGAAACAACTCAATGTAAATGCTCGAATGATTGCGTTCGACAAAGATTTGGATGCGATCGCAGTTGGCAATGCTATCCAAGATCCACGCTTGAGGATTGTGCACAGCAGTTTTGCACAGATGGATCAGTACGCAGAACCCGAATCAGTCGATGGCATTTTGTTGGATTTGGGGATCAGCTCTCCACAAGTAGACCAAGCGCATCGGGGATTTTCTTTTCGGCGAGAAGGTCCTCTCGATATGCGGATGGATACGGCGCATGGTTTGACCGCTGCAGAGTGGTTAGAGCAAACACCGCAGGAGGAAATCACAAGAGTGATTAAGACTTACGGAGAAGAACGTTTTGCATTTCAGATTGCCAAAGCTATTGTGGCCAAACGCGAGGAGGGCTCATCCCCCAAAACGACCTTGCAATTAGCAAACTTAGTTGCAAGTGTGGTGCGCACTCGAGAGGCGGGTCAAGATCCCGCTACGAGAACTTTTCAAGCCTTACGGATTGCAATTAATCGTGAGCTTGAGGATTTGGAATTGGGCCTGAAAGCTACATTGAAGTTATTGAAGCCCCAAGGAAGGTTAGCAGTTATTAGCTTCCATTCTTTAGAGGACCGAATTGTTAAGCAATTTTTACAATCTCATGCAAAGGTAGAGCTGCCTCGTGGCCTTCCTGTCCGAGAAAAAGATCTGCCAAAAAGTGCATTAGAAATTATTGGCCGTGTAAAACCAAGCGATCAAGAGATTGCGGAAAATCCACGCGCGCGTTCAGCCATTATGCGGATAGCAGAAAAGCGTTTGGGAGTGCGTGCATGAATCGCGCAACTCTGACCTTGCTATCTCTGCTGCTGATCTGCGCTTTATCACTCGTCGCTGCTCAGCAGCGCGCACGCAAACTATTTGTTTCATTGGAGCATGCACAAGCTCAAGAGTACCAACTCAATCAAGATGGCTTGCGCCTGGAATACGAGCAGCGTAACTTATCAAAGTCTGCGCGGATTCGTGATGTTGCACGCAATCAATTGCATATGGCACCCATCTCACCAGAGCGTACTTTGTATCTAAAGGAGGCTAAGTGAGGCCGGTAGGTTTTTCGACCACGCCGAATTTAGTATTGCGTCTGCCTATGTGGCGGTCGCGACTGATGCTATTCCTTTTATTTTTTGTATTTATGCTGCTCTTGCTCAGAGCTTTTTGGATCCAGGGTCCTGGAAATGCATTTTACGAGGCAAAGGCTGTCAGAGGTACACAACGAGAACTTGAGCTACCAGCAAGTCGTGGAAAAATTCTGGATCGCAATGGTCAGGTGATTGCTACAAGTCTTGAAGCGAAATCAGTAATTGCCTATAACGACACGGTCCCAGATGATCTATCTGCTGAAAAAATCACTAAGCTCGCCAGTCTTTTGCAAATTAGTGAATTGGATTTGCGCAAAAAGTTAAAGGAAGAGCGCAAGCAGATTTTCTTGAAGCGGCAAGTTGATCCTGATGTTGCTCAAGAGGTGAGAAAGTTAGAGATACCTGGCATTGGCTTAAATAATGAGTACCGCCGTTTCTATCCAGAAGGTGAGGCGATGGCCCATGTCGTCGGCTTTACTAATGTTGAGGATCGTGGACAAGAAGGCATGGAGCTTTCAAGAGAGAAGGATTTAGCAGGGCATCCTGGCCAACGTCGCGTGGTGGTAGATCGTCTAGGAAGAATTGTTGAAGATGTGGCAATTCAACAATTTCCACAAAATGGTAAAGATTTACAACTATCCATCGATAGCAAAATTCAATACCTAGCTTATAACGCGGTAAAAAATGCTGTTATTGAACATCATGCAAAAGCTGGTGGCGCAGTAGTGTTAGATACCCAAACTGGGGAGATTTTGGCTCTAGCCAATTACCCAAGCTACAACCCAAATGACCGAAGGGGCTTAAGCGGTGAGCAACTGCGGAACCGAGTGCTTACAGACATGTTTGAGCCCGGCTCTACCATTAAGCCCTTTACTGTTTCTGCAGCTTTAGAAAAAGGCGTCATCACTCCAAGTATGTCTATGCCGATTGGCGCAAGTTATTTGGTCGGTAAAAAACCCATTACGGATACGCATCCTAATGGCGTTCTCACGGTCGCACAGATTATTCAGAAATCAAGCAACATTGGGGCGGCAAAAATTGCCATGAATTACCTCTCTCCAGAAGAGATGTGGGATATGTATGCTGCAGTTGGTTTTGGGCAGGCGCCAAAGATTGGATTCCCTGGGGCGGTAGCGGGGACCTTGCACCCTTTTAAAAATTGGGTGCCGAGTGACCAGGCCCGAGTTGCATTTGGTTATGGTCTTTCAGGCTCATTGTTTCAAGTTGCTCGTGCCTATACTATTTTTGCTCGCGATGGAGAATTGGTTCCGATCACGATTGAGCGTAGTCCAGAATTGAAGCCCGGCACCAGAATTATCTCTGCCAAGACGGCCCTTGAAATGCGCCAAATGCTTGAGACGGTGACGTTGCCAGGCGGCACAGCGGTAAAAGCCCAAGCTGATGGATATCGAGTTGGCGGAAAGACGGGCACAGCCCATAAGCTTGTTGGTAAGGCGTATGGAAACAGATACCTTGCCTATTTTGCTGGTATAGCTCCTATTAGTGCGCCACGCATTTCAGTTGCGGTGATGATCGATGAACCAACTGGCGGTAGTCATTATGGCGGTGACGTAGCAGCACCAGTATTCTCCGCGATTGTTAGTGAAACCTTGCACACTTTAAATGTACTGCCCGATAGTAGTGTGAAGCAGGCTTCATTAAGTGATAGTGGCCTGACAGAGACACATTCTGCCAATGGACCAGCACAACATGTGGTTTTGAAAAGATGAGTGTGGTCATGAACCTAGAACCCGCCAACCTCATAAGCCATTTACAAGGTTTGCTTGCCCCATCGGCAAAAGTAACTGTTGATAGTCGTAAAGTTCAGCCTGGCGATATTTTCTTTGCCTATCAGGTTGGCCATGGCAAAGCCTTGCGAGATGGACGTGACTATATTTCTGATGCTTTGAAAAATGGGGCTGCAGCAGTTGTTTTTGACCCAGCAGGCATGGGTAATCAGTATGCAGATCATCCTCAATTTTTTGCGGTTGAAAATCTAGCGCAGAAAGTTGGTTATTTATGTGCACAGTGGTATGACTTCCCAAGCAAGCACCTCAAGCTCATTGGTGTTACTGGGACCAATGGAAAAACCACCATTACTCAATGGCTCGCTCAGGCATTGGATCAGCCGAATAGTCGCGCCGCGGTCATGGGCACCTTAGGAGTCGGTTTCCCGGGGCAATTGAGGCAGACAGGCTACACCACGCCAGATGCTCCGAACTTGCAATCACAAGTAAAAGAATTTTTAGATGTAGGCGTTAAACATATTGCGATGGAAGTGTCATCCCATGCATTGGAGCAAGATCGTGTTGCCGGTCTTGAATTCAATAGCGCTGTATTTACTAATTTAAGCCAAGATCACCTAGATTATCACGGCAGCATGACTGATTACGCCCAAGCAAAAGCAAAACTATTTGACCAGGCTGGTTTAGAGCATGCAGTTGTGAATCTAGACGATCCATTTGGTCGTGAACTTGCGATGAAATTAGTAGCGCAGAATCGCATCAAAGTGTGGGGATACGCTCTAACAGAAGCGGCATTTATTGGTTTTGAGAAGTTTGGTGATCGGCTGCAGTGTATTTATGGAAAAGATACTGTTTTAAGCACTACTGGTTATGACTCTGTATTTGTGCATAAAGGTGTTGGTGAGCATGTGGCCCATGTCTCAGTCTTGGGTGAATTTAATTTAAGCAATTGCCTTGCAGTGTGGACTACTCTTTTAACGCAGGGCATAAGTATTGAACAAGCTGCCAAGTTTATCGGCGGGTTGCGACCAGTCAGGGGTCGTATGGAGCTAGTCTCTTTGAATAAAACACCTAAGGCCGATGGCCCCATGGTGTTGGTCGATTATGCGCACACTCCAGATGCACTTGAAAAAGCATTGATGGCTTTACGTCCCATTGCAACTGCTCGTGGTGGAAAAATTTGGTGTGTATTTGGATGCGGCGGCGATCGAGATATTGGTAAGCGCCCGGAAATGGGAAGAATTGCACAGCAACATGCAGATCACATTGTGTTGACAAGTGATAACTCAAGGTCAGAAGAGTCGGGTGCGATTATTTCGATGATCCTTGAGGGAATGGATGTCGTTGCAAAAAATATTCAAACAGTTGAGGATCGTGCTGCAGCAATCATGACTGCAGTAAGGCATGCAGAAGTTGCTGATGTGGTCTTAGTCGCCGGTAAGGGGCATGAGTCCACACAAGAAATCAAAGGCAAAAAGTTTGATTTTTCTGACCAAGAGCACATTCTTTTGGCAGCAGGAGGAATGGCCTGATGTTGGCAATGACCAATCTTGCTCAGATCTCTGCAATGCTGCCAGGTAGTCAGCTAATTAATATTTCTGCTGCTGCTGCTCAGCACTTAGAGATTTCTCGGGTTGGAAGTGATAGCCGTCAGGTTGATGTTGGTGAATTATTTATCGCTCTTTCTGGCGAACGCTTTGATGCGCATGATTTCTTAGCAGATGTTGCAAAAACGGGAGCAAATGCAGCGTTAATTAGTTCGAAAGAAAAGTGCCCTGAGCATTTGGCTGCAGTGTGTGTTGCTGATACTAGGTTAAGTTTAGGTACTTTAGCCAAAGCCTGGCGTACGCAGTTCGCCATTCCCCTTGCAATTGTGACCGGAAGTAATGGCAAAACCACTGTCAAAGAAATGATTGCTTCCATCTTTAGAGCGGCGGCAGGGGAAAAACATACATTGGTTACCAAGGGCAATCTTAATAACGAGATTGGTTTGCCAATGACTTTATTGCGTTTGCGTTCCAGTGATCAACTGGCAGTGATTGAGTTGGGGATGAATCACCCTGGAGAAACAGCGCAGCTAGCAGATATCGCAGGCGCAAATATTGCACTTATTAATAATGCTCAACGTGAACATCAAGAGTTCATGACAACAGTTGCCGCCGTGGCGGAAGAGCACTCTGATGCCTTGCGTGCCTTACCTCGAAATGGTGTGGCGGTCTTCCCGGCAGATTCTGAATTCTCAGGGGTGTGGCGCAAAGCCGCGGATGGACGCAAGATTATGGATTTTGTTTTGAATGCTCATCAAGATCATTCGACTGCAGAAGTCCAGGGTCGCTTGCTTGCCAATGGCCATCTCGAGATGAAGACGGCTCAAGGGGTAATTGAGATCCAGTTAAAAACCTTGGGTAATCACAATGTACGCAATGCACTAGCAGCAGGTGCCGTAGCTTTGGCTGCTGGATTGAGTCTAGAAAAAATACAAGAGGGCCTGGAGTCTTTCGATCCAGTTAATGGTCGCATGCAAGCAAAAAATCTTGATGCTAATCACACCCTCATTGACGACAGCTATAACGCGAATCCAGATTCTGTGAGGGCTGCGATTGATGCCTTAAAGCAGTCCGGTAAAACTTCTTGGTTAGTGCTTGGCGATATGGGCGAAGTAGGGGATCAGGGCCCAGCTTTTCACCATGAGGTTGGTGCATATGCAGCAGAACAGGGGATCGCGAAATTATTCTCTATTGGCGAGCAATGTAAGTTTGCCATTCAAGGCTTTGAGGAAATGAAACAAAAATTAAAACTTTCCTCAGGTGCAGAGCATTTCTCAGAGGTGGATATCTTGAATGCGAGATTAACGAAGGATTTTCGTTTGCAGCAAAAAGATAGTGGTCAGCATTTAAACATTTTGGTTAAAGGGTCGCGTTTTATGCGTATGGAGCGTGTAGTTCAAGCCTTATTAGAGGAGGCAAAAGCATGCTCTTAATATTAGCGCAATGGTTGCAAGATGATTTCGGTTTCTTCAGGGTATTTAACTACATCACTTTTAGAGCTGTGATGGCAACAGTAACTGCCTTATTAATTGGATTGGCATTTGGCCCCTGGGTGATCCGCAAGTTATCGGCGCTGAAGATGGGTCAGGCAGTACGCACAGATGGCCCACAAACCCACTTGGTTAAATCGGGTACGCCAACGATGGGCGGCGTATTGATTTTGATTGGCATTTTTATTTCTTGCATATTGTGGGCTGATCTAAGCAATCGCTTTATTTGGATTGTGATGATTGTTACTTTTGGTTTTGGTTTGATCGGCTGGGTAGATGACTATCGAAAAGTGGCACACAAAGACCCTAAGGGGATGGCATCTCGCGAGAAGTTCTTGTGGCAAACATTGATTGGTTTATTTGCTGCGATTTATCTAGCCTTCTCAGTTTCTGAGGTAAACAACCTAAAAGTGCTGCAATTATTTTTTAATTGGTTAAGCAGCGGTTTTGCTTTAGATCTCCCAGCGAAGTCAAATTTACTGATTCCGTTCATGAAAGAGATTAGTTACCCGCTGGGTGTTTTAGGCTTCATTATTTTGAGCTATTTGGTGATTGTTGGAAGCAGTAACGCAGTTAATTTAACTGATGGACTTGATGGTTTGGTCATCATGCCAGTCATATTAGTTGGAGCCGCTCTTGGTGCATTTGCTTATGTGATGGGTAATGCGATTTACGCTAAATATTTACTCTTCCCATACATCCCAGGGGCAGGTGAACTCATGATTTTTTGTGGTGCTATGGGCGGCGCTGGCTTGGCCTTCCTCTGGTACAACACTCATCCAGCTCAAGTATTTATGGGTGATGTTGGTGCCCTTGCTTTAGGGGGAGCGCTAGGAACTATTGCCGTCATTGTGAGACAAGAGATTGTTTTATTTGTGATGGGCGGTATTTTTGTTGCCGAAACATTCTCTGTCATGTTGCAAGTGTTTTGGTTTAAGTTCACTAAAAAGCGCTATGGAGAAGGTCGACGTATTTTTCGGATGGCACCTTTACATCATCATTTTGAATTGGGTGGATGGCGTGAAACACAGGTAGTAGTGCGTTTCTGGATCATCACCATTTTGTTGGTCCTAATCGGCTTGTCTAGTCTCAAATTACGGTGAGCCAAAGTATAAAAATGCAGAATTTAAAAAACGCCTTTGCCAATCCAGCATCCCTCGCAGATGGGGGTTATCAGGCCCCACAGAATTTTTTAATTTTGGGCCTGGGCGAGTCAGGTGTTGCCATGGCTAAATGGTGCTTACGAAATGGCGCTTCTGTTCAGCTTGCGGATACGCGTGATATTGAGCAGCTCAGCACGCGTCAGACATTCTGGCTAAGCGAGTTAGAAATAGCCGGTCTCAAAAGCACTCATTTTGGAGAGCTCAATGAGGCTTTATTAAAGGATGTTGAGGTTATTGGGATCAGCCCTGGCCTCTCGCCCTTTCAGGAACCAGTGCAGTCATTCTTAGCGAAAGCGCAAGAGCTGAATATTGAGGTCTGGAGCGAAATTGAGTTTTTTGCCAGAGCAATTGCTGCGATGGAGCATCTGTCATCAGTGGATGGATTGAAATATCAACCCAGTATTTTGGCAATTACAGGGACGAATGGTAAGACAACCACTACGGTCCTGACTGGCCAACTGTGCGAGCGTGCAGGTAAGAAAGTTGCAGTAGCGGGCAATATTAGTCCAGCGGCATTAGATAAATTAAGCTCTTGCTTAGATCAGGCCGATCAAATTGTTGATATGCCCGATATCTGGGTGTTGGAACTTTCCAGCTTTCAATTGGTTTATACCCATACATTGAATGCTACAGCCGCAACGGTATTGAATCTGACACAAGATCATTTAGATTGGCATGGCGATATGCAAGCTTATGTCGATGCCAAGGCCAGAATTTTTGGCGCAGACACCGTATGTATTTTGAATCGTGATGATCCATTGGTAATGGGCCTCATGGATAAAGAGCATAAGCCAGAGAACAAAGTGGTAACTTTTGGTTCTGGGCGCCCTGATGAGCAAGGCGCCTTCGGGATTGAGCATGATTTGCGCGCCGGCGGAATTGACTGGTTGGTTTGGGCGGAAGTAGACGAGGATCTTGAGCTGCTCCCCAAGCGTCGTCGTAAACCGAAGGTGGTTGAAGAGCTTGAAGAGTTACGTTTAAAGCGATTGATACCAGCAGATGCATTGCGTATTCGTGGTCGCCACAACGCCTTAAATGCGCTTGCAGCCTTAGCGTTGGCTAGAGCGGCAAACTTGCCAATGAATATGTTGTTACATGGTCTGCGTGATTACCATGGTGAGCCACACCGCGTACAAAGCATTGCTATCTTTGCAGATGTTGAATATGTTGACGATAGTAAAGGTACAAATGTAGGCGCTACAGTTGCTGCATTAAGCGGCTTAGGTAATAGCGAGTCCGGAAAACGCATCTGGTTAATTGCTGGTGGCGAAGGCAAGGGGCAGGATTTTAGCCCTCTACGAGAACCCGCTTTGCGCTTTGTGAAGGGGGCATTCTTGATCGGTAAAGACGCCCAGTTAATTTCGGATGCCTTGGGCGCTGATGTGGATTGCGTCATTAGTGGAACCTTAGCAAAGGCAGTGCAACAGGCTGCTAAGCAGGCTCAGTCAGGAGATATCGTCTTGTTATCGCCCGCTTGTGCAAGCTTAGATCAGTTTGCTAATTACGTTGCACGCGCCCAAGCCTTCGCCTCCGAAGTTCAGGAATTGGAAATGCAATTTGATGGAGTTCAGGTATGAGCTTAAGAGAAAAGTTATTTCCCGAAAATCGCTTGGGCATTAATCGCTTTTGGGATTTCTCTCGGGGTGGAATTGATAACTTTCGCACTGGACTGCGCGATGCAGTATCAGGGGTTGAGCAAACCCGTTCACGCATGATGGAATATGACCAATTATTAGTTTGGGCTGTTTTATCTTTGGCCTTGATCGGTCTAGTCATGGTCTATTCAGCATCTATTACTTTAGCCGATGGTCCAAAGTATGCGAATTACAGTAGTAATCACTTTTTAATACGCCACGTGATTTCTTTATCAATTGCGCTTGGCGTAGGTATTTGGACATTTAAGATTCCCACGAAAGTATGGGATCGGTATTCACCTATTATTTTTGGTTTTACGGTGCTACTGTTGATTGCCGTTTTGATTCCTGGCGTTGGGAAAGGTGTGAACGGCGCTAAACGTTGGATACCTTTGGGCTTAATGAACTTTCAGCCATCAGAGCTCATGAAATTTGCTGCGGTGATTTTTGCTGCTACCTATACCGTACAACGTCAGGAATACCTTCATTCATTTGTGAAGGGGATGCTACCAATGGGCATTGCAGTTGCTCTAGTTGGCGCTTTATTAATGGCTGAGCCCGACATGGGTGCTTTTGTGGTGGTCTCTTTAATTGCTTTCGGAATCTTATTTTTGGGAGGAATTAATGCGAAATTATTTGGCGGTCTGATTGCAGTGGGTTTGATGAGCGGCGCCAGCATGATTGCCTTATCTCCATTCCGTCGCGGCAGAATGTTGGCATTTATGGATCCTTGGGAAACTACGAATGCAGCAAATAAGGGCTACCAGTTGACCCACTCTCTTATGGCATTTGGTCGAGGCGAATGGTTTGGCACTGGTCTAGGCGGCAGTGTAGAAAAGTTGCATTATTTACCTGAGGCGCACACTGATTTCATCATGGCTGTGATTGGTGAAGAGCTTGGCTTCTTTGGGGTAGTGGTGATGCTTTTCCTATTTTATTGGGTAGTACGTCGCGCATTTTTGATTGGTCGCACAGCCTTGCAATTGGATCGAAGCTTTGCTGGTTTGGCAGCAAAGGGAGTGGCCATTTGGATTGGTTGGCAATCATTTATCAATATTGGCGTCAACCTCGGTCTATTGCCTACCAAGGGTTTAACGCTTCCTTTCGTGAGTTACGGCGGCTCAGGTATTTTGATGAATGCAGTTGCTATTGCAATGTTATTGCGTATTGATTATGAGAATCGTATTTTGATGCGCGGAGGGAAGCTATGACGCAACCCTCAATTTTGGTGATGGCTGGTGGAACGGGGGGGCATATTTTTCCGGGACTTGCCGTGGCTGAATATTTACGAAATGATGGCTGGAATGTTTCTTGGCTGGGCAATAAAAATGGCATGGAATATCGCTTAGTGAAAGCATGTAACTTTCCATTTGAGGCTGTTGAATTTAGTGGCTTGCGTGGCAAAGGCATGAAAGCAAAGTTGATGCTGCCCTTTAACTTATTGCGTGCCGGTATTCAGAGTTGGAAAATCATGAAGCGCCTTAAACCAAGCGTAGTTTTAGGTATGGGTGGCTACATTACTTTTCCTGGCGGACTTGTTGCAAAAATATTAAAGTGTCCATTGGTCTTGCATGAGTCGAATTCTGTAGCTGGGAGCGCTAATCGGGCACTGGCCAAGATTGCAATGCGCACCTTGATCGGTTTTCCAAACGCAATGACAGATGCAGAGTGGGTGGGCAATCCTATTCGGCAAGAGTTTGATCATTTAGCTACGCCAGCCCAAAGATACGGACAGCGCCATGGCAATTTATCCATCTTGGTTGTCGGCGGAAGCTTGGGCGCGGCAGCTTTAAATGAAATTATCCCTGCAGCAATTGCTTTAATTTCGAAAGAGTCGCGTCCCAGTGTGATCCATCAGGCTGGTGATAAGCATTTGGCGGACTTGCAGAAGCGTTATGCAGATTTAGGTGTTCAAGCAGATGTTCGTCCATTTATTGAGGATATGCCGAGCGCTTATGGTCAAGCGGATTTAGTAATTTGCCGCTCAGGTGCAATGACGATTTCTGAATTGGCCGCCTGTGGAGTGGCCTCTTGCTTGATTCCTTTCCCTTATGCGATTGATGATCACCAAACTGCTAATGCACAATTTTTGTCGAATGCCAAAGCAGCTATTTTGTTGCCACAGCAAGATCTCAATGCGCAAGATTTGGCATTCATGATTCAGAACTTGAGTCGTGAGGATTTACAGCGAATGGCGGAATGTGCGCATGGATTGGCTAAACCGCAAGCAACTGCGCGAGTTGCTCAGGTATGTGCGAATTGTGCGGGGGTCGATCAATGAAACACATTGTTCAGCAGATTCATTTTGTGGGTATTGGTGGTGCTGGCATGAGTGGCATTGCTGAGGTCCTACTAAATTTAGGTTATCAAGTTTCTGGTTCTGATTTGGCAGATGGAGTTGCCACTAAGCGCCTCAAAGAGCTCGGCGCGGTAATTTATATTGGTCATGACCCAAAAAATATCGGGACTGCAGAGGCGGTAGTGATTTCTACAGCGGTTGCTGGAAATAATCCTGAAGTTTTGGCAGCGCGTGCAGCCAAAATTCCGGTTATTCAACGCGCAGTAATGCTCGGTGAGTTAATGCGCTTAAAGCAGGGTATTGCGATTGCAGGCACACATGGCAAGACAACTACCACGAGCTTGGTGGCATCCGTTTTAGCTGAGGGCGGTCTAGATCCAACCTTTGTGATTGGTGGCAAGCTTAACTCAGCAGGCGCAAATGCACGCCTAGGGCAAGGTGACTTTATTGTGGTTGAGGCTGATGAGTCTGACGCCTCTTTTTTACAACTGTTCCCTGCCATGGAAGTGGTAACAAATATTGATGCTGATCATATGGATACCTATCAGCATGATATGGCGCGTCTAAAGCAAGCTTTTGTTCAATTTATTCAACGCATGCCGTTTTATGGTGTAGCAGTGTTATGCGTTGACGATATGAATGTTCGTGACATTATGCCTTTTGTATCTCAGCCAGTATTACGTTATGGCACATCAGAGGATGCAGATATTCGGGCAAGCAATGTGAAGGCAGTTGGAACGCGTATGCACTTTACAGTAGAGCGCCGCACCGTTCGTAGGCATGGCAATAAGCCGGGCCCTTTACAAATCGAGTTGAATTTACCGGGTCTTCATAACGTACGTAACGCGCTCGCTGCGATTGGGATTGCTACTGAATTGGGTGTGAGCGATCAAGCCATTATCAAAGCCCTATCTGAGTTTGATGGCGTAGGCCGACGGTTCCAGCGCTATGGCGATATTCCGCTGACTACTGGTGGTAGTTACACATTGATTGATGATTATGGACACCATCCAGTGGAGATGGCCGCTACTTTAGCTGCTGCTCGAGGTGCTTATCCTGATCGCCGTTTGGTTTTAGCGTTTCAGCCACACCGCTTTACTAGAACCCGAGATTGTTTTGGTGAATTCGTGCAAGTCTTGAAAAATTTTGATGCGCTAGTTCTTACTGAAGTCTATCCAGCAGGTGAGGCAAAAATTCCGGGCGCAGATGGTAAGAGCTTACTCAAAGCGGCAATCACTGAAGATAAAAATGGCGCATCCTTATTGAAAACTTCTGACGTTGATTTTTCACCTAGTGTGGCAGAGATGCCAGAAAAACTCAGCAAGATTCTCAGGGATGGTGATGTTCTGATTACGATGGGTGCAGGATCTATATCTGCTTTGCCACATACCTTAGCTGAGGTGAAAAATGGCTAAGATATTAGTCTCATGGGGTGAGCGGGTGAAAGCCGATTTAGCCCACCTGAATATCCAATCTTTAGGTCGAGTCGGCGTACTGATGGGGGGACGCTCTGGTGAGCGTGAGATTTCCCTGATGTCCGGCAATGGGGTATTGGAAGCTTTACTAAAAAAAGACGTGGATGCCCATGCGTTCGATACAGGCCTGCGCTGCCCAACTGAGCTAGCTCGTGAGAAATTCGATCGTATCTTTATTTCATTGCATGGCCGTTATGGTGAAGACGGCACCATCCAAGGATTATTGGAGTTATTAAACCTGCCTTATACCGGTAGTGGCGTATTGGCATCTGCATTGGCTATAGACAAAATTGCTACTAAACAAATTTGGTTGAGTAATGGTTTATCTACTCCTGAGTATGAAGAGTTAACTGCCCATTCTGATTGGAAGTCGGTGGTTCAGCATTTAGGCTTACCGTTGATTGTGAAGCCCGCAAATGAAGGCTCATCTCTCGGATTAACTAAGGTGAAGTCGGTAGATGAATTACCTGCGGCATATCAATTGGCTGCTGGATTGGATAAGAAAGTCATTGCCGAAACTTGCATTATTGGTGATGAGCTGACATGCCCTTTAGTGGGTGAAGGGCTCAGTGCAGAAGCATTACCAGTGATCAAAATTATTCCACCACAAGCAAACTATGATTTTCATCATAAGTACTTCTCTAATGAGACTGAGTATTTATGCCCAACTGGATTAGCCGATGAAGTAAATGAGGCGGTTCAAAGTTTAGCTTTGGCAGCATATCGAGCTTTGGGTTGCAGAACCTGGGGCCGTGCTGATGTGATGTTGGATCAGAAAACAGGCAAACCCTATCTTCTGGAAATGAATACCTCACCTGGTATGACATCGCACTCACTGGTACCTATGGCTGCTAAGGCTGCTGGTGTTGACTATGCTAATTTGGTGCTTTGGCTTCTAAGTCAAACGATGAGAAATACGGTGGGTGCATAGTATGAATTTTTTCCGTGCCTTATTCAACTGGTTTAGTGAGTCATGCGCTTTCATGATGGCGCCCCTCTGGAACCATTCCGATCGTATGGAAAAAGTGAGTCGCTTTTTAATACGGTGTTTTGGCGTCATGATGCTCATTGGTATTTTGGTGTGGTTAAGTCAGCGCCCTGTATTTACGCTGAAACAGGTGATGATTGAGCCTGTTCAGGGTCAAACCTTAAGACATATTAATAAGCCAACCGTGAGGCAGCAGGTTTTAGAAACCGTTCAAGGTAACTTCTTTAGTGTGCGGTTGGAGAGTGTCAAGCGAGGTTTTGAGTCTATGCCCTGGGTGCGCCATGCCAATGTTAGGCGCGTTTGGCCAAATAGCTTAGTAGTCAGCATTGAAGAACAAAGCGCATTTGCTACTTGGGATGGTGTAGATAGCCAAAAGTTAATGAATCGTCATGGAGAGATATTCAGTGGTCGCGTGACTGAACTGCCAGAGGACGCTCGTTTATTAGATTTCAATGGACCCGATGATTCTGGCAAAGAAGTGATGAGGCTCTATGAAAAAGCAAATGCTTGGTTTAAACCATGGAACGCAGAAGTGACGAGCCTGAGTTTGTCAGATCGATATGCATGGCATGTGAAGTTATCGAATGGCATGAAGTTGGAATTTGGTCGTGATGAAGAGAGTTCCGATAAATCCCTGACTGAAGAGCGTGTATCTCGTCTTTTTAAATATTGGCCAGAGGTTCAAGAAAAGTGGGCTAACCGTATTGACGCTGTGGATCTGCGGTATGCCAATGGTTTTGCAGTTCATCTCGCCTCTGCAAACATGAAGAAGGGCGAAGTTGATGATAAAAAAAGTGAGCGCAAGCAATGAGTAAAGATAACCGCGATTTATTAGTCGGATTGGACATTGGTACTTCCAAGGTAGTTGCCTTGGTTGCTGAGTTAGGGGCAGATGGGCAATTTAATGTCGTTGGGGTTGGCCAGACCGCTTCTAAAGGTTTGAAGAAAGGGGTTGTAGTCAATATTGAAGCAACCGTTCAGTCGATTCAGAAGGCGCTTGAAGAAGCTGAGGTAATGGCTGACCGACAAATTGCCCAAGTATTTACTGGTATTGCGGGTAATCACATCGTCAGTTTTAACTCCAGTGGCATGGTTGCCATTCGCGATAAAGAGGTTAGTGCTGGTGATGTTGAACGTGTCTTGGAAACGGCAAAAGCAATCAATATTCCTACCGATCAACAGATTCTCCATATCCTAGTGCAGGAATTCATTATTGATGGCCAAGAGGATGTACGCGAACCCATTGGCATGAGTGGTCTGCGCCTAGAGGTGAAGGTGCATATTGTGACTGGTGCGGTAAGTGCTGCGCAAAACATTGTGAAATGTGTCCGTCGTTGTGGTCTAGAAGTGAATGATTTAATCTTGCAGCCACTCGCATCTAGCCTAGCCGTATTAACGGAAGATGAAAAAGAGTTGGGCGTTGTCTTGGTAGATATTGGTGGCGGCACAACTGATATTGCTATTTATTGCCAAGGTTCTATTCGCCATACAGCTGTAATTCCTATTGCTGGTGATCAAATTACTAATGACATTGCGATGGCATTGCGGACCCCAACGATTGATGCAGAAGATTTAAAAATTCAATACGGCATTGCGCGTCAAGATATGGCAGATCCAACGGCCATGATTGATGTGCCTGGTGTGGGAGATCGGGATCCGCGTCCCATGTCAAAACAAGCCCTATCTGCTGTGATTGAGCCACGTGTTGAAGAGTTATTCACGCTTGTAAGAGGCGTCGTCCGTGACTCTGGATATGAAGACATGGTGTCTTCCGGAATTGTATTAACAGGGGGCACAGCCTTGATGCCAGGAATGGTTGAGCTGGCTGAGCAAGTATTTTTGCGCCCTACACGTATTGGTACGCCAGAGTATCGCGGTCATTTGCATGAAGTTTTACGCAGCCCCAGATTTTCAACCAGCATCGGCTTATTGATGGAAGGTCAGGCGCAGTTATTGCGTGGTCGTCGCGTTTCGCAATCCGGTTCTTTGCAGAGTGTGATTTCGCGAATGAAGGAATGGTTTGCAGGAAATTTTTAAGTTTTTTTCGTCGTCGTCAATGTAGTCCGTTTTTTACCTAGGAGGGTATATGGAATTTGAAATGTTAGATCAAGAAACAGCCGGGAAAACCATTATTAAAGTGGTTGGAGTCGGAGGCGCTGGTGGCAATGCTGTCCAGCACATGATTAAACGCGGAGTAAACGGCGTAGAGTTTATTTGCATGAACACCGATGCTGGCGCTTTACAGCGTTCAGAGGCATCTGTGAATTTGCAACTAGGCTCTAGCGGGCTCGGAGCTGGTGCTAAGCCAGAAATCGGTGCAGCTTCCGCAGAAGAAGCACGCACCCGTATCGCAGATGCTTTGCAAGGTGCGCATATGGTCTTTATTACTGCCGGTATGGGTGGCGGCACAGGAACTGGCGCCGCTCCAATTGTTGCTCAAGTTGCTAAAGAAATGGGTATTTTGACGGTCGGCGTCATCAGCAAGCCATTTGATTTCGAGGGTGTGAAGCGTTTAAAGGTTGCTGAAAATGGCGCAGCTGAATTAGAGAGTTACGTTGATTCCTTAATCGTAGTGCTCAATGAAAAGCTCTTTGAAGTGATGGGCGAAGATGCTGAGTTTGATAAAGCCTTTGCTTGTGCTGATGATGTTTTGCATAATGCGGTTTCAGGTATTGCAGAAATCATTAATGTTCAAGGTTTAATTAACGTCGACTTTGAGGATGTGAAGACTGTCATGGGTGAGCAGGGCAAGGCCATGATGGGAACGGCAACTGTTTCTGGTATGGACAGGGCGCGTTTAGCAGCTGAGGCTGCGGTTGCATCCCCGTTGCTTGAAGGCGTTGACCTTTCTGGTGCACGTGGCGTGTTGGTTAACATTACCGCAAGTCGTTCCTTGAAATTATCCGAAACCCGCGAAGTAATGGCCGCCATCCGTGGGTACGCTGCTGATGACGCAACAGTAATTTTTGGTACGGTCTACGATGAAACCTTGGGCGATGCTTTACGAGTCACGGTGGTTGCCACAGGTTTAAATAATCCACATGCACGTCAAAATACTCAGCCAGAAGTTATTTGGAGGCAGGCTACTGGTACTCATGATGCAATGCCAACCATAGCAGATCTCAATAGTTTTGCTCCCGCCAGTCCTTCTGCTGCAATGAGCAAAGCTGGCTTGGACTCAGCATTTAGTGCCAGCGCAGGATTAGCGTCGACGGGTGCAGGCAGCATGCCTTCGGTAGCGGCTCAGCCAGCACAAAGCGGTGTTGATTACAGCCAATATGATTTGCCAAGAGTATTTCGTAGTTCACGCGAGGCTGCTCCTACCCCCACATTGGGTGCGGATAGCTCTCCACAGGCAAAGACCATGTTGGATAAAGGGGCTGATTATTACGAGATTCCAGCCTTTTTACGTAAGCAAGCAGACTAACAAACTGCTCAATACAATAGATAGTTGCAAAATGCCAGCGCGGCGCCCCTCCGGACGACGAATCCCGCGCTAGCGTTGGCATACTTACTCACAACTATTTCATTGGAGATCCTATGATTGCAGTCGGACAAAAATTACCAAACGCTACTCTTTATGAGTTTTTTGACGAAGCGACTGAGGCCTGTGCTGTTGGTCCAAATGCCTTTGAGGTTGAAAAAGAAGCTGCTGGTAAAAAAATCGTGATCTTTGCTTTACCTGGTGCGTTTACACCAACCTGCTCCGCAAAACATGTCCCTGGATATGTTGAGCACTTCGATGCCATTAAAGCAAAAGGTGTTGATGAGATTTGGTGCATTTCAGTAAATGATCCATTTGTCATGGGTGCCTGGGGCCGCGATCAAAAAGTCGGTAAAAAGATCCGTATGTTGGGTGATGGCAGTGCTGAGTTCACGAAAAAGATGGGCACAGAGCTTGATTTAGTCGCACGTGGCTTAGGTATTCGCTCAGACCGCTATGCCATGATTGTTGAAAATGGCGTAGTAAAAACCTTAGACCGCGAAGCTCCTGGTAAGTTCGAGGTTAGTGATGCCGCTTCTATATTGAAAAAGCTTTAATCATTTTCTTGAACTGATATAGCTGATGATGAAGCAACGCACTATTGCCACGCCAGTAAAAACGGTTGGGATTGGCTTGCATTCAGGGCGCAAGGTAACCATTACGATTAAGCCTGCGCCAGTAAATTCGGGCGTTCAATTTGTCAGAGTCGATACACCAGAGCAAGCGGTAATACCTGCTACCGCTCTGGCTGTATGCGATACCCGCCTGGCATCTGTAATACAAAAAGATGGTGTAAGGGTATCAACCGTTGAACATTTGCTTTCGGCTTGCGCGGGTTTGGGCCTTGATAATTTACTCATTGAATTAGATGGTGAAGAAGTGCCCATCATGGATGGAAGCGCAGCTTCGTTTCTGTTCTTAATAGAGTCTGCTGGTATTGCGGAACAAGATGCACCGCGTCAATTTGTGGTGATCAAAAAAATGATTGAAGTACGCGATGGGGATAAGCTTGCGCGACTAGAACCATTTTTTGGGTTTAAGTTGGACTTCACAATCGATTTCAAGCATCCAGCACTTGATAAAACCGGACAACGTTTTATTGTTGATTTTGCTGAGCATGCCTATCGTAGTGAAATTGGCCGTGCACGTACTTTTGGGTTTGCCCATGAAGTTGAAGCTTTGCGAGAGATGGGATTGGCGCGCGGTGGAAGTTTGGATAATGCGATTGTTTTGGATGAGCATCGCATCTTAAATAACGAAGAGCTACGTTACGAAGATGAATTTGTACGCCACAAAATTTTAGATGCGATTGGCGACCTATATTTGGTTGGGCATCCGATTATTGGGGCATATGTGGCAGAGAAATCGGGCCATGCCTTGAACAATGCGCTGTTGCGTAAGCTTTTGGAAGACCCCAGTTCTTATGAAATTAGCTCTTTTTCAGAAAATAAAGCTCCACAGGCTTACTCCCAAGAAAGTCAGCCCCTCTTTTTTTGAGGGTATTTCACGTTACTAGCCGGCCTTGTTTTTCAGTAGATTTTCAACGGCTTTGCGTAAGTCAGAGTCAGGCGCCAATTTATCCAATAGACCCTCCCAAGAGCTTCTTGCGGCCTGATTTAAGCCGCGTGGTGGACTGATTTTTTCTTTATCTCGGGGCTTGACTTCCCAGGTCTGAGCAACTGGCTTTAAGCGCACTTTGATAGCCTTGCAGGTACAGCCTCTTTTGCATAACTCATTGATTAGACTGGGCAAAACTTGTTGTAGACGACTGGCAATGCTAGAGCTACCCACTAATAAAAAAAGCTCATTTTGACCATCGGCTCGCCACCCAGCCTCAATTTTGGGAGCTAAATGACCCAATTCAAGCTCGATTAATGAGAGCTTAAGATGTATTTTGAGTTTTGCTAGATCTTCAGTTTTGGCTAGAATGCCCCCAAGCCCTTCTGAGCCCCGTAAGTAATCGAGCCATTCATGAGCTAGCTTACTGCGGGGAGGTTTAGGGGCAAAGTTCATTAAAAATAAAGGTGTGGGTGATAAACTCAAGGTCTTAATTTTCTTCAATATCCCATGGTAATCGGTCTTCTTAAAACCCTGGTCGGCAGTCGTAACGACCGCCTCTTAAAACAGTATCGCAAAGTCGTTTCTAAGGTTAACGCTTTTGAAGCTAGGCTGCAGACTTTGGATGATGCCGCTCTGCAAGCTAAAACTGCGGAGTTTAAGTCACGCCTCAATGCTGGCGAGTCTTTGGACGATCTTGCTCCAGAGGCCTTTGCAGTTGTTCGCGAAGCTAGTAGTCGGGTGATGAAGATGCGCCATTTTGATGCACAGATTATGGGTGGCCTTGCCTTACATCAAGGCAAGATCGCTGAGATGGGCACTGGCGAGGGCAAGACTCTCACTGCAACGCTCCCTGTGTATTTAAATGCCCTAGCTGACAAAGGTGTTCATGTTGTTACGGTGAATGATTACTTGGCTCAGCGTGACGCTGAGTGGATGTCTAAGTTATATAACTTCTTAGGCATGAAAGTAGGCGTGAATCTTTCTCAGATGGAGCACACCGCCAAGCAAGAAGCTTATGCTGCTGACATTACATACGGCACCAATAATGAATTTGGGTTTGATTACCTGCGCGATAACATGGTTCAAGACTTGGGCCAACGAGTGCAGCGTGGCTTAGCGTATGCCATCGTCGATGAGGTCGATTCGATTCTGATTGACGAAGCTCGCACCCCTTTAATTATTTCTGGTCAGGCGGAAGACCATACAGATCTCTACGTCAAGATCAATGCCTTGCCTTCTTATTTAGAGTTGCAAATTGGCGAAGAAAAATCCGATGGTACTGGAGTTGAAAAGCCTGGTGATTACTGGATTGATGAAAAAACCCAGCAAGTCTATTTGACAGAACAAGGACACGATAAAGCGGAGACGGTGTTGGTTCAGTTGGGCGCTTTGAATGATGGTGACTCTTTGTATGCGCCACAAAATATTACCTTAATGCACCATGTGTACGCAGCATTGCGCGCACATTCTTTGTATCACCGTGATCAACAGTACGTTGTGCAAAATAAAGAAGTCATCATTGTTGATGAGTTCACAGGACGGCTAATGCAGGGTCGTCGCTGGTCGGATGGATTGCATCAAGCAGTAGAAGCTAAAGAAGGCGTTCCCATTCAGAATGAGAATCAAACCTTAGCCACCATCACCTTCCAGAATTTTTTCCGTATGTACGGCAAGTTAGCTGGTATGACGGGAACGGCAGATACTGAGGCATATGAGTTCAAGGAAATTTATAGTCTTGAAACGGTAGTGATTCCACCGAACCGCATTAGCCAAAGAAAAGATAAACAAGATCAGATCTATAAGTCTTCTCGCGAGAGATATGACGCCGTGATTAAAGATATTGCGGATTGCTATCAACGTGGTCAACCAGTGTTGGTTGGCACCACTTCCATTGAGAACTCGGAACTGATTTCAGGGCTATTAGATAAGCGTCAATTACCCCATCAGGTTTTGAATGCTAAGCAACACGCTCGCGAGGCGGAGATCATTGCGCAAGCGGGTCGTCCAAAGATGATCACAATTGCTACCAATATGGCCGGGCGTGGAACGGACATCGTCTTAGGTGGCAATGTGGGCAAGCAATCTTCTTTGATTGAGGCAGATGGGTCGATATCAGAGTCAGATAAAGCCGCCAAGATTAAAGTCTTGCAAGATGAGTGGCAGGATATTCATGATCAGGTTCTCGCCGCCGGTGGTTTACATATTATTGGTACAGAGCGTCATGAGAGTCGCCGGATTGACAATCAGTTAAGAGGTCGTTCGGGGCGTCAAGGTGACCCAGGCTCATCTCGCTTTTATCTTTCTTTAGATGATCCGCTGCTACGTATTTTTGCTGGTGACCGTTTGCGTGCTGTGATGGAGCGCCTCAAAATGCCTGATGGCGAGCCGATTGAAGCCGGTATGGTGACACGCTCGATTGAATCTGCTCAGCGCAAGGTGGAAGGCCGTAACTTTGATATTCGTAAGCAGTTGTTAGAGTATGACGACGTTGCAAATGACCAGCGCAAAGAAACCTATCGCCTGAGGAATGAAGTCCTTGAGAGTCAAGATGTAGGTGATTTGGTTGCCAATTTACGCGAAGATGTTCTTCGAACCATTAGCTCCCTTTATGTTCCTCTGGAATCTATGGAAGAGCAGTGGGACTTAGTTGGTTTAGAGAAGGCGCTCGCTAGCGATTGGGGTTTGACCGTCGATCTCAAAACTTGGGTTGAGGGTGCCACCTCGGTTGAGGATGCAGAAATTGTTGAGCGGGTTTTGCAAGCGGCAAAAGATACCTACGATGCTAAGGTAGAGCTATCTGGACGTGAGTCTTTCGCTGGCTTTGAGCGCTCAGTCCTTTTGTATAGCTTAGATAGTCATTGGCGCGAGCATTTGGCAGCATTAGATCATTTGCGCCAAGGCATTCATCTGCGAGGTTATGCTCAAAAAGATCCAAAGCAGGAATATCGCCGTGAAGCATTTGAGTTGTATGGTGAGTTACTCAATGTCATTAAAAATGATGTTGTAAAAAGCATCATGACCGTACAGATCCGTAGTGCCACCGAATTAGATCAAGCTTCTGAGGCAATGAATGAGGATCTTGCCAACATTGCAGATGTTCAATACCAGCACGCTGATCCTGTTGCAGAAGTTTCTAGTACGGCAGCCAATCGTGTAGCAGATGCCGAATTGACTCCAGCACCAGTGCGTACTGGTCCAAAGGTTGGCCGCAATGAGCCTTGTACTTGCGGTAGCGGTAAGAAGTATAAAAACTGCTGTGGCGCTTTAGCCTAACTACTGCAGTTGATCGATTGAAAAAGGGGCGAGCAGCCCCTTTTGTTTGCCCTTAAACCGCAGCTTTAAGGGTTTTCCATAGCTATCTAGTCGCTCGCTTATCGCTGATGATCAATGTTCATATACGAAGCATTGCACTAATAAGCAAAAGGAATCGGCATGCAAAAGTCACTGCACATCAACGCGGATAAATGCACTGGGTGTCTCCAGTGCGAAATGGCTTGTAGTTATGAGCACTACGGAGTGTTTAATACTTCGAAGTCGCGTATTAAAGTATTCGAATTTCACGATACAGGCAAAAAAGTTCCTTACACCTGTACTCAATGTGCTGAGGCGTGGTGCCTACAAGCTTGTCCTGTAGATGCCATTAGGATGGATGTGGTGACAGGTGCAAAGATCGTTTCGGAAGATACGTGCGTCGGTTGTAAGGTATGTACGATTTCCTGTCCGTTCGGAACTATTAATTATGTGCAAGATACTGGCAAGGTTCAGAAGTGCGACCTTTGTGGAGGTGATCCGGCTTGTGCTACAGCATGTCCAACCCAAGCCATCACTTACGTTGATTCAGACTGGACTGGTTTGGATAAGATGCGCGAGTGGGCAGATAAGCTTGGCAACCAACATAACGCTAACTAACAGAGCACTGGAAAAATATTATGTCATGGGCTGAAAAATTACTGCGCGTTAACTTAAGTTCGGGAACTTGTACATCCGAGCCTCTCAATATGAAGTGGGCTAAGGAATACTTGGGATCGCGGGGGTTAGCCTCAAAATATTTAGTCGAAGAGTTAGATCCTAAAGTCGACCCTCTTTCGCCGCAGAATAAAATCATTTGGGCTACCGGTCCCTTGACCGGAACAATGGCGTCGACTGGAGGGCGCTATACCGTAGTGACTAAAGGCCCTCTCACTGGTGCGATTGCTTGCTCGAATTCAGGTGGATATTGGGGTGCTGAATTAAAAATGGCTGGCTGGGATATGGTGATTTTTGAAGGTAAGTCACCCAAGCCTGTGTATTTATGGATTGAGAATGACAAAGCAGAGTTAATTGATGCTTCTGATCTCTGGGGTAAAACGGTTTGGGAAACCGAGCCTGCAATTAAAACAAAACATCAGGATCCGCAAATTCGGGTTTCTTGTATAGGGCGTGCTGGTGAAAATCAAGTTTTATATGCTGCAGTAGTGAATGATTTACATCGCGCCGCCGGCCGCTCAGGTGTAGGGGCTGTGATGGGCAGCAAAAATCTTAAAGCAATTGCCGTCAGAGGAACTAAGGGCGTTGGTAATCTGAAGGATCCCAAAGCCTTTATGGCCGCAACAGTGGCTGCAAAAGCAGTTTTATCCGGTAATGCTGTTACAGGTCAAGGTCTGCCAACGTATGGCACTCAGGTTTTGATGAACGTGATTAATGAGGTTGGTGGTTTGCCAACCAGAAATCACCGCGATGTTCAGTTCGAAGGGGCTAAGGATATTTCTGCGGAGGCAATGGCAACGCCAAGACATAGTGATGGTAAGGCGCAACTTGTCACAAACCAAGCATGCTTTGGTTGCACCATTGCCTGTGGCCGTATTTCTAAGATAGATGAGACTCACTTCACTGTAGAGAATAAGCCGCAGTACTTTGGCGCATCTGGTGGTTTGGAGTATGAGGCTGCATGGGCGCTTGGGGCTGCCAATGGCGTAAACGATTTAGAGGCATTGCAATATGCCAATATGTTATGCAACGAAGATGGCTTTGATCCTATTACCTTCGGTGCAACGGTGGGCGCGGTCATGGAGCTGTATGAAATGGGTATTTTGAAAAAGGAGAAAATTGGTATTGAGGCTCCTTTTGGTTCTGCAAAAGCACTTTGTTATTTTGCAGAAATTACTGCTAATGGCACGGGTTTTGGTAAAGAGTTGGGGATGGGGTCTGCGCGCTTAACTAAGCTATATGGTCAACCGGATTTATCCATGAGTGTGAAGGGTCAAGAGTTTCCAGCCTATGACGGTCGAGTCATCCAAGGTATCGGCTTGGCTTATGCCACATCGAACCGGGGTGCTTGCCACCTACGCGGTTACACGATTGCCTCTGAGGTTTTAGGAATTCCAGTAAAAACTGAGCCTAGTGAAACTGCAGGTAAACCTGAGTTGGTTAAGGCTTTCCAAGATGCAACGGCCGCTTTTGACTCTGCAGGTATTTGTATCTTTACCAGCTTTGCCTGGACTTTGGCTGATGTAGCACCTCAATTGCAGGCTGCTTGCGGTGATGAATTCACGGTTGAAAATCTGACTTTGATTGGTGAGCGCATCTGGAATATGGAGCGTGACTTTAATAATCGCGCAGGCTTTACTCATAAAGATGACAAACTTCCAAAACGTTTAATGACTGAGGCAGCGAAGACTGGGCCAGGAAAAGGTTCAGTAAGCGGCTTAGACAAAATGCTGCCCGAGTATTACAAGATCCGCGGTTGGGATCCTGAGGGTCGCCCAAGCTCAGAAACATTGAAGCGCTTAGGTCTTTGAGTTGAGCTTGATGAAGCATATTATTTTGGGCAATGGCCCAGCTGGTGTCATCGCTGCGGAAACTATTCGCAAAAACTCCCCTCTAGATGAAATTTTGATGATCGGCTCAGAGGATTCCCCTCCGTATTCACGGATGGCTATTCCTTATCTGCTGATGGGTAATATTCAAGAGAGTGGTACTTATTTGCGCAAAGATGCCAGTCATTTCGATAAGCTAAAGATTGATCAATTGCACGGTAAAGTCAAAGCCTTAGATGCTCAGAAAAAGCAGTTAATATTTGAGGATCAACAACATAAACCCATTTCATTTGATAAGTTATTAGTTGCGACAGGCTCTGTTCCAGTAAGACCTCCAATCTCCGGAATAGATTTGCCTGGAGTCCACTCTTGCTGGACATTAGAAGATGCGCACGCCATCGCGAAACTTGCAAAGTCAGGATCTCGGGTGTTGCAAATGGGGGCGGGTTTTATTGGCTGCATCATTTTAGAGGCCTTGGCCAGCCGAAAAGTTGAGCTGACGGTAGTTGAGATGGGTGACCGAATGGTGCCACGCATGATGACTGAGCTTGCTGGAGGAATGATTAAGCAATGGGTGCAGTCAAAAGGGGTGCAAGTATTTACTGATACGCGCGTCCAAGAAATTATTAAATCAGGTTCTGCGTTGAGCGTGAAGCTATCCAATGGAAAAACGCTAGAGGTTGATTTAGTTATTTCAGCAACGGGGGTTAAGCCCAATATTGAATTTTTAAAAAGTTCTGGGCTAGAGACCAATACCGGAATCTTGGTAAATGAGCATATGCAGGCTTCTCATCCTGATATTTATGCTGCGGGCGATGTTACAGAGAGTATTGATTTTTCTACGGGGCAACGTATTGTTAATGCTATTCAACCAAATGCGGCAGAGCAAGCCAGAATAGCTGGCATCTCTATGGCGGGTGGTCATGCGCAAAGTATCGGGGCAATGCAGATTAACGTACTCGATACCCTTGGACTCATTTCTTCTTCCTTCGGATTGTGGTCTGGCGCGAAAGGTGGTGATCATGTTGAGATCATTGACTCGGAGCGCTATAAATATTTTCGTTTAGAGTTTTTAGGTGATGTTTTGGTAGGCGCTACTACTGTTGGCAGCACAGAACATATCGGGGTCTTGCGAGGCTTAATTCAGTCTAAAACCGCTCTGGGTGAGTGGAAAAATCATTTGCTAAAAGAACCTACTCAAGCGATGGAGGCTTATTTAGCAAAGGCACAGGCACAATCTGCTTGGATGAATTAAGCTCTAGCAATGCAAGTTACTTTGAAGTTATTCGCGAGCCTGACAAGCTACTTACCCTCCACTAAAAAGAACGGTATTGAAGCTGATCTCTCTCTGCCTGAGGGAAGTACGATCGGCGACATTATTGAGCTTTATAAGATTCCAAAGCAATCTGCCCATTTAGTCATGGTCAATGGAGTTTATATTCGGCCAGAACAGCGCCTTTCTTATGTTCTTCAAGAAAACGATGCTTTAGCGATTTGTCCTCCAGTTGCAGGCGGGTAAAGCCCTATTAGGTTGGGTATGTATTTGATTAAAAGAGAGATGGGTTGCTCCTCTGCCGATTTAGTTCGCTGGCTACCTCAAGCACTAAATGATTTATATCCTCACACCAGTCTTCAGATTGACGGGAGAGATTTGCAGTCTGTCAGCGATCCTTTTCTACAAATATCGGGGATCACCCGACCTGAACGTAAAATCGCCCTATTAAGCATCCCTGTTTTGGATTTAAGTCTTTCCTTTGCACCTTCTTTTCCTCAGGAAAGGCTAAACGATGTCTTGAGGCGATTTGATCTTTATACTCGGAGGGGCGGCGGTTGAGGCTGCCCTCTTATTGAAGATACTTTGTTATAGAACGACTTTCCATGACCGTAAATTTACCTCTCCCCCAAAAGGATCAGCTCAAGCCTGTAAAAGGCTTTCAGATGGGTATTGCACAGGCCGGTATTAAAAAAGCCAATCGAAAGGATTTATTGGTAATGACGCTGGTCCCTGGTTCTCAGGTCGCTGGCGTGTTTACTCTAAACCGTTTTTGTGCAGCTCCAGTTCAAGTCTGCCGAGAGCATTTGGCACAGGATGGACGCAATGGCGAGATACGGGCGCTACTTGTGAATACTGGTAATGCCAATGCTGGGACAGGTGAGCAGGGCATGCAGCATGCTTTAGAGACTTGTGACGTATTGGCAAAAGAACTCCAAATTCATCCCGAGCAGATTCTGCCATTTTCTACGGGCGTTATTCTCGAGCCTTTACCGATAGGAAAAATTGTTTCTGCACTCCCTGCTGCTGTTGCCAATTTAGATGAAGATCATTGGCTTGATGCGGCTGAGGCCATCATGACTACGGATACTCAACCCAAAGCTAGCTCGATAACAGTACAGACTCCTTCGGGACCGGTCGTGATTACCGGTATCTGCAAAGGCGCTGGGATGATCCATCCGAATATGGCAACCATGCTAGGTTTTATCGCTACTGATGCTGGTTTTTCGCCCGGATTATTGGGTGATCTCACTCGTGAGATTGCCAATCTTTCATTTAATGCAATCACAATTGATGGCGATACTTCCACGAACGATTCCTTCATCGTGATGGCCACCGGGCAGTCAGAGGTTCACATTGCTTCGATCAAGGATCCTCATTACGCCATTGTGCGCGATGCTCTGATTGCATTAGCCAGAAAACTGGCACAAATGATTGTGCGCGATGGTGAGGGTGCTACTAAATTCATCACCATTGAAGTGCTTGGTGGTAAGACGCCTGAAGAATGTCATTTAGTGGCTAAGGCAGTGGCACATTCTCCATTGGTCAAAACCGCTTTTTTTGCAAGCGATCCTAATTTAGGCCGCATTCTCGCTGCGATTGGATATGCCGGTATAGCCGATCTTGATGTGAATCATGTGCAGATGTGGCTTGGGGATGTATGGGTTGCCAAGGATGGTGGCCGCAATCCTGATTATCAAGAGGCTGATGGACAAAGAGTCATGAAAGAGGCAGAAATTACCATCAAGATTGATTTGGGTCGTGGCTTGGCGTCTCAAACAATGTGGACCTGCGATCTGTCTCACGAGTATGTTTCTATCAATGCCGATTACCGCTCATAAAAATTGAGAACAGAACGTATAAAAAATGAACGAAAAATTAGAAAACCTCTTAAGTCATCTAGAGACTTTTTTACCTAAACCATTGACAGCAGAGCAGTGGCAATCTTCCACTGCATTTAGGTGGCGTCGACGCGATAGTATTTTTGGAAGTATTGGTTTTTTGCAGCCCGTTAAATACGTATCTGATATTTGTTTTTCGGATTTGCAGGGCATCGATCGGCAGCGTGACGCGATTCGTGAGAACACCAACAATTTTATACAGAAAAAACCAGCAAATAATATTTTGCTGACAGGTGCTAGAGGTACCGGAAAATCCTCTTTAATTAAGGCGAGTCTCCATGAGTTTGCGAGTCAAGGCCTGCGTCTGGTTGAGGTTGAAAAAGAGCATTTGGCAGATTTGGCTGATATCACCGAATTATTAGCCGATCGTCCTGAGCGCTTTATTGTTTTTTGTGACGATCTCTCATTTGAGGATGGTGAGTCTGGTTACAAGGCCATGAAATCTGCCTTAGATGGGTCGATTTCCGCTCAAGTTGACAATGTATTGATTTATGCAACCTCTAATCGTCGCCATCTTTTGCCTGAGTATATGAAAGATAACGAAGGTTATGTGCACAGTGATGATGGTGAAATTCATCCGGGTGAGGTGGTCGAGGAAAAAATTTCTTTATCTGAACGCTTTGGTTTGTGGCTCTCTTTTTATCCGCCCAAACAAGATGAGTACCTCGCTATTGTTGGGCATTGGTTGCATCATTTTGGAATGAATGATGCGCAGATTACGAATGCTCGTGCAGAAGCTTTGGTTTGGGCATTGGAGCGAGGATCTCGCTCGGGTCGAGTGGCTTGGCAGTTTGCTAAACATTGGGCTGGTTCACACGCTTAAAGCCCATCTTATGAGCGCGAATGATCGTCCGGTCACAGAGGTTGCTGTGGGTATCCTACTAAATTCAGAAAATCGTTATCTTTTGGGTCAGCGACCTGAGGGCAAGCCGTACGAGGGCTACTGGGAATTGCCCGGAGGCAAGATTGAGCAGGGTGAATCTGTCTTTGATGCGCTCAAACGTGAGCTACAAGAAGAGCTCGGTATTGAAATTACCTCTAGCAAAGAGTTAACAGTCCTTGAGCATGACTACCCCCATGCATATGTCAGACTGCATGTCAGCATCATTCGGGATTGGTTGGGAGTGCCACGGGGTTGCGAGGGTCAGCAATTGTCGTGGCAAAAAATATCCGAGGAAGGTCCATCGGTTGAGCCACTATTGCCCGCAGCTTGGCCCATGCTAGAGCAGTTGAAAGCGTTTTTGATCTAGAGCTGACAGAGCGTCAGCTTAAATGGCACATCGACATTAATCAACTGAGCCTTTTTATCACGATCCGCTTTTAAGAAGCGTACAGACAATAGATATTTATTGGCACTAATTTCAGGGAAGAAAGTATCGTCTTCAACAGCAATCCGCATGAGTTGATAGGTCTTGCCTGAAGGGGCTTGCTGAAAAGATCCATTATGCGCAAGGACCTCTTTGGCTACCCCAGATTGACGCAGTAGTCTTAAAAATACTTGACATGCTTCATGCCATGGCAAGAGTGGCGCAACAAAATTTTCTAGTAGCTCACGACGTTGATTGGTTGGACTATTTTTCCAGGCATGGTAGCTAGGCAAATCAATTGGACTAGTTCCACCTGGAATATTTAAGCGAGTACGAATGGCATTGAGCCACTCGCTTTCAGAAATAACAGCATTTGGTCTGCCGACGGATTGATTAATGTTGACTGATGCAGAATCGATTTCTGAAAGTGTTTGAGAGAGTGCTTCTTGATCTACTTTTTGTGAAGTCTTTAAGCCATTGAGGGTATATTTTTGACGCTCAAATTCTTTTAGCAAAAGGGATTTAATATCGCCGCGTGAACCAATATCGCCCAGGTCAAATAATGTGGCGATTGCATTATGGTGTAGCTCTGGATCGTCGGACCTCTGAAAGTGATTAAAACGGGCGAACAAATACTCCAGTCGAAGCATGTTTCGAACTAATTCGTTGAAGGGGTATTCGTATACGATCACAAGCCCATATTCTATGACGAACTTGCTAAATTGCTCTTAAATTCCATAATTTTTTGGTGCAAATTGTGTATCTCTGTATTTAACTCCATCAGATCGCCATCATTATGTAGGATGGTATTAGCCTGCGAGAGGCGTTCCTTGCGACTTGCTTGAGCTGCCAGAATGCTCTCGACCTCTGCCCGAGTCAGCTGGTTACGCTGCATGACCCTTTCAATTTGGATGCTTTCAGGGCAATCTACAACGGCAATATGGTCCAGTAGACCTTGCCAGCTACCAGATTCAATCAGGAGCGGAATTACAAATACCAAATAGGGCTTATCAGCCTTTGCCAATTTAATTGCCTGTTTGATGCTCTCTTGGCGAATGAGGGGGTGGGTAATGTGTTCTAAGGTTTTTCTGAGGGCTGGCTTTTCGAAGATGAGCGCCCGCATTTTCCCCCTATTGAGGGCGCCGGATGGGTCTATAAATTCAGCGCCAAATTGTTCTTGAATCATCGGGATCGCGATTCCGCCTGAAGCCGTAATGGCATGGGCAATCACATCAGAATCGATAATTCCGGCCCCGAGTTGCCCCAATAAATCGCTAACAGCGGTTTTGCCCGAGCCAATTCCGCCCGTTAAACCAAGCAGTGGAATCCGTCCCTTCAGGGCTTTTAGATCTGTTGGATCGGCAGGATGATGTTGAGGAACTGAGGCCATAACAATTGAATGATGCCAGCAATACAGAGAAACGGCCCAAAAGGGAATGCTTGGCTATAGCGATGTTTGTGCCATTTCAGCCAAAGTATTCCACCAATGAGTCCAGAGATTGATGCGATCAGCAGTATGCCCGGTAAAGAATCCCATCCAAGCCAGGCCCCAAGGGCGGCAAGCAGTTTGGCATCCCCCATCCCAATCCCATCGCGTTTTTTGAGGAGGCGATATAGGAAATTCGGAATCCAGAGAAGTGCGTATCCTAGTAGCGCCCCGATCAAGGCGGACTGAGGGTTAGTAAACCCCGCCCCTGAAAAAACGTTGAGGCTGAGGCCAGCAATCATGAATGGCAGGGTAATGGCGTTGGGCAGTCGAAAACTCCGTAAATCTACGAAGGCTAAATACATTAAAACCATAATGAACAAAGCATCAACGAGATAGGCAATTTCAAGGTGGTCCATTAAACAATTTGCCCTAGGTTAAAAATGGGTAGATAAAGAATGATGACTAATCCCCCGATGATCGCGCCAACGAGAATGATTAGCAAGGGCTCAAGCGTTTGGCTTAAGGTATTGAGTTTGTGACTCAATTGGGCGCCTAAAATATTTGCGCGTTTGGTTAGCATTTCTGGCAGAGAACCACTTTCTGCTCCAATACGCAGTAGCTGTAAGGTTTCAACATCACACAACACTCCGGTTGGATCTGCTTTTTGAAGTGATTCCCCCAGAGGCCAGCCACGAGTAAGGTGCTTAAAGACTTCGGCGCTAAAGTCATGACTAAGCCAGTGATTCGAGGATTGTGCCGTGATCCGCAATGCATCTGGAAGTGGCAGCCCAGATGTTAGAAGATGTCCCAAGGTTCGACACCAATGCGTGAGCGTAGCAAGTCGAAATAAATTTCCTAAAACAGGTATCTGAAGAGTCAAGCGGTCACAGCATTTTTGTAAACGCGGGGAGTTGAGCCAGGCAATAATGAAGATGATGAGCAAAAGAGCCAGTGAAAAAAATAGCTCTAAAAAGAAATGCTCTATCAGTGTAGATGCCCCAATCAATGCACGGGTAGGCGCGGGCAGTTCCGCCTGAAAGTGACCAAAGACATCTTTAAATATGGGCACAACCCAGACCATCATGACGATGACGAGCAACAAAGAAGTACCGAGTGTGATGGTGGGGTAACTCAGGGATTGCTGTATTTTTCGACGTAGTTCAATCTGTTCAGTGAGTTGTTGGCAAATGGTGTTGAGGGCTAAGACTAGATCGCCAGAGCGCTCGCTAACTCGTATGAAGTTAATAAATTCAATTGAAAATTGACAACCTTGTGCTTTCAGGGAATGAGATAGGCTATAGCCTTTTTTGAGATCAGCATGAATGCTTCTGAGCCATCCAAGCCATGACTTCGGGGCGGATTGGTAGAGCAGCTCAATGGCATTGAGGAGTGGCAAGCCAGCATACAGCAAGGAGAGTAACTGCTGCGCAAAATGAAGTTGTTCTAGCTTACTAAGGGGCTGCTTTAATCTTAGAAGGTCTCTCATTGCCATGTTCCCACCTCTGCCGCAAGATTAGCCTCATTGATCAGTCTGGCGTGTACATGATGCATGCCTGCGGTATGCATGTCGAGATAATCGAGCTCTGCATGACTTAGTAATTGCGCATTGAGTATTTCGTGAACACCAATACGTCCAAAATACCCCGATCCCTTACAGGCTTTGCAGGAAATATTGTTAGGATCATTGAGGCAGTCTTGGCAAAGCGCCCTAATTAAACGCTGTGAGCTTACACACCGTAAGCAAGAATCAATCGATTCTTGATCGACTCCCAAGCTCTTGAGTCGGCTCAAGCTGCCTTTAGCATTGCGAGTATGAAGGGTACTGAGAACAAGGTGACCAGTTTGCGCCGCCTGAATGGCAAGTTGGGCTGTTGCCGTATCCCGAATCTCACCGATCATGATGACATCGGGATCTTGTCTTAGTAGGGCGCGAATAATACAAGCAAAATCAAGACCTGCGCGAGGATGGTAGGCAACTTGATTGACCCCAGGAAGTCGAATTTCAATAGGATCTTCAATCGAACATAAATTACGGTGAGTCAGATTAAGTTCGCTCAGGCAGCTATAGAGGGTGCGGGTCTTGCCACTACCAGTGGGACCAGTAACCAAAATCAGGCCATTGGACTGACAAAGTGCACTACGCAAAACTTCCAGTTGTTCTGGTAGTAGTCCGAGCTTGTCTAGTTTAAGGTCTTCAGTTTGACTTGGCAGAATACGAACTACTGCTTTCTCGCCATACAGTGTTGGGAGTATTGACACACGACAATCGATATTGGGATTGCAAAAATCGTAACCAACGCAGAGACGCCCGTCTTGCGGGAGCCGTTTTTCTCCAATATCTAAGCGCGCTAGTATTTTGATGCGCGTGATCAGGCGCTCATGCAAGTCAATGGGGTGACGTGACTGAAATTCTAAGTGCCCATCTACCCGAATGCGTACTAAGGTTTCTTGAAGACGAGCTTCAATATGAATATCGGTCGCCCTGGAATGAAGTGCATTAACGGTGATTTCATGCCAGGTCCGAATGATAAGGGAGTCATCTTGGAGATCGCTCAATCTTTGCTAGCGGCCAACTGTGGTTGATAGAGCTTCACGGTTTTTACACCTTGATCGTCGAATTGCACAATCTCCATCACAATTCCCGCAATCCGAATGCTGACATCATGATCAGGAATAGCTTCTAGTTTTTCAAGGATTAGGCCATTGAGGGTGCGTGGCCCATCTAATGGTAGATCAAGGTCTAGCAGGCGATTGAGGTCGCGCAGTGAGGCCCCGCCACTGGCTATGTAAGTTCCATCTGCTAGCCAATGTGGATCATTTGAGAGGCTGGAGAATGAGGTTGTGAACTCACCAATCAGCTCTTCAACAATATCTTCAAATGTCACAAGGCCTAGTACTTCACCATATTCATTTACTACTAAGCTAAGGCGTTGTTGATTGTCCTGAAAAAACTGCATCTGCTGCAATACGGGCGTACCGCTAGGAATAAAGTAGGGTTCATTCACTAAAGCTTTGAAGTCTTGATGCTTGAGAACGGTATGGCCAAGCAGAGACAAGGTCTTTTTGACAGGCAAAATACCAATGATGCGCTCGGAGTCACCATCGCAGACTGGGAGCTTATTGTGATAGCAGGTCTCTAGTTGTTGGACCACCTCATCGATGGGTCTAGAAAGATCAAGAATTTCAATCTTTGATCTAGGTGTCATGACATCGTCCACCAAGATATTTTCTAAATTGAATAAATTGAGAAGAATATTACGATGATGATTTGATACAAAGCGATTGGACTCCAGCACTAGGCTATGCAACTCCTCTTTACTCATAGTCCGATTTTCTTTGGAGGTTTCTAGGCCAGAAACCCTCATCAATCCAGAAACAAAGTTATTAATAAACCAAAGTAATGGCTTAAGGGCATATGTGAGCGGCAGGATGAACCAGCCAACATGAGAAGCAATTTTTTCCGGAAAGGCTGCCCCAATGACCTTTGGGGTAATTTCGCTAAAAATGATAATTAATAATGCGACGACTAAGGTTGCAATCGTGAGGACTAAGCCGCTATCACCAAAAAGATGTAGTGCAATTCCAGTGACCAAGATTGGTAAGATCGTATTAATGAGATTGTTCGATATCAACAGCACTGAGAGTAGTGAGTCAATGCGTTTTAAAAGCCTTTCTGCTAAGGCTGCCCCGGGGTTACCGCCATTTGCCATGGCGCGCAGTCGATGACGATTGGACGACAGCATGCTGGTTTCTGCCATCGAGAAAAAGCCGGAGAGAGCAAGTAAAAACAGGACGAGAGCTACCTGGGCAATAAAAGGCCAATCGTCAAAAAAGGTGTCCATCGGGTATGCCTGCAAAGAATACGGAAGATTCAATATAGCAAAGTGCTATTTCAAGCGCTATAGGCAGCGCCATCTTCCGCAACGATTTATTTCCTTTAGTTATGTCAGAATCTTCCTCATGGCATTCTCAGAAAAGAAATCTTTGTCACAAAGTGTTCAATATTGCGTTATTGAGGCGCCTTTTGGTCGTCTAGGTATTGCAACGGAGATAGTCGATGGCAGCTTGATGTTATCGAAAATTGACTATTTACCCTTGGAAGTGAAGTTAAGTCCGGCAGGCAATCAACTGGCAAAAGAGGCGGCTAAGCAATGCGCTAACTATTTTAAGAATCCCAGACATCGCTTTGACCTGCCTTTGAAGCCAGTTGGCACAGAGCATCAGCAAAAGGTTTGGCGGGCTGTTCAAGATATTCCCCTTGGTAGTACAGCGACCTATGGTGAGGTGGCGAAGAAGATTAGGAGTGGTCCTAGGGCGGTTGGTACTGCATGTGGCGCCAATCCCTATCCTTTAATTGCACCATGCCATCGGGTGATATCGGCCCAAGGGATTGGGGGTTTTATGAAAGAAGATTCTCCCGGATTCTATCGGCAAATCAAACTCTGGCTTTTAAAGCATGAGGGCGTTCTTTAGTGGTGACTTATTCCAGGGTAGCAAGTTTTCTTAAAGGCCTAGTCCATAAGTAAAAGAAGCTTTTTATCAGCATATCGTTGCTGGCAGAAAATTTCATAAAGCCATAGAAAGACCAGACAGTGTTTCTCGAAAGCTTGATCTCATCCTTCGTTTGAAAGTGGTGCCTTGAGGCAATCTTACCCAGCGTTAGTACTGCTAGGCCAAGCGCTAGAAAGCAAAAACGGCGCATACCCACTTGTTTTTTGGGGATCAGAAGGGTGTAAGTGAGTGAGGCATTTAGTTTTTGGTAGGCGATGCCTAGTAGCTCGCGTTGGGTCATATTGACTGGCTTCCAAGATACGCCACGAGCGTGATCTTCAGGAGAATCTTTCAGAATATTAGTCATTTGCAAAGCCTGGCCAAAGGCTATTGCAAGGTGCTCGTGACCTTGAATATTTTTTGAGAATTGAGGGGAGTAGTGACGAAAAATAGTGGTGAGAAGTTCTCCCACGACTCCAGCTACTACGTAGCAATACTCTTCAAATTCAGCTAAGTCTTTTAAGCCAGACGCAGTTTGCTTGACATGAAAACGAGACATACCCTCGGACATAATGGAAATGCAACGACCCACCGCCTCTTGATCATGATGCGAGCAGGTATGCAGTATTCGTAAGACGGTAGGGGTGTGCGCAATCAAATCCAATTCATCATGATTTGGATAATTTTTTAATGCCTCCAGGCAAGGCCCTACAAAGGACTCAACGGGAGTTCTGTCTAGCACTGCGTCTAGAAACAATTGTGAGAGGTGTCTTTTGAGCTCTGGATTAAGGTCTGTAGCATCTTCTATTGTGTCGACGATACGGCACAGCAGGTAGGTATTACCCACCACCTTTTCAATGAGTGGCGGCAGGAGGGGAATAGTGAGGGCAAATGTGCGAGAAACTGAAGATAAGATGGCTTTTTGATAGGCCAAGTCGTTTTGGGGGTTCTGAAGGGGTTGATTCACGGGGCAATTATGTCAGACCCATTTGGTTCAAAAGGATTCAAAATTCTGATTTTGAGAAATGATCTGGCAATATACTTTTAAAAAAGTGTTTAAAGTCGGGTATACAAAATTATGTTGCGCTGCACAATGTTACCCTCTAACATGTCATGAATTCAACTTTTTAGCGGTGTTCTTATGAAAATTTGTGTGATCGGCGGAGGGGGTGCGATTGGCGGTTATCTGGCTGTCATGTTGGCCCGAGCGGGTAATGAGGTAACTGTGGTTGCACGTGGAGCTACTTTAGCGGCCATTAAAGAGCGCGGCCTTGCTTTAATCATGGATGATTATCCCGAGCCATTAGTGGCTGAGGTTAAAGCTGTAGAAAAAATTACTGATGCTGAAACGCCAGATGTTGTGATCTTGGCTGTGAAAGCCCATCAGGTTGAACCCATCATTAATGATCTTGCGGCCATCATGGGCCCGGAAACCATCTTGATCCCAATGCAAAACGGAATCCCTTGGTGGTATTTCCAAAAGCTCTCAGGCGAATATAAAGATCACTCTGTAGAAACAGTTGATGCTTCCGGTTTTGCAAAGCGGGCTATTAATCCTGACAACGTCATTGGCTGCGTAGTCTATCCCGCAACCTTTACTCAGGCGCCTGGCGTAATTCGTCATGTTGAAGGTAATCGCCTCCCGCTTGGTGAATTGGACGGTAAAGTCACTGAGCGCATTCAAAAGTTATCTGAGATGATGGGGGCGGCAGGTTTCAAGTCCCCAATCCTTGAAGATATTCGTTCTGAGATTTGGCTCAAGCTTTGGGGCAACATGACCTTTAATCCGATCAGCTCCCTAACGCACGGAACCTTGGAGGGCATTTGCCAATACCCACTCACTAAAGAATTAGCGCGCAGCATGATGGCTGAAGCCCAAACGATTGCTGAGAAGCTTGGCGTTACTTTTCGTGTTGACATTGAGCGTCGTATTGCTGGTGCTGAAAAAGTCGGCAAACACAAAACTTCAATGTTGCAAGACTTGGAAGCTGGCCGCAGCTTGGAGATTGATGCCCTCTTGGGTTCTGTCATCGAGCTGGGAAAGATTACTGATACTCCAACGCCGTGCCTGAACACTGTTTTTGCTTTAACGAAGTATTTGGATGTGAATGTTCAAGCCTCTAAGGGAAGCCTGGCTCTGCCAACTGTGTCGGGTTTTTGAGTTGCCCGCAAGGGTTTTTGGTTTTAATGAGACTGCTTTTTATTCGAAACGATTATCTAGGCGGCCAACACCTTCAATAACGATGCTCACCTTGCTGCCTGGTTTCATGGAGCCTACACCTACTGATGTGCCACAGGCAATAATGTCACCCGCATGCAGAGGAACATCTTGTGAGATTAGGCTAACCAATTTTGCTGGCGGGAAAATCATGTCTGCAATAGGATAGTTTTGACGCTCCTGATCGTTCAAAATGGTTTTAATGTGCAGCTTGCTAGGATCAATATCGGTAGTGATGTAAGGGCCAAATACGCCAAAGGTATTAAAGCTTTTAGCACGAGTCCACTGCGCATATCCAGGATCGCGATTCAGAATTTCAATGGCAGTGACATCATTAATACAGGTGTAGCCAAAAATAGCATTAGCAGCTTCAGTCTCACTTGCCTCGTGGCACGTTTTACCAATCACAATTCCAAGCTCCCCTTCATACACGACTTTCCCTGAGTAAGAATGTGGGGTGCGGATGATTTGGTTGGCCGCTAAGAAGGAATTAGTACCTTTTAAGAAATACAGTGGCTCTGCCGGAATCGCATGCTCAAGTTTGGTAACAAGAGCATGAAAGTTATCGACCATTGCAATCATTTTTGATGGAGTGCAAGGGATATCGATGGTGATATCAGCTAAGCGAACAGTTTCCCCTGTTGCTCTGGGTTGGTTAAAGAGATCACCCGAATAAACAACAATGCTCTCTCCTTGAAGTTGCCCAAAACCACTCTTACCTTGATTTTGAAATCTAAGCCATTGAGCCATCAGAACTCCTATTTAAGTTTGTCTTTCAAGCGAGTATTCACAGAGAGCAATTAGGGCTTCTGTAGCTTCATTTGTTGGAAAAGATTGAATGCACTCCAGAGCCAGCTTGGATTCTTCTTTGGCTGCGGCTTGGGTGTAATCGAGTGCGCCTGAGTCTTGTACGGCTTGTAAAATTTGCTCAAAAACATCTTCTGGCAAGTCTTGATTTTGTTCAATCGCCGTTCGTGCGAGTAAGCGTTCTTTTGCGCTGCCATTTTCTAGCAGGTAAATCAAAGGGAGGGTAGGTTTGCCTTCGCGTAAATCATCGCCCGCATTTTTCCCCATCTGTGCTGCACTCGCCGTATAGTCGAGCAAGTCATCCATTAATTGGAAGGCGGTGCCAATATGGCGACCAAAAGCGGCAGCTTGCGCTCGTTCAGCATCAGTTGCTTTGGCCAAAATGGCACCCAGCTCAGAAGAAGCTTCAAACAATTTTGCAGTCTTGTAGCGAATGACCTGCAGGTAGCTGGCTTCGTCGACTTCGGGGTCATTCATATTGAGAAGTTGCAATACTTCACCTTCGGCAATCGTATTAGTGGCATCAGATAGGATTTGCATGACGCGTAAATCATTGGGCCCCACCATCATCTGGAAGGCTCTGGAGTAGAGGAAGTCGCCAACTAGAACGCTTGCAGCATTACCAAAAGCAGCATTAGCCGTTTCTCTACCCCTTCGCAGCGTTGACTCATCAACGACATCGTCATGAAGTAGGGTGGCGGTATGGATAAACTCAACTACGGCTGCCATTTCTAGGGTGTGGGCAGTTTCTCTGCCGTTTGCTAGGGCTTTTGCCACCAATATTAGGAGTGCAGGTCTCAGCCGTTTTCCACCCGCCTGGATGATATAGCTGGAGATTTGGTCAATTAAGGCGACTTTTGAGGCGAGTTTTAGACGAATAATGTCATCTAAAGCCTTGAAATCTAAGGTAATTGGGGCCAAAATTTGGCTTAATGGATTGGTTTTGACAGTACTCGCCATGCAAGATATAATAATGGGCTTAGCTTATCCAGGGTGGAATAGCTTAAATGTAGACTTAAATTGAGGTTTCACACCATGTACGCGGTCATAAAAACCGGTGGCAAACAGTATAAAGTTGCTGCAGGCGAAAAATTGAAAATAGAACAGATACCAGCGGAAATCGGCAGCGAAATCACTCTTGACCA
>CANFLR010000008.1 GCA_947447945.1 Burkholderiaceae bacterium
AATGTTCGCAGACTTAGTCTGGCTGAATACCGCCATCCTTAATAACTTTTTTCATTTTGACCAAGCCTTGATCAATCATCTCCTTGAGATGCTCTGGCCCAAGCGGCACAAATTCAAAACCCTGTTGAATAAGCTGTTCGCGCAGTTTTGGATCCTTCAGGGTGGTTGCTAAGGATTCATTTAACTTACTGACCACTGCTGGTGAGGTGCCTTTAGGGGCAAGAAGTGCTCCCCAGGTTGAGAACTCATAACCTTTGACACTTTCACTAACTGTTGGCGAGTTTGGCAGCAAGCTTGATCTAGTCTTGCTAGTAATACCTAGCACTTTTAGTTTGCCTGCACGGATATGGGGCAGGACAACTGAGAGTGCGCTAATCATGACGGGAACTTGTCCTGCCATGACATCGGTCACGGCAGCTGCGGCACCACGATAAGGGATGTGAACAAGCGGCGCCCCAGTGTATTGGCGAAAGATTTCCATGCCAATATGTTGTGGAGAGCCATTGCCGCCTGAGGCATAGTCAATCTTGCCAGGATTTTCTTTAGCAATGCGCACCAAATCGGCAGCGGTATTACCGGGGAAAGAGGGGTTTGCAACCATCACAAAAGTGATTGCAGCTACCTCAGAGATGGGCGTAAAACTTTGGACAGGATCGTAATCTACTTTTTTGTAGAGATTAGGCAACATGGTCAGAATGCTGTCATTAAATGCCCCCAAGGTATAGCCATCAGGAGCACTCTGTGCAACTTTGGCTGCGCCAATCAATCCAGCGCCGCCTGGGATATTTTCAATGGTGATCGCTTGACCTAAATTTTCACCCATCTTCTGAGCAATGGGGCGCAGCAATAGATCAACACCACTACCGGCTTGCAAAGGCATGATGGTTTGGATAGTGCGTGTTGGATAGGGAGTCTGAGCCTTTGCTGGGGTATTGCAAAGTAGACTCGTTAGCAGGAGTGGAAGAATGGCAATTGAAAACGGTTTCATATTCATTTTGTCTCGATCTGGATAGTGGTGTGGCGCTTAGCTGATACTGACTGCTATATTAGCTCAATAAAATAAGATTTAAATAGTGTATGAATGAAAATCCCTCCAAGCTAGTCTTAGAAATCCTGCATTTAATCCGTGCAAATACATTGAGCGGAAATGAATCTATTGTTCTGCAGGCGATTACGGAGAATAAGGGCGACATCGATACCATTTTTAAAATAGGAATTGCTTGCACTCAAAATAATCGATTCAGTGATGCGTTACTCATTTTTACTTGCCTGCAGTCTATCGCCGCCCATGATCTCAGAATCCCTTATAACTTAGGCCTGATTCATGCGTTGCGCGGGGATCATCACAGCGCATTGAAATCCTATGATCTAGCGCTTCAAATTCAGCCAGATGATATTGAGACCCTTATTAATAAAGGTTCAAGTTGTAATGATATTCAGAATTACACGCTGGCATTGGAGGTCTTAGAAAGGGCAATCGAACTCAATCCAAATATTTCAGAGGCTTGGTCAAATAAAGGCATTGCATTAAGTCATTTGCACTTTTATGAAAAGGCACTTAGTGCCTATGAAGTAGCGATAAAACTTAATGGAAGTTATTTTGAAGCGTACTCGAATAAGGGCGTTGCGCTCGCTTCTCTCAAACGCTATGACGAGGCACTTGCACACTACGACAAGGCCTTGAGTCTTAAGCCTGATTATGCACAGGGCTGGTCAAATAAAGGCAATACCTTAAATGAACTCAAACGCTATGACGAGGCACTTGCACACTACGACAAGGCCTTGAGTCTTAAGCCTGATGTTGACTGGGTGTATGAAGATCGCTTTCACTTGAGAATGAAAATATGCTCTTGGGAGCATTTTCAAGAAGACCTCAAAACACTACTTGATCAAGTGCAACTAAATCAAAAAATGACAGAACCCTTTTCACTTCTTTCTCTAACTGATAATCCTTTATTACAAAAACAGTCCGCCGAGCTGTATTCTCAAAAGAGATACCCGCTGAATCCTATCTTAGGACCAATTCCGAAGCGTTCTAAAAAAGAAAAAATTCGGGTTGGCTATTTTTCAGCCGATTTCAATAGTCATGCTGTGTCTTTTCTCACGGCGGAGTTATTTGAATTACACGATAGAGGTCAATTTGAAATCCTCGCTTTTTCTTTTGGGTCTGATGATAAAAGTTTAATACGTTTACGCCTAAGCCAAGCTTTTGATCAATTTATAGATGTCAGCAATATGTCCGACAGCATGATTGCAAAGATGTCGAGAGAGTTGGGTGTTGATATTGCAGTTGATTTGGGCGGACATACAGCAGGAAGTCGGGCTGGGATCTTTGCTTGCCGCGCTGCCCCAATACAGCTTGCTTATATCGGATATCTAGGAACAACGGGCGCCGAATTTATAGATTATTTATTGGCAGACAGAACGATTATTCCCGATGGGGCAGAAAAATTCTATTCTGAAAAAATAGCTTACTTACCAAGCTATCAGGTAAACGATAGAAAACGGGTAATTGCCAACAGAAAATTTACTCGGCAAGAATTGGGATTGCCAGAGGATGGATTTGTGTTCTGCTGTTTTAATAATAATTACAAAATATTGCCAGCTACCTTCAGTGGATGGATGAGGATATTGAGGGCAAGCAAAGACAGCGTACTTTTTTTGTATGCTGAAAGTTATTGGGCTGCAGAGAATCTAAAAAAAGAGGCTGAAGCAAGGGGGGTTAGTAGTCAAAGACTCATTTTTGGCACACGCTTAGCTCCCGATGAATACCTTGCTCGATACCAAGCCTGTGACTTGTTTTTGGATACAGCACCCTATAACGCAGGTGCTACGGCAAGCGATGCTCTTTGGGTGGGATTGCCCGTCTTAACACTCGCAGGCCAATCGTTTGCAAGTCGTGTCGCGGCAAGCCTACTTAATGCTGTTGACTTGCCAGAACTGGTTACCACAACCCAAGCAGAATATGAGAGCCTAGCAATTAAGTTAGCAACTTACCCGGAACAGTTAGCAGCTATTAGAAAAAAACTAGCAGAGAAGCGCTTAGCTACTCCGCTATTTGATTCACCACTTTTTACAAAAAATCTCGAAGCTGTTTTTGTGGAAATGTATGAGCGAGATTTACTGGGTTAGGCAGGTATCAAGCGCTTACTCTACTGCCTTGACCATATCCTCTACGACCTTCTTCGCATCACCGAAGACCATCATGGTTTTGTCCATATAGAAGAGTTCATTGTCTAGACCGGCATAGCCAGCCGCCATTGAACGTTTATTGACGATGATGGTTTTTGCTTTGAAAGCTTCGAGGATCGGCATACCGAAGATTGGACTACCGGGTGTGCGTGCTGCAGGGTTCACAACGTCATTTGCACCGAGCACCAAAACTACATCGGCTTGACCAAAATCGCTATTAATATCTTCCATTTCAAAAACTTGGTCATAAGGCACTTCTGCCTCAGCTAGCAACACATTCATATGACCAGGCATGCGGCCCGCCACCGGGTGAATAGCGTATTTCACAGTGACCCCATGATGGGTTAATTTCTCGGTAAGTTCTTTCAGGGCATGCTGAGCACGGGCAACAGCCAAACCATAGCCTGGAACGATAATGACGGTATCCGCATTGGTCATCAAGAAGGCAGCATCTTCTGGTGAGCCGGTCTTGTAATTCTTTGGACCGCCATCATCAGCACCACCTGCAGCAGCTTCAGCCCCAAAACCTCCAAGCAATACAGCCAAGATAGAGCGGTTCATTGCCTTACACATGATGTAAGACAGAATTGCGCCTGAAGAACCTACGCAAGCTCCAGCAATGATCAAGACTGGGTTATTAAGGGTGAAACCAATACCCGCAGCCGCCCAACCAGAGTAGCTATTGAGCATCGAAACAACTACGGGCATATCAGCGCCGCCGATGGGGATGATCAAAGTAACGCCTAGAACTAAAGCAACAGCACACATTGCTAAGAAAGCAGCGTGACTATCCGCCATGAAATAGGTGATGCCCCCGCCAATCATGAGAACTGCCAGGATGAGGTTCAGTAAATGCTGGCCAGGAAAGCTAACGGGTTTGCCGCTCACTTTGCCCGATAGCTTGCCAAAGGCAATCACAGAAGCAGTAAAGGTAATCGCGCCAATAAAGGCGCCAATAAAGAGTTCAATCTTCTGTGCACCAGTGTGATCGTGTGCTGGATTAAAGACTGCAGCAATGGCAATCAGAACCGCCGACAAGCCCACGAAGGAATGCATGAGAGCGACAAGCTCAGGCATTTTTGTCATTTGCACACGTTTAGCAGCGATCGTGCCGATAATGGCGCCACCGACAATTGCAGCAGCAATCAATGAAACAGCTGGCTTGAAATCAGGAATAAAGAAGGTAGTGATCACGGCGAGCAACATGCCGATCATGCCGAAGGTATTGCCTTGGCGTGAGGTGGTTGGTGAAGAAAGTCCCCGCAAGGCAAGGATGAATAACACCGATGAAATGAGATACGAAATAGCAGTGATGTTTGACATAAGTTTGGTCTCTGTATTGGTCTTTTTCTAGTGTTATTTAGTTGCAGCCGTATCAGTTTTCGGCGCTTTTTTCTTAAACATCTCCAGCATGCGGCGTGTCACCATGAAGCCACCAAAGATATTGATGGAGGCTAAAAACACCGCTACTGCCCCAATAATGCTTGTGAGGGTGATGTCATCGCCGCCAAATACTTCGGTCTGAAGTAGAGCGCCAACAATGATGATTCCAGAAATTGCATTTGTTACCGCCATAAGTGGAGTATGCAATGCAGGAGTAACGTTCCAAACAACGTGATAGCCAACAAAAATGGCCAATACAAACACGGTAATGTTTTGGACTGTGAGGATGCTTTGAAAAGCAGCGAGATCCATGATGTTTCCTTAGGGGTAAGTTTGTTCTATGAGTTTTTGCGAATGGCTTGGCCGTCACGACACATTAAGCAAGCAGTAACGATGTCATCATCTGCGGGCATAACGAATTTTGCGTCTGCATCAATAATTAACTTCATGAAGTCGATTAAGTTGCGGGCGTAGAGAGCAGAGGCATCGGCAGCAACCATGCTGGCAAGATTGGTGTAACCAATAATTTTGACACCATGTTTAGTCACAACTTTGTCTGCCTCTGTTAGGGGGCAGTTACCAGAGCCGTTATCACCGCGACCAGCAGCCAAGTCAATCACAACCGAGCCCGGCTTCATATTAGCAACAGTATCGCTGTGTAAAAGAACTGGTGGCTTGCGACCAGGAATCAATGCAGTGGTAATGACAATGTCTGCCTGTTGCGCGCGCTCTGCGACTAATGCAGCTTGACGTTTCATCCAAGCTTCAGGCATTGGGCGTGCGTAACCACCTACGCCCTGGGCGATTTCACGTTCTTCGTCAGTTTCATAAGGAACGTCGACAAACTTCGCACCCAAAGACTCAATTTGTTCTTTAGCAGCAGGGCGCACATCCGAAGCTTCAATCACTGCACCTAGACGCTTGGCTGTAGCAATCGCTTGTAAGCCTGCAACACCAGCACCCAAAATCAATACACGGGCAGCTTTAACAGTACCCGCAGCAGTCATGAGCATTGGCATAAAGCGCTGATATTCATTAGCGGCAATCATCACGGCTTTGTAGCCAGCAATATTGGCTTGAGAAGAAAGTACATCCATGCTTTGTGCACGGGTAGTTCTTGGGGCCGCTTCGAGCGAAAAGGCGGTGATCCCTTGAGCCGCCATAGCAGCAATGTTGTCATTATCAAATGGGTCAAGCATGCCAAGGAGCACGCTGCCAGATTTAATCTGTTTGAGTTCATCCGCTTCTGGCGCACGTACTTTCAGAACGATGTCTGCGCCAAACGCATCTGCAGCACTTCCGATAGAAGCGCCTACTGCTTCATAAGCAGCATCTGGCTGGCTGGCTTGAACACCAGCATCTTTCTGAATAATGACTTGATGACCTTGCCCTAGCAGTTTTTTAACCGTTTCGGGTGTGGCGGCAACTCGAGTTTCCCCGTGCCTTGTTTCCAGCGGCACTCCTATGCGCATGGCGTCTCTCCAAAAAGCGTAATTTTTAAAAAATCTATTTTAGTGAAATAGGCAAATTTGCGCCTAATCCAACCCCTCTAATGCTATTTCTGTTATTTAGCCCATTTCTGAGTGGAATCAGGCTAAGACTTCTACAATATGCTGTATCAGCTTATATTGAATTCTCGCATTTTTTTATCCCAAACCCCATTCTTCGGTGATGCCTACAACAAATTCTTTGAAATCTCCTAAATATCCCCGCAAAGTCGTTGTTGGGATGTCTGGAGGCGTGGATTCTTCGGTTGCGGCGTGGATGCTCAAAGAGCAAGGTTATGAGGTGATTGGCCTTTTTATGAAGAATTGGGAGGATGACGATAACGATGAATATTGCTCAGCACGTCAGGATTGGTTAGACGTCGTTTCTGTAGCGGATTTAATCGGAATTGACGTAGAGGCCGTGAATTTTGCAGCGGAATACCGTGAGCGGGTATTTGCCGATTTTTTACGGGAATATGCCGCCGGAAGAACTCCAAACCCTGACGTACTCTGCAATGCTGAAATTAAGTTCAAAGCCTTTTTAGACCATGCGATGAGTTTGGGGGCAGACTTTATTGCAACGGGGCACTACGCACGGGTTCGTCATGAAGGCGGCAGAGTACAACTTTTAAAAGCGCTTGATGCCAGCAAGGATCAAAGTTATTTTTTGCACCGCCTGACACAACACCAATTGGCTAAGGTTTTGTTTCCTTTAGGCGAGATTTCCAAAACAGATGTACGGAAAATTGCCGAAGAAATTGGTTTGCACAATGCTCGTAAAAAAGATTCCACCGGAATTTGTTTTATTGGGGAACGTCCTTTTCGGGAGTTTTTGAATCGCTACTTACCTCGCACGCCAGGACCCATTAAAACCCCAGAAGGCAAGACGGTTGGCGAACATATGGGACTTGCTTTTTTTACGCTCGGGCAGCGCAAAGGGATTGGTTTGGGCGGCAGTCAAGATGGCAGCGGAGACGCTTGGTACGTGGCACGCAAGGATATCAGCAACAACACTTTGTATGTGGTGCAAGGCCATGAACATCCCTGGCTACAAGCAAGCCATTTATCTGCAATGGATGCGAGTTGGGTAGACGGCACTCCGCCTGTACCGGGTCAGTATTCCGCAAAAACGCGTTACCGTCAAACTGATGCTGCTTGTGAAATTCATATTGGAGATGAAGGCCCTCATAGCTTCCACTTAACCTTTCCAGTAGCGCAGTGGGCGGTAACGCCAGGGCAATCCGCCGTCTTGTATGACGGGGATATTTGTTTAGGCGGCGGGATTATTTCGAGCTAATACGTCGCAAAACATTTATTAATTAAGCGGCAGGAGGTGCCGTTTCAATAAATGAAGGTCGTTGCATTAACTTTTGATACAAGTGATCTAGGTTAGGGTATTGACTCTGCCACTGGACGTCAGGGAAGCGAAATAATAGGTATCCCAAGGCGCATCCCACAGCAATGTCTGCCAAAGTCATTTGATTTCCGTAGCACCATGGGTTTTCACCCAATTGTGTAGACATTTGGCCCAATGCCACATTGACCTTACCCATTTGCCGCTCTATCCAAGCTGGACTTTGTTGGTCTGATGGGCGCCAGCTCGCTTCTAGGCGAGCCAGAATGCCAGCGTCTAAAACGCCATCAGCCAACGCCTCCCAAGTCTTCACCGTGGCGCGTTCGCGGCTACCAGCTGGTATCAGCTTGCCAACAGGGCTTAAGGTGTCGGCATATTCAACAATCACCCGTGAGTCGTAAATGGCTTCGCCGTCATCCAAAACAAGACAGGGCACTTTCCCTAATGGGCTGTTTTTGCTAATTTTTGTGTCTGCAGCCCATACGTTCTCGATTTCAAAGGGTGCCTCTACCTTTTTTTCAGAGAAAACAACGCGTACTTTACGTACATAGGGGCTGGTAAGGGATCCAATAATTTTCATAGGCATCAGTATAGCGATGCTCAAGCCCCTGGATGGAGTTTCAGAACGCATTAAAATCAAGGATCATTGACATCTTCCATATAAAGGCACTATCCGTGAGTCAGCCCCTTTCTACACTTAACGCGCTTTCCCCTTTGGACGGGCGCTATGCCGGCAAACTTGATGCGCTGAGGCCATGGTTGTCCGAGGCGGCTTTCATGCGTCAGCGCGTTTTTGTGGAAATTCATTGGCTATTGGCCCTAGCCAAGGCTGGCCTGCCTGATGTACCAAAAATTAGCGCTGCGGATGAAGCCTTTCTCTTGTCTTTACCTGAACATTTTTCAGATGCTGATGCGCAACGGATTAAAGATATCGAGGCAGTTACGAACCATGATGTGAAGGCGGTAGAGTATTTCTTAAAAGAGAAAGTCTCTGATCACCCAGATTTATTGAAAGCCAGTGAATTTATTCACTTTGCTTGCACATCTGAGGACATTAATAATACTTCTCATGGTTTGATGCTTCGTGGGGCTCGCGACGAGGTGTTATTACCCCAGTTGAAAAAGATTTTGGCAGTCTTGACGGATTTGGCGCTGGAGCACGCCAAGTTACCCTTACTCTCTCGTACCCATGGTCAACCAGCTTCTCCAAGCACCCTGGGTAAAGAGCTGGCCAATATTGCTAAACGTTTAGAGCGCGCTATTGCGGCGATCGCCGCGACCCCTCTGTTAGGGAAAATGAATGGTGCCGTTGGTAACTACAATGCCCATATTTCTGCTTACCCTGATTTTGATTGGGAAAGCTTTTCGAAGAATGTGGTTGAGAAGCGTCTAGGGCTTACCTTTAATCCGTACACTATTCAAATTGAGCCGCATGATGGGATGGCAGAACTATTCGATGCAATTGCCCGCGCTAATACGATTTTGTTAGATATGGATCGTGACTTCTGGGCCTATATTTCGATTGGTTATTTTAAGCAACGCACAAAGGCTGGTGAGATTGGTTCATCCACCATGCCGCATAAAGTTAATCCAATTGATTTTGAGAATTCAGAAGGTAACTTGGGTGTGGCTAACGCATTGCTACGCCACTTGGCTGAAAAATTACCGATCTCTCGCTGGCAGCGTGACCTCACAGACTCAACCGTATTGCGCAATCTAGGCCCCGCATTCGGGCATAGTCTATTGGCTTATGACAGTGCCTTGCGTGGACTAGGAAAACTCGAAGTAAACCATGCGGCAATTGCTGCAGATTTAGATGGATGCTGGGAAGTCTTGGCAGAGCCAGTGCAAACTGTCATGCGCCGCTATGGCATTGAGAATCCCTATGAGCAATTAAAGGAACTCACACGTGGCAAAGGCATTAATCAAGCCGACTTGCAGGCTTTTATTCGCGGTTTAAAGATTCCCGAAGATGCAAAAACCCGTTTGCTAGAGATGACACCTTCTACTTATCTAGGCAAGGCAGTCGAATTGACTGAACGTCTTAAAAAGTGAGCTTGAGCTCGAATTCAGCTTACGCGGCACGTCCCCGTATCTGGTTTGCCGTATACCAATTACTTTGGCATTTATTGCTACCCTTGGCCTTTGTGCGTTTGGCCTGGCGTGCACGCCATTCCATTCAATACTTAAGTCACCTGCCTGAGCGATTGGGTTTTGGCTATGGCCAAGCTGTTTTACAGCAAGCCATTTGGATTCATGCAGTTTCAGTGGGTGAGACACGCGCAGCGCAGCCATTAATTGAGGCTTACTTAGCGCGGGGTGAGGTAATTCTATTAACCCATATGACCCTGAATGGGCGGCGTACTGGGGCACAACTCTATGCTCAAGCAATTGCTAGCGGGCAAGTGCATCAGGTGTATTTACCCTATGACTTATGTTGGTCAGTGGATCATTTTTTAAAGGTCTTTCAACCTAAGCTTGGTTTATTTATGGAGACTGAGGCATGGCCAACAGTGGTGTTTCATTGTGCTGAAATAGGCCTTCCACTATTTTTGGTAAACGCTCGTCTTTCAGAGAGAAGTGCGCGTCGTATTCAGCGTTTTGGTAAAGCGGGCCAATCTTTATTTCAGGCCTTTGCAGGCATCTTGGCGCAAACCCAATTCGATGCGCAGCGTTACCGTAGCCTTGGAGTCAAAAACGTTGAGATTATTGGCAACTTAAAGTTTGATGCTCCACTCGATCCAGTATTGCTTATGCAAGGTAAGCGCTGGAAGCAAGAACTGCAATCCCAGCACAGAATCATGGTTTGTGCGGCAAGTACGCGTGATGGTGAAGAAGCCATCATCCTCAAAGCTTGGAAAGACCTTCTGTTAAATGGGGTATTTCCTGTGGCGCCTTTATTGTGTTTAGTGCCACGTCATCCAGAGCGGTTCTCAGAAGTAGCAGACCAGATCAATGCTACTGGATTCAGATTTCGGCGCCGCAGTGAGTGGGCGGATGATCCCAAAGGCGCCGAGAATTTACAAGTCATCCTGGGTGATTCGATGGGTGAGATGCCAATGTATTACAGTGCAGCAGATTTAGTGGTGATGGGCGGTAGTCTTTTGCCTTTTGGTGGACAAAATTTAATTGAAGCCTGTGCAGCTGGTTGCCCAGTTTTATTAGGCGAACATACCTATAACTTTCAGCAGGCCGCATTAGATGCGCTAGAAAGCGGCGCAGCTAAACGAATTTCCGGGGACTTAGCCTTAGGTGAGCCTATTGCCCTGATGGAGGCGATCAAGTCTTTATTGCTCAACCATGATGAGCTAAAGAAGATGGCACTTGCTGCAAAAGAGTATTCCGAAAAACATCAAGGCGCGACTAAAAAATTATTAGCCGCTCTTGATCATCAGAACTTTAGCCTGCGTTAAACCTGAGCCCCGAAGTTGGGGTCATCTGTGCGGGTAGGGTCTTCAGGTTTTTTATCCCCCTTTACCAAGTCTTCGCGAGTAACTCCAAGCCACATTGCCAGGGCGGCGGCGACGAATACTGAAGAGTAAATACCGAACAAAATACCAATGGTTAGCGCTAGCGCAAAATAAAACAGGGTTGCGCCACCAAAGATAAGCATGGCAAGAACCATCATTTCAGTGCTGCCGTGGGTAATGATGGTGCGACTGATGGTGCTGGTAATCGCATTATCAATAATTTCGCGGGTATTCATCTTGCGGTATTTACGGAAGTTCTCACGAATACGGTCAAAGATCACCACAGATTCATTGACGGAATATCCGAGTACCGCGAGCACAGCCGCCAACACCGAGAGCGAAAACTCCCACTGAAAGAATGCAAAGAAGCCGAGAATAATCACAATATCGTGCAAGTTCGCAATGATGCCTGCAAGTGCAAATTTCCATTCAAACCGAAATGATAGGTAAACCACAATGCCAATGATCACAAAGATCAGAGCCTTCAGGCCATCTAGCGCCAATTCTTGGCCAACTTGAGGGCCAACAAATTCAACACGCTGGAGTTTTGCACCAGATTTATCAGGGTCGATTGCATTCATTACTGCCGCACTTTGCGCTGCTGAAGAAATCAATTTACCTTCAGCATCTTTTTGCAAAGGCAACCTGATCATGACATCCCGAGAGCTGCCAAAGTTCTGAATCTGAGTATCCGTATAACCGAGTTTCTCGACATTTGCTCGAATAGCTTCAAGCGGAGCAGTTTGGGGGTAGCTCACTTCCATCACTGTGCCACCAGTAAATTCGATTGAAAGGTGTAAGCCGTTATGCCAAAGGAAGAAAATCGCCGCTAAGAAAGTAATAAAAGAAATCGCATTGAGCGCCAAGGCATGGCGCATAAAAGGAATATCTTTTCTGATTCTAAAAAATTCCATGATTTATTTCTCCTGTGGGCGCCAAACTTGGCCGATAGCGAGTTTTGCAATCTTCTTATGACGGCCATACCAAAGATTCACGAGACCGCGAGAGAAGAAGACGGCGGAGAACATGGAAGTCAAAATTCCAAGGCAATGCACTACAGCAAAACCTTTGATTGGACCTGATCCAAAAGCAAGCAATGCAAGGCCGGCAATCAAGGTGGTGACGTTTGAATCTAAGATGGTTGCCCAAGCTTTATCAAAGCCAACTGAAATTGCGGTATGGGGTGCAGCACCATTGCGCAATTCTTCGCGAATACGCTCGTTAATTAACACATTAGAGTCAATTGCCATACCCAAAGCCAATGCCATCGCAGCAATGCCTGGAAGTGTTAGCGTTGCTTGTAGCATCGATAAAACGGAGATGAGAAGCAACAAATTTACTGCTAGCGCAATCACAGAGAAAGTGCCAAACAAGAGGTAGTAGGCCACCATGAAGATGGCGATGCAGGCAAAACCAATTAAGAGAGATTTAAAACCCTTCTCAATATTTTCTGCGCCTAGACTGGGTCCAATGGTACGTTCTTCAATAATTTCCATTGGAGCGGCTAGCGAGCCTGCGCGTAACAAGAGCGCTAAGTCATTGGCGCTCTCGGTAGTAGGTTGACCCGTGATTTGAAACTTGGAGCCAAACTCACCCTGAATGGTTGCAATCGTGAGTACTTCACCCTTGCCTTTTTCAAACAGAATCATCCCCATGGGTTTGCCAATGTTTTCGCGGGTTACTTCTTGCATCACACGTCCGCCAGTAGCATCCAGAGAAATATTGACTGCGGGGCGTTGGTTTTGGTCGAAACCAGCGCTAGCATCGGTAATGCTATCGCCGCTAAAAATGACAGATTTTTTGAAGACACCTAAGCGATTTTCGCCAAAGCGAAAGACATCCATTCCTGGAGGGGGCGTATCACCTGCGCTGATCGAAGATACCAATGGATCAGCTAAGCGAGATTCCAGAGTAGCAGTGCGACCAATAATGTCTTTGGCGCGCGCGGTATCTTGCACGCCAGGTAACTGTACGACAATGCGTTCGGCACCTTGCTGTTGGATCACTGGCTCTTTGACGGCTAATTCATTTACCCGTTTGTTAAGGGTAATGATATTTTGCTTTACAGCATTATCTTGAATCGCTTTTAAAGCCGTTGGCTTAAATTCACCGAGCAGTTTTGTTGATCCACCTACAGATTGGATTTGCCAAATAAGTTCAGGTTGGCTAAGAGTGAGGAGTGTACGAGCTTGATCAGCTTCGTCCCTGCCACCCAAATGGATTGTGATGGAATCGGGATTGCGGTCAATACCTTGATGGCGAATTGATTTATCACGCAATTGACTCCGAATATCCCCAGCTAAGGCAGTCACTTTCTTTTGAACTGCACCCTTCATATCCACTTGCAACAAGAAGTAAACGCCACCCCGGAGATCTAGGCCGAGCGGCATTGGCAGGGCATTAATTGCGCTGAGCCATCCAGGGGTATTAGAGAGCAGGTTTAAGGCAACCGTGAAATTGGGATCTGCTTGATCGGAGTTGAGCTTTTGCTGCAGAAGGTCGCGTGCGCGCAATTGAATATCAGTATTGTTAAAACGAATCTTGATGGAGCCTGAATGTCCAGCTGTTTCAAAAAAGACCCCCGTATTACTAATGCTGTCATCACTCAGAATTTTTTCAACCCGAGCCTGAGTCGCCAAATCAACCTTGATGGTTGGTTTGGCGGATGAGACTTGAACCGCAGGCGCCTCTCCAAAAAAATTGGGCAATGAATATAGTCCGCCAATCAATAACGCAGCGGCAATGACTAAATATTTCCAGAGTGGGTAGCGGTTCATATTGGGGTACTTTTAAGCAGACTTCAATGTGCCCTTAGGCAATACAGTAGTGATGGCACCTTTTTGCATTTGTACTTCAGTGCCCATTGCAATTTCTACGCTCACAAACTGATCTTTCAATGCAGTCACTTTGCCAACAATGCCACCAACGGTGACGACTTCGTCGCCAACTGCTAAAGCTTCAAGCATCGCCTTTGTTTCTTTTTGGCGCTTCATTTGAGGGCGAATCATGATGAAATACAAAACGGCAAACATCAAAATCAGTGGGAGGAAGCTCATCAAGCCACCCGCATCTGAGCCCGCAGCTGAAGCCTGGGCAAAAGCATTACTAATCCACATACAAAACCTCCATTAATGACACATTGGGAACCGCTTTAGTTTTAGGCTATTGAAGTGCAGCCGTAAACCCGCAATTCTAAACTGTGTAGGGTTTTGAAGGTGATTTGAGGGGGCTACCCCCTCTGGAGCCATTAATCTTGACCAGGTTCAACGCCACGTTGACGATCCCGACGAAATTCCTCGCGATAGGCGCTAAAACGGTCTTTGCTCAAAGATTCTCGAATTTCTGTCATGAGCTGCAGATAGTAGGTGAGGTTATGAATGGTATTAAGCTGAGAGCCAAGGATTTCATTCGCCTTTTGGAGGTGATTTAAGTAGGACCTCGTGAAGTTTTGGCAGGTGTAGCAAGTGCAAGTTGGGTCTAAAGGGCGGTCATCATCCTTATATCCCGCATTACGGAGTTTGAGGTCCCCAAAACGGGTAAAGAGCCAGCCGTTGCGAGCATTGCGGGTGGGCATGACACAGTCGAACATATCGATTCCCATGCTGACGCCCAAAACAAGGTCTTCTGGGGTGCCTACGCCCATAAGGTAATGGGGTAGATGCTCTGGGAGTTTGGGGGCTGTAAAGCTCAGGATACGTTCAAATTCTGGTTTGGGTTCGCCAACCGACAAGCCGCCAATCGCAATGCCATCAAAACCTTGTTGTGCAACCGCTTCCAAGGAAAATTCACGTAAGTTTTCAAACATGCCGCCTTGTACGATGCCAAATAGACCATTACCCGTTTCTAACTCCCGAAAGCGCTTGAGCGAACGATCCCCCCAGCGCAGTGAAAGTTCTAGGGATTGGCGGGCAGCTTTTTCGGTTGTCGGCTGTCCCTTTGCTTCATAGGGAGTGCACTCATCAAATTGCATTGCGATATCACTGTTCAGGACCGCCTGGATTTCCATGGACACCTCTGGCGACATAAATAACTTGTCACCGTTAATCGGCGATGCAAAAGTGACACCTTCTTCGGAGATCTTACGTAAGGCGCCTAGGCTAAATACCTGAAAGCCGCCCGAGTCAGTCAGAATCGGTTTATCCCAAGCCATGAAGCGATGTAAACCACCATGTTTTTTAATGACATCTAAACCAGGTCTGAGCCAGAGGTGAAAAGTATTGCCGAGAACAATTTGCGCTTTTGCTTCTTCAAGATCGCGCGGCGTCATGGCTTTGACGGTGCCATATGTACCCACCGGCATGAAGATCGGTGTTTGCACGCTGCCATGCGGCAGGTCGAGTTGACCTAGCCGTGCTGGGCTTGCGGAATCATGCGCCTGAATATGGAAGTGGATAGGCTTGGTCATGAGGATGTATTTTCTGGTCGACTTAAAAACATCGCATCACCATAACTGAAGAAGCGATATTGCTGATGAATGGCATGTTGATAGGCCGCACGGATATTGTCCACTCCAGCAAAGGCGCTGACCAACATTAATAAGGTAGATTTTGGCAGATGAAAATTGGTGAGCAGACAATCTACTGTTTTAAAGCTAAACCCAGGGGTAATAAACAGATTGGTCTCACCACGGGTTTTTTGGGTCAGAGCTTGACTCTCTAAGGCTCGTAGGCTTGTTGTGCCTACCGCAATGACCCGTCCTCCTTGTTGATGAACCGCTTCGATAGCGGTCAAGGTTTCAGGGGGGATAGAGAACCATTCATGATGCATTTTGTGTTTGCTCAAGTCTTCTTCACGCACCGGAGTAAATGTCCCTGCGCCAACATGGAGTGTGACGGCCGCTTGTTGAACACCTAACTCCTTGAGTTGCCGCAGCATGGCTTCGTCAAAATGAAGTCCAGCAGTTGGTGCTGCTACAGCCCCAGGATTTTTTGCAATCACAGTTTGATAGCGCTGAGCATCATCACTATTGGGCTGATGCTCTATGTAGGGTGGCAGAGGAAGCTCACCAAAGCGCTCCAGTAAAGCAAGGACATTTTCAGGAAAGCGGACTTCATAAAAACGACCGTCATAGCCAATCATCTCGACCGGGAAGGTTTCGCCAGCGTGATTATGAATATGCATGATTGAGCCGGTTTTAGGCACCTTGGAGGCTCTGATTTGTACCCAGGCTTGGCGATCTTCGCTAATGCGTTCTATCAAGAGCTCTACATTGCCCCCGGTCTCTTTTTTTCCGTGGAGGCGGGCAGGAATGACCTTGGTGTCATTAAATACGAGCAAATCCCCTGGATTAATAAGGTTAACAATCTCCCGAAATGGGCGGTCTACCAATTGGGCGGCTTCCATCCCTCCAGGTCGTACCTCTAGGAGGCGGCTGTCAGTTCTATTCGCTAAGGGATACTGGGCGATTAGATTGGGCGGGAGGTCGTAATTAAAGTCGGAGAGTTGCATAGCATTACCATCAGGTATTGGATTTTAACGATGACAACTAAGCGACCACCAACTGCACTGGAAAAGATGGGCCTAGACAGCCCTATGGCCCTTGCATTGCACTTGCCATCCCGTTACGAGGACGAGACTGAGCTCCTGAGCATTGAAGATGCCCTGAGTCGGGGTCGCTTTGCCTCTGCGCAAACTCAAGGGGTGGTTATCCGCAATCAGGTCTTATTTAGGCCGCGAAGACAGCTTTTGGTGACCATTGAGGACGACACTGCCGTTTTGCAACTCCGGTTTCTGAATTTCTACCCCAGTCAGCAAAAGCAAATGACAGTTGGTGCTCATGTGCGAGTTCGCGGAGATGTTCGCGAGGGTTTTCAGGGTTTAGAGATGGTTCATCCCACAGTAAAAGCGGTGATACCAGATGCTCCATTGCCTAAGAGTTTGACCCCAGTTTATCCAGCGACGGCGGGAATTTCTCAGGCGCTGATTCGTAAAGCGGTGAGCCAAGCCTTACGTGAACCTAGTTTGCAAGAAAGCCTTGCTGAGTTTTTGCCAAAGTCATTCATGTCTGACTTACGGTCTAGTCATGATTGGCCTAACTTGCAGGCGGCAATTACGTATCTTCACCAGCCGCCGGCTGATGCGGATACCCAGTCCCTACTAGAACGCACGCATCCTGCTTGGCGTCGTGTGCAGTTTGAGGAATTACTTACCCAACAAATTTCTTTGAAGCGTGCACACTCCATTCGGAGACAAAGACATGCTCCCAGCTTTCCTCAAACCCAAGCTCATTCTGAAATTGAAGCAGGTTTATTGAAGGTATTGCCTTTTACATTAACCGGAGCGCAAGAACGGGTTTGGGCAGAAATTGGTAACGATCTTGCCAATGCTTTTCCAATGAATCGTTTATTGCAAGGTGATGTGGGTAGCGGTAAAACCGTCGTTGCAGCTCTTGCGGCAGCTAGGGTGATGGACCATGGTTATCAGGCCGCAGTCATGGCTCCGACCGAAATCCTAGCAGAGCAGCACTACCTCAAAATGAAAGAGTGGTTTGAGCCTCTCGGCATCTCAGTAGCCTGGCTGTCAGGGAGTTTGAAGGCCAAAGAAAAAAGACTAACGCAAGAGCTGATTGAGAATGGCACTGCACAGCTGATTATTGGTACCCATGCACTCATACAAGAAACAGTTAAATTTGCCAAATTAGGATTAGCAGTAATTGATGAGCAACATCGTTTTGGCGTGAGGCAACGTTTAGAAATTCAGCAGCGCTTGGGCTCTGAATTATTTTACTGTCACCAACTGATGATGTCAGCTACCCCTATTCCACGGACCTTGGCGATGACTTACTATGCTGACTTAGATGTCTCGGTCATTGATGAATTGCCGCCTGGACGCAAACCGATTGTGACCAAAGTCGTTAAAGCTGCTCGACGCGATGAGGTGATTGATGGTTTGCGAGATTGGCTAGGCAAAGGATTGCAAGCTTATTGGGTATGCCCCTTGATTGAAGAATCCGAGGTCTTGCAATTGCAAACCGCTGTGGAAAGTTTTGAGCAACTCACGCTCGCTCTCCCAGACTTTAAAGTGGGCCTAGTTCATGGACGCCTGAAAGGTGAAGAGAAGGCTGCAGTGATGTCTGCTTTCAAGGCTAATGCCATTCAACTCTTGGTTGCAACTACGGTGATTGAAGTGGGGGTTGATGTACCAAACGCAGCCTTGATGGTGATCGAGCATGCGGAGCGTTTTGGTTATGCACAGATTCATCAACTAAGAGGGCGCGTTGGTCGGGGTTCAGCAGATTCAGTCTGCATCTTGATGTACGCCGAGCCGCTCTCGCTGGCTGCCAAAGAGCGTTTGCAAACCCTCCGAGAAATCTCTGATGGCTTTGTCATTGCTGAGCGGGACCTCTCACTTCGAGGGCCCGGAGAGCTCTTGGGAGCAAAGCAGTCTGGTGATTCAATGCTGCGTTTTGTAGACTTACAGCGAGACGCGTGGTTGATTGAATTGGCGCAGCATGTGGCTGAGCGTTTATTAGCCGAACACGCTGATTTAGTCGAGCGCCATTTAGAGCGCTGGCTAGGCTCTCGCACAGAATTTCTAAAGGCTTGATAATGGCTTATGACCTTAACTGAACTCCGCTATATTGTTGCCGTTGCTCGTGAGCGCCACTTCGGACGGGCAGCAGAGGCATGCCATGTTTCTCAGCCAACATTATCTGTGGCGATTAAGAAGTTAGAGGAAGAACTAGGCACTCAAATCTTTGAGAGAACCAGTTCTGAAGTGGCCATGACTAGCCTGGGTGTTTTAATTATTGAGCAAGCGCAGCGAGTGCTGGAGGAGGCTAATTCCTTAAAGCATTTAGCCAAGCATGGGCAAGATCCCCTTTCAGGCCCCATTCGGCTTGGTGCAATTTATACAATTGCCCCTTATCTCTTACCGAGTCTTGTGCGTGTTTCTAGAGAGCAGATTCCTAACGCGCCATTATTTTTAGAGGAGAACTTTACAGTTCGCTTATTGGAGATGCTACGACAAGGCGTTTTAGATTGCGCAGTATTGGCCGACCCTTTTCCAAATACTGGCCTAGAGGTGGTTGACCTGTATGACGAGCCTTTTTTGGTTGCGGTCCCCCAGGGCCATCCTTGGGAGCAGCGCAAATCCATCGCTCATCAAGAGTTGAGAGAGCAGAACACTTTATTGCTTGGTGCGGGACACTGTTTCCGTGATCATGTTTTGGGTGTCTGCCCAGAACTCAATCGTTTTGGCTCAGGATCAACTATTGGAGAGCAGCGTAGCTTCGAGGGCTCATCCTTGGAGACCATTCGTCAAATGGTCGCAGGGGGAATTGGGATTTCAGTATTGCCTAGAACTTCGGTTCTAGATCCAACAACCCATGAGGGTTTGATCCGCTATATTCCCCTCGATGAGCCCGTACCCACTCGTAAAGTGTGTTTGGTATGGCGCAAGAGCTATCCGCGTGCGGAAGTGATGCAAGAGTTAGCAAAGATTATTCGAAAATGTGATTTGCCAGGAGTGAGTTTTATTTGATGGATCACCGTTTTGTTGCCCGCCTGATTTCATACGCACATCTGATTCGTTTAGATAAGCCAATTGGCACTCTATTGCTGCTATGGCCAACTTGGTGGGCGTTGTGGCTTGCAAGCGGAGGATTTCCAGCGTGGGATATTTTATGCATTTTCACAGTAGGCACTTTCTTAATGCGGAGTGCTGGCTGCGCCGTCAATGACTATGCAGATCAAGATTTTGATCGTCATGTCCGAAGGACTCAAGGGCGTCCTGTGACGAGCGGCAAAATCTCTGGCAAAGAGGCGCTCGCAGTTGCAGGCATTTTGGCACTGAGTGCGTTTTTACTGATTCAGCCTCTCAATGCCTTCACAAAAGAGTTATCAGTTTTGGCTTTGCTGGTCGCCATTGTGTATCCGTTCACTAAAAGATTCTTTGCGATTCCCCAAGCTATTTTAGGAATTGCCTTTGGTTTTGGAATACCCATGGCTTATGCAGCTATTCTCAATTTTATTCCACTTGAGGCATGGATTTTGTTTGCGGGGAATATCTTTTGGGCGATTGCTTACGATACTGCCTATGCAATGGTGGATCGAGATGACGATATCCGCTTAGGTTTGCGAACCTCGGCCATTACTTTTGGTAGGTTCGATGTTCTCGCCATTGGCATTTGTTATGGTGTTTTACTACTGTGTCAAATCTGGGTGGCCCAAATTGCACATTTAAGCCCTTACTTTTACTTGGGCTGGATGGCTGCTGCACTCTGTGCGATGTATCACCTTAGACTGGTCTCGAGCCGACAAAGAGATGAATGTTTTAAGGCTTTCCGACACAACAACTGGTTGGGTGCTTGCTTATTTTTGGGTATTACTCTAGGCCTAGCGCTCGCTTAGTTTTTGCCTAACTCATCACCCATCGCTTTACTGCGCTGACTTGCAGCAGCGATCGCTTTTTCTAAGATGACGTGCCAATCAAGCTGCTTCATCACTTCAAGTGCGGCAGCCGTGGTGCCGCCTTTTGATGTCACCCGCTCGCGTAGGACCCCAGCATGTTCATCGGAGTTATGCGCTAATTGCGTGGAGCCTTCGAGGGTTGCGTAAGCAAGTTGGCGCGCGGTTGCCGAGTCTAGGCCGAGCTTCTCACCAGCGGCTTGCAGGGCTTCTAAAAAAGCAAAGACATAAGCAGGGCCACTTCCTGAAACTGCCGTCACTGCATCCATTAAATGCTCTTCTGCAACCCACACGGTCTGACCAACAGCATGGCAGATCGTTTGAGCGAGTGAACGGTCAGCTTGATTAACAGCGGTATCTGCAAATAAACCCGTAATACCCTTACCAATCAAAGCGGGGGTGTTGGGCATGGCGCGCACGCAACGAGTGTGGTCCAGCCAACGGCTCATATCTTTTAAGCGAATACCCGCAGCAATACTTAAAATCAGCGGGCCAGATTCTGTGGCATGTTTTAGTTTGGCACTCAATTTCTTGGCAACTACATTAAAGTCTTGAGGTTTGATTGCCATCACCACAATATTATTTTTACTAAAGTTAAAGGCAATCTGATCCAGTGCGCCAATCACTTGAATACCAAAATCGCGATGCAGTCCAATGGCTGTCTCGGCATTTGCTTCAACGGCAGTAAGTTGGCTAGCCTCAAAGCCATTTGCTAAAAGGCCGCTAATTAAGGCTCTGCCCATATTGCCGCCACCAATGAAGGTGACTTGGGTGTTGCGATTAGTAATCATTTGTTGTGTACTCATACGCTTATCTTATCGCGCTTCCCAAATATAGCTGTTCCCACCCTCACCATGGTGCTGCCTTCGGCAATCGCAGACTCCAGATCATCAGACATGCCCATCGATAGGGTATCAAAGAGTTCATAGCCAGCCTCATGAAGGTGTTTTGCTTTGATTTGTTTGAAGCATTCCCGAACAGCGGCAAATGCTTGGCGTTGTTCGTGGTGGTCAGGGTTGGGTGCGGGGATTGCCATGAGACCTCTCAAACTGAGATGGGGCAGTTTAGCAATGGCATTACAAAGTGCTTCGGCATCACCAAGCGCAATGCCGCTTTTACTCTCTTCTTGACTCACATTGACTTGTACGCAAACCTGTAGCTTAGCCAAATCCGGCAACTCACCCCGCTGCGAGGAGAGACGTTCGGCAATTTTGAGACGATCAATGCTATGCGCCCAGTCAAAGTGCGCCGCTACTTCTTTTGTCTTATTGCTTTGAAGCGGTCCAATGAAGTGCCATACAAGCTTAGAGCGTAAGCCAGCAAGCAGAGTAATTTTTTCGACAGCTTCCTGTACATAGTTTTCACCAAAACCAGTTTGCCCTGCATGCATTGCTTCTTCTATGTCTTGCGCAGGAAAGGTTTTACTGACAGCTAGTAGTTGAATTTCTGCAGGCTCTCGCTGGCTGGCTTTGGCTGCCAATGCGAGGCGCTGTTTAACTTGCAATAGATTGCTGGTGATTTGACTCATGCAGATGCAGATTTTTTCTGCTCAATCAGTTGATCCACGATTTCAATCCAGTGCAGAACCGGTGTTTCATCATGTTGCAAGTGTGTGATACAGCCAATGTTTCCAGAAACAATAGTTGTGGCGCCAGACTCATTGCAAGCAATTTGGAGTTGTGCGAGTTTTTGTTTGCGCAATTGTTCTGAGAGGGCGGGCTGAGTGACGGAGTAGGTTCCTGCAGAACCGCAGCAAAGGTGGCTGTCTGCGCAAAGCTTGACAGCAATACCAATGCTACTGAGAAGTCCTTCTACTTTCCCACGAATTTGTTGACCGTGTTGCAAAGTGCATGGTGGGTGGTAAACCACACCGTTTTTTGGCTCGGCACCAATCAGTTCGATAAGCTCCTCCTGAAGGGCGGGAAGTATCTCTGAAATATCTTTTGTGAGCTCCGAAATTTTCTGTGCTTTCTTGGCGTAATGCGGGTCTCTAGCTAGCAGATGGCCATAATCTTTGACCATGACACCACAGCCGGATGCTGTCATCACAATAGCTTCTATATCTTGTTCGATGAGCGGCCACCAAGCATCAATATTTTGTTTGGCATTGCTCAGTCCGCCATCTTGATCATTAAGGTGATAGCGTAAGGCTCCACAGCACGTAGCATTAGGGGCACTGATTAATTGAATTTTTAAGGCGTCCAGTACACGTGCAGTAGCCGAATTAATATTCGGTAGCATGCTAGGTTGAACGCAACCCTCTAACAAGAGCATTTTGCGAGAATGACTTGCTTGGGGTCTCGCATAAGGATTGGTACTTTTAGCTAAGGCCGGATTTTTGACTTGCGGAATCTTGCGCTTCATTCCGGCTGGCATTAGTGGTCGAACCAATCGCCCGAATGCCATAGCCGAGTTAAATAATGCGGGTGTGGTAAGACCTTCTTTGAGAGCCCAACGAGTGATGCGTTCGGCAAGCGGGCGAGTAGGGGTATTGTCTTCTGCCCATTTTCGGCCGATATCGATGAGATTGCCGTATTGCACACCACTAGGACAGGTGCTCTCGCAATTACGACAGGTCAGGCAGCGATCTAAGTGCGTACGTGTCTTTTCAGTAGGAATTGCGCCTTCCGCAATTTGCTTAATGAGATAAATTCGACCGCGCGGACCATCTAATTCATCACCAAGTATCTGATAGGTCGGGCAAGTTGCCGTGCAGAAGCCACAGTGCACACATTTCTCTAGAATGTGGGCAGCTTCAATGCCTTCAGGGGTGTTGGCAAATTGAGGGGCGAGTTGAGTTTGCATATAAAAACTTAAGGAAGACGGTTAGTGGCGAAAACGCCCGCTGGATCAAAGGCCGCTCTAAGACGCTGCTGAACTACCTCTAAGGCTTTGGAGTGAGTTTGCTCGCCTAGTCTTGTAAAGCGCTCTTGAGACATATTCACATTGACACCTTGTCGAAAACGCATTGCATGACCACCATTAGCGGTAGCGATTGTTTTCAGGGCGGCGAAGGTTGTATCGTCGCTAGGACCTTTCCACCAACGCTGTTGACCGTGCCACTCGAGTACGATTTCTGAAGACATTGTTACTAAGCGAATCGGACCACACGCTGCAGGTAAAGCTAAACGATAGAGGGTTTCATCTGGACCGAGATTAGTAAAAGGCCCCAGTTGTTGTTCGCGTAAATCTTGCCAAAACGCTTCAGCTAGAGTTGGGTCAAGTTCTTTTGCATCCATCGATGCGCTCAACAAGGGGATAGCGGCATGAACCGCAGCCTTAGCACCAGATAGACGAATCGTTAACTCGCCATACTCTTCTGAATGTGCTCCACCAATCCAGCAGCTGGCAGACAAGGGTAGGGGCTGACCCGCCCACTCGTTCAAGAGTTGATGAGCATGGGCTTGAGTTGTATGAGATCGAAGGGTGGCTGTAGCCGCTGGCTTTGGCAATACTTTCACCGAAGCTTCGAGTAGGAGACTGAGGGTTCCCAAGGATCCTGGAAGTAAGCGTGAGACGTCATAGCCCGCAACGTTTTTCATGACCTTGCCACCAAAAGATAAATCCTGACCTTTACCATCCATCATGCGCGCACCCAGCACAAAGTCTCTGAGATTGCCAGCACTAATACGCCCAGGACCCGCGAGTCCAGCGGCAATCACGCCGCCAAAAGTTGCCGCATCGCCAAAGTGTGGAGGCTCAAAAGCCAGCATCTGATTCTGTCTCGCTAAGGCAGCTTCAATTTCTTTTAAAGGAGTGCCAGCACAGGCGGTAATGACCAATTCTTCGGGTTGGTATTCCAGGATCCCAGAATATCCACGAGTTGCCAGCTTAGTAAAGGTATTGTGATTGCCGTACCAGGATTTTGTGCCGCCACCCTCTATAGAGAGAGGTGTACCTGTTTTTGCCGCTTGCAGAATTTGTTCACGAAATACATCAATCTTTGCATTTGATGGAAGGTTCATTAAAAGCGCTCCAATTCAGGATGAGGCAGTACGCCCCCGCTAATCCGCATACGTCCATATTCAGCACAGCGATGTAATGTTGGAATGGCTTTATCAGGATTGAGCAAGCTCTCTGGATCAAAAGCACGTTTTACGCCCCAGAAGCTTTCTCGTTCGCCTTCTCCAAATTGAATGCACATGGAATTAATTTTTTCAATTCCAACACCATGTTCCCCCGTAATGGTGCCGCCCAACTCAACACAAGCCTCCAAAATTTCAGTGCCAAAATCTTCAGCACGATGCCACTCTTCTTGATCGGCGCCATTGAACATAATGAGTGGATGCATATTGCCATCCCCCGCATGAAATACATTTAAACAGCCAAGACCATATTTTTTTTCCATACCCTGAATGCGCTTTAATAAAGTCGCAATGTGGCGGCGAGGAATTGTGCCGTCCATACAGTAGTAGTCTGCGGCAATCCGGCCTGCTGCAGGGAAGGCGTTCTTGCGGCCACTCCAAAATCTCAAACGTTCGGCTTCATCTTGAGAGATTTGAATGCCACTGGCACCTGCTTTTTCAAGTACGACGGTCATGCGCTCGATTTCTTCTGCCACCTCTTCTGGAGTGCCATCAGACTCACATAGCAAAATAGCTTCAGCCTCTAGGTCATAACCAGCATGGACAAATTGCTCAACTGCTCGGGTAGTTGCTTTATCCATCATTTCAAGTCCCGCTGGAATAATGCCTGCCGCAATAATGGCGGCAACCGCATTGCCACCCTTTTCAATATCATCAAAGCTCGCTAAGATGACCCGCGCCAGTTTTGGTTTGGCAACCAGTTTCACTGTGACCTCGGTCACAACAGCGAGCATGCCTTCGCTACCAATCATGACTGCCAATAAATCGAGACCTGGAGAATCGGGGGCTAAGCTCCCAAATTCAACAACTTCTCCATTCATCAAGAGACCCCGTACTCTTAAAACATTGTGTAAGGTCAAACCATACTTGAGGCAGTGCACGCCCCCTGAGTTTTCACTCACATTGCCACCAATAGAGCAGGCTATTTGTGAGGAGGGGTCGGGAGCGTAATACAAGCCAAGGTGAGCAACTGCCTCTGAGATCGCCAAATTACGAACGCCCGGCTGCACTACTGCAGTTCTAGTGAAGGGATCGATGCTGACAATCTTTTTGAGTTTTGCGAGCGAAAGAACCAGTCCTTGTGCAATCGGCATGGCCCCGCCAGAGAGTCCCGTACCTGATCCGCGCGGAACGACTGGAACGTTCATAGCGTAACAAACCTTCAGAATTTGAGCTGCTTGCTCCTCAGTTTCAGGGAGTGCAACCGCCAAAGGCATCCGCCGATAAGCCGCTAAGCCATCGCATTCATAGGGGATTGTGTCTTCTGGTTCCCAAAGTAGGGCATGTTCAGGAAGAATGGGTTTGAGGGCCGATACAAGCTTAAATTGCAGGGCGCTGACGGCCTCTGGGTCTGGGAGCGTGGTAACCATGTTCATATGGATCATTTTAGCCATTTACCTATAATGAGTTCATGGGAAATCGACTTTCAAAAATTGTTACCAGAACCGGTGATGCTGGGATGACCGGTTTAGGCGATGGCAGTCGGGTAGAGAAGGATCATTTGCGCATTTGCGCCATGGGCGATGTTGACGAGCTGAACTCCGAAATCGGTGTTCTGATGACTGAAAATCTGCCCGAAAGCATTGCTAAAGAGTTGCAAGCCTTGTTTTTGCAGGTGCAGCACGATCTTTTTGATTTGGGTGGCGAACTTTGCATCCCCAATTACACCTTGCTAAAGCCAGAGCATGTTGCTCAGCTCGATCTTTGGCTTGAGCAATACAACCAAACTTTGCCTCCCCTCACAGAATTCATTCTGCCTGGGGGAACGCGAGCTGCAGCACAGGCGCATGTATGTCGCACAGTTTGTAGAAGAGCAGAGCGCTCGATTGTGCGACTTGGTTGGGCGGAGCCTTTATATGAGGCTCCCCGTCAATACGTCAATCGCCTCTCTGACTTGCTATTTGTTTTGTCACGAGTATTGAATCGTGCAGCTGGAGGTACTGATGTTCTTTGGAAGCATGAAAAAACCGAGAAAAAAAATGAGGCTAAGTAATTTAGCCTCATATATTTGATACAAAGTTAGTGCCCTAGTGGCGCTATTAGATGCTACTTATTTTTTAGATTTACGACGTGCTTTCACGGCATTTGCTAAACGTTGCAAGACATTAACTGAGTCTTCCCAGTTAATGCAGGCATCCGTAATACTCTTGCCATACTCTAATTTGTTGGGATCATCTTTGCCTGGCGTGAACTTCTGAGCGCCATCCTGAAGATGGCTTTCAATCATGACGCCAAAGATTTTGCGCGAGCCTGATTCAATTTGTTCGGCAATATTTTCGGCCACCACAATTTGGCGCTCATGTTTCTTGCTAGAGTTTGCGTGTGATAAATCTACCATGAGGCTTGCTGGAAGCTTGGCTGCTGCAAGCTCAGCACAAGCGGCATCTACATAATGTGCTTCGTAGTTTGGTTCCTTGCCACCGCGCAGAATCACGTGGCAGTCTTTATTGCCTTTTGTTTCAACGATCGAAACTTGACCATTCTTGTGAACAGAGAGGAAGTGATGTGGGCGGCCAGCTGCCTGTATGGCATCTGTAGCAATTTTGATATTGCCATCAGTACCATTCTTAAAGCCAATCGGAGCAGATAAGCCAGAAGCGAGTTCGCGATGAACTTGACTTTCAGTCGTGCGGGCACCAATTGCACCCCAAGAAATCAGGTCAGCAATATATTGTGGAGAAATCACATCAAGGAATTCGCTGCCTGCAGGCATGCCCAGTCGATTAATTTCCATGAGTACTTGACGTGCAATGCGCAAACCCTCTTCAATGCGATAGCTCTCATTGAGGTAAGGATCATTAATGAGGCCTTTCCAGCCAACGGTAGTCCGTGGTTTTTCAAAATACACTCGCATCACAATTTCGAGTTCACCTGAAAAGCGCTCACGTTCACTTAAGAGGCGCTGGCAATACTCAAGTGCAGCTCTCGGATCGTGAATTGAGCAAGGCCCAATAATGACCAATAGACGGTCATCTTTGCCGTGAAGAATGTCCCGAATCTTGGAGCGTGTTTTGCTAATTAAAGATTCAGTTGGCGTTCCGGAGATCGGAAAGAAGCGAATCAAATGCTCAGGCGGAGGCAGAACAGTGATGTTGTGAATGCGTTGATCGTCGGTATCCGACGTTTTATCAACGGCGGAGTACCAATTAGCGGGATTAGTATTTTGTTGGCTCATACCGCTATTTTAAGCCGTATCAGGCAGTTCCACCGACAGTCAGGCTATCAATCCGTAAAGTTGGCTGGCCAACTCCCACGGGAACGCTTTGACCCTCTTTGCCACAAACCCCTACGCCACCGTCTAATTTCAGGTCATTTCCGATCATGGAGACCTGCTTCAGGGACTCCGGACCGCTGCCGATAATCGTGGCGCCTTTGACGGGATATTGGATTTTGCCGTTTTCGACCCAGTAGGCTTCTGATGCTGAAAATACGAACTTGCCACTGGTGATATCCACTTGACCGCCCCCAAAATTGACCGCATATAGCCCACGCTTGATGCTCGCGAGGATTTCTTGGGGATCATCTTTCCCTGCCAACATATAGGTATTGGTCATGCGGGGCATGGGTAAAGAAGCAAAGCTTTCTCGGCGCCCGTTCCCTGTTAGCGGCATCTTCATCAGACGGGCATTTAGACTATCTTGAATATAGCCCTTCAAAATGCCATCCTCAATGAGGGTGGTGCATTGGGTGGGCGTACCTTCATCATCAATATTGAGTGAACCCCGACGACCAGAGAGAGTGCCGTCATCCACTACGGTGACGCCTTTAGCGGCAACCCGTTGACCAATACAGCCCGCAAAAGCTGAAGAACCTTTGCGATTAAAGTCGCCCTCAAGGCCATGACCAACCGCTTCATGAAGTAATACTCCAGGCCAGCCTGGGCCCATTACCACCGTCATTGGACCAGCAGGTGCTGGGCGCGACTCAAGGTTAATGAGTGCGCTATCTACTGCTTCATCTACATATTGATTAATCAGTTCTGGACTGAAGTAAGCATAGTCATGTCTTGCGCCACCACCAGATGAGCCAGATTCGCGACGCCCATTTTGCTCTGCAATGACATTTACTGAGATGCGGACTAGGGGGCGAATATCAGCAGCTATTAGACCATCAGCACGGACCACCAAAACAACATCAAACTCTCCAGCAAGACTGGCCATGACTTGTATGATGCGCGGGTCACGTGCCTTAGCACGGCGTTCAATGCCTTCGAGTAAAGCAATTTTTTCTTTGGGTTGTAGCGAGTCCAATGGATTTAAATCCGAATACAGTCGATTGGAGACGGGACTAAAGCTTTTGCTAGCAACAGCTTGCTTGCCACCTGTGGGGCCTATCACTCTAGTTGCCTTTGCCGCTTTATTGAGTGCCTCTAAATTAATTTCATCTGAATAGGCGAAAGCAGTTTTATCGCCATAGATTGCCCGAACGCCTACGCCCTGATCAATATTGAAGCTACCAGATTTGACGATACCTTCTTCAAGACTCCAGCTTTCACTACGAGTATGTTGAAAGTACAAATCCGCATCGTCGAGGCGATGCGTAAACATGCTGCCAAAGGTTCGATGTAAATCTTGCGCAGATAAGCCCGTGGGCTCAAGCAAAATCGATTTAGCTAATTTAAGAAGGTCAACCTGTTTTTTGGCTTTAGTCCAGTGATTGGGAAATAGTGCTTCTGGTGCATTCATATGGTTTTGGGTAGAACTTTCTTTTTTATAGCTTGCGGTGTTTTAGTGCAGGAAGTTTAGAGCGTACCTCGTTTAATTTATCTTTGCTCAGAACCCCAGAAATAAACCCTTCCCCCTCTGGCAGGGCTGCCAATACAGTACCCCAAGGGTCAATTAGCATGCTATTACCCCAAGTACGTCGTTGATTGAGATGCGTTCCACCCTGAGCTGATGCCAAAACATAGCATTGGTTTTCAATTGCGCGGGCGCGGAGCAGAATCTCCCAATGGTCTTTACCGGTTGTGTAGGTAAATGCGGCCGGAATAATATGGCAGTCCACTTCGCCAATTGATCGATAAAGCTCGGGAAAGCGCAGGTCATAACAAATACTTAAACCAAATCGCCAATTTTGCTGGTCAATGCTGATGGAGAGAGTGCTCGGAGTATTGCCCGCTTCAATGGTTTCCGATTCTGCATAGCGCTCTGTTGTCGTCTGAAAGCCAAACAAATGAATCTTGTCGTAGCGCCCAATGCGTTGACCTTCTTGGTTAAAGACTAGGGTGCTATTTAATACTTTATTTGCGTCCTGCGCCTCTAGAGGAATGGTCCCTGCAACCAAATGGATGTGATTAGCCTTTGCCATGGCGGCAAGTTGATCCTGAATGGGGCCGCTCCCTAATTTTTCTCTCGCCAGTACTTTGTCAGTGTCTTTTAAGCCCATGAGGCAAAAGTATTCTGGAAGAACAATCATTTGCGCCCCTGCTTTGCTTGCCTGTCCAATGAGCCTATTTGCGGTATCCAGATTTTCTTGGAGAACGGGGGTTGAAACCATCTGAATAGAGGCGATTTTCAGTTCTGAGGATGTTGATGCGCTCATAGTCAGTTTCAATCAAAGAAGGTTTAGGTTTGGGGGCTAGAGGAAGGGGTGGTTGACGGTGAAGAGCTTGGGCTGTTGGGTGCATTAGGCTTGGTCTGCTCTTTGAGTAAACCTTTGCTGCGAATATTGTTTAAGGTTTTTGAATCAATTGGCTGACCTTTTTGATCCAGTGGGATAACTTCTGGGTCCGTCCATGAGCCTTGGACTAAATAATCTGTTTGCAGGGCGCGATTGATTTGGTTGGTGATAAGGTATTGGCCAACCAAGGCACTGAGACCTACGATGGGGTTAATCACAAATGCGGCTACAACTGAGCCGGCAGCAGCATCAATAGTAGGAAATACCGTGATCCGAAGATCTTGAGTTTCTTTGGGGATATTGATTTGGCCATTAACCGCAACGCGCGCTTGATCAAGCTCCATGGTGAATTGGTTGGTTTGGGCAATTCCTTTGCTGATATCAAAACCACTATCAATCGAATTAAACGGCGTCCCTTTGGTCACAATATTACCTAGACTGCCTTGGAGATCTAAGGTGGCGAATCTAAAAAGACTTTGGAGACTCAAGACATTGAGTATTTTGGCAGCATCAGAGTTTACCTCTAATAAGCGACCCTTAATCAAGTTGAGACTCATCTTGCCTGTAAGTGTTTCATAGTCTGGGTTTAGCAAGCTATCATCCCACTCCAACTTACCATCGAGTTTGCCTTGCCCGCCCTCAACAGATTTAGTCGTGGTCCAGTGAGAAAGAATTTGACCGGCATCTTTTACATCGATATGAATGTTCAGAACACTATGGTCTTTTTGAGCTTCGCCATTACTAAGCCATTGACCTGTAATCAGGGAGTTGCCTTGGGGGTTGGCAATTTCCACGGATTCAATCTTCAAAATATTTTGGCTGGTACGGGATTGAATCTTGAGCGAGCCAAGTTGTGCTTTAGACCAAGAAAAATCATCAATGGTGATATTTAGGCTCGGTATCGAATTGGGACTAGCCTTATCTGGGCGTTTAGATACAGCGACTTCACTAGGAAGCGATTCTGGAACCTTGAGATGATTGAAATGCCCTGTGATTAAGCCGCTTGGATTATTGACATTTTCTTCTTCCCAGCGCAGCTGTCCTGCAACCTGCGAAGAATTGATACGCAATTGCCAATGACTATTTTTATTGCTTCCAACTACACCAATATTAGCCCATGCACGATTGAGTAGAATGAGTTTATTGACTTGAGCGCTAAGTTGAAAATTGCTCTCAATTGCAGCATTTTTCTGAGCAGTTTTGTTATAGTGCTCACCACTTAAGAATGCCTGCCAAGTATCTAGATTTAGTTCATTGGTCTGGAGATTGAGCGCAAAGCCTTGTTGGGGGAGGGTTGCTGGGGCCCCTATGCCAAGCGCGTAACGCAATTGATTATCCAATCCGAGACTACCCTGAGTACTAATGAGTTCTCCTAGCTTTCCTGACCATGTCATGCGAGCCATATTGGTTTTACTGGTGGCAAAGGTGCGAAGATTAAATTGACCTAGCATTGCGGCTCCTAGCACTTTTTTAGCTGGGGCAGGAGCCTGACTTGCCCAATTTTTTAAATCTAATTTGAGATTTGTTTCACTACCGACTGGACTAAAACTAAGGAGCCCCTCATATTTTGCAGAACCACTCATGCCGCTCAGAATAGATCTCACTTGAGGGTTGAGATCATCGGAAAAGTATTGCTTTATGAAGCTACTGTCAATGTTCCCATTAATACTGAACTTTGGATGATCAGCGGTGGATGACGCACTGGTAATCCGGATTGAGCCACCTAGGAAGTCAGCGGTGACATTTTCAAATTCAGGATTGAGTTCGGTAATGCGAATGTTGCCTTTGAGCTTATCCAGAGGCGGTAAGCTTCCCCACTGAGCTCGGTTTCCTGGCAGGTCTAATCGCGCATCAACGCGAGTATCCGCATTGCCGGCAAGAGGAATTTTTAAATCAAGATTTAAGGTGGTGGGACCGGAAATCTGCAGATTTTTTGCTAGGCTTTCTTGTTTTTTTCCAACAGGCGAAGCAAAGAGGTAGTCGAGCATTTGCTGTGCCTCGCCCTGAGCGCCGCCATTTACGGAGAGCGTTAACTGTCGAGCGTTGACGTCGGGTATTTCGGCGTGAACATTACTCAGTACAACATTTTGATATGCGGCTTTTGTAATGGCTACGTTAAATGCCGACTGCTTCATAATGATTTCACCATTCAGTTTGGTGAAGGCTGACCACTCTCCTAAAGATTTGGGTAGGAGCGGTAGAGGCTTAAAAGCAGCATCAACAATGGGCAGATTTAGTGAAAACTCGCCTGGTTGTGTTTTGGAGAAGGGAATTTGATTGGGGTCCCCTTTAATGTGCAGGCTGCCATTGCGAATCAGGCCAGCATCAAATGCTTTGCTCAGATATCCCTTGATCTCATTACTCATGCTGACAGGAAGATAGCGATGCGCGCTGGCTAGTATGGCTTGGTTAAAAGTCATGTCTAGGGTCATTTGATCGGCTTGTTTGGGCCCACCAAGAATGTAATTACTTTCTAAGGTCGCATTAATCTCGGGATTGCTAAAAGCAACTTGTTTTGCATTAATCAGCCAACTATCTTTATATTTTTCCCAGCTAATCTGCCCACTAGCCTTATCCAATTTAATGACGGGATTTACCAGAAAGTTATTGATGTTTGCTTCAAGATTGGAAGATGCAAGACTCAAATATCCGTGATTTTGGTCGGCAGTAATATTTCCAGAAAGGTTGGAAATGCTTGGCATAGATTGATTAATGCCAACAAAACTCAAATTAATCAGTTTGGCGCTGACCGTGAAATCTAATTTATCAGGATTAAACCAAGATCCTGGAATCCGCAGGGCAGCTAGTGCCGAACGCTTTTCTGCCCAGCTGATATCTACGTTCTGCAACTCACCGTCGGCTTGCGAGGTTTTAATCCATTGACGAATTTTTTTAGGTAGCGGCAGATTGAGGGCGAATAGGGCAACATCCTCCACCATCACTTGGGGTGACGAAAATCCAAATTCCTTAATCTCTCCACTTTCTTCAGGAGGTCTCCACCGAAAGGTCATGGGGCTGAGATGCTCTAGTGGTGCTGAGCTGGGGCTATAGATGCTACGCCATGACAGTGAATTGGCCGTCACAGTAAACATTTTTTTATCAGTTGCTTGGGTAAGGTCAGCTTCTAGCCTACCAAACTCAATAGCATCTTCATCTTTACTCAATTGAATTTTGAGTTGGTCTGCCCCAATGCGGAAGGCGCCACCATCTGGTTTTCCGCGATCAAGGTTCATTAACCCTTTCGAGCTTATGTTGCCTGCCAATGCATACAGCGGCACTTTAAAATCTTGCGAGATTTGATTTAAATTGAGCTCAGAGAAATCCCATGAGAATTCGCCAATCCAGTCTTGCCAGTTACCTGCTTGCCCACCGAGGCGGTGTACAAAGTCGGCGGCGAGTTGAATTTTCCCCTTGTGCCAAGGGGTAAAGGCAACTAAGTTGCTGCGATGATTACGCAAGCCATTACTCAAATCAAATTCTTGAATTTCAATTGAGGTATTCAATTTTTGATTGAGTTGGTCCTCCCACAAGAGTTGAGCATTGGTTACTTTGATGGTTTCTTGGGAGAAGAGCCAATTTTCGGTAGAGAAATCATCAGACTGAGCACCGATTGGGATGCCGGCAATCGAGATCTTGCCTTGAGCATTTCTTTGGGCATAAATTTTCGCCCCATTAAAAGTTAGATCATGAAAGTAAGGCTTAAGATGGTAAAAAGAAATCCAACTTAACTCACCATTAATTTTTTGTATTTCTAAGAGCGGTTTGGTTTTTGTTGGGCCATTAAAGCGCAAGCCCGTGATTTGAAAGTCAGGTCGCATGCCAGTCCATGAGACTTGAACATCATCCATTGAGACTTCTGCGCCAATACGCGCACTTAGCAATTTCTCTAAAGCTGGTTTTGACTTCTCAATTTGGGGCCAAAGTATGAAACGTACGCCAAGGTGCCCAAGGACAAATATCGCCGCAATGAAGGCCCCCAGAATCAGAGCGCGCTTACCCCAGCGCCCATTCCCACCCGGAGGACGTTTTGCAAGCATGCTCTGGAGGCGAGATGGTATGAGGTTACGAAGCATGGGCTCTATTATCCGTCAGCCCTCAGGAGATCGCCAAGAGTCTCTCAAGGGTCGGATTAAGATGGTGGTATGAAGAATTTTTTAAGCCAAATGGACTTTTTGAAGCGGCATTCTACTTATGCAGAGCGTTGGCTAAATGCACAGCCCAACTGGGAAGAGTGGTTGCGGATTCAATCCCCTCAAAAAGTGGATATTGCCTTGATCCGCAATCTCTTGGGTCCTTGCGAGAGTGCTATTGCCAACGAGAGGCAAGACGAGGCCCAATTCATGGCGGACCTACGACTGGCTCGCCAGCGCCTCATGTTGTGTTTGGGATTTCGTGATCTCAATGGTCTGGCAGATCTAGATGAGGTAACACACGGCCTGAGCGCCTTTGCTGAGTTGGCGGTTTCACTATCCATTGCGTATATCCGAGAGGATCTTGCTAAGCGCTTTGGGGTGCCATGGAATGCTGAGCGCAACATCGAAATGCCTTTAATGGTCGTTGGCATGGGCAAACTTGGCGGCTATGAGCTGAATCTTTCCTCGGATATCGACCTGATCTTTCTGTATGAGCATGAAGGCGAGACCTTGGGAGGTCCTAAAAGTCTTTCTCACCATGAATGGTTTTCTAGGATGGGCAAGCGTCTGATCAAGCTGATTTCTGAGCATGATGACAATGGTTTTGTATTTCGTGTGGATATGCGTCTACGACCTAATGGAGATTCAGGCCCCCTTGTGAGCAGTTTGGATATGTTAGAAGAATATCTTTTGGTACAGGGTCGAGAATGGGAGCGCTATGCCTGGATCAAGGGTAGATTAATTGCCCCCATGCCAGACTCGCCTTCATTCTTCAGTTGTGAAAAAGCGCTGGATCAAATCATTCGTCCATTTGTTTATAGAAGACATTTAGATTACGGCGTCATTTCAGCTATTCGTGAGTTACATGCGCAAATTCAGCATGAGGCTGAGAAACGATCCTCAGGGCGCGAGGGGCGTTCGCATGACATTAAATTAGGTCGTGGTGGTATTCGGGAAATTGAATTCTTGGCCCAAATGTTTCAACTGATTCGCGGGGGCACTGACCCCCGTTTTCGGGCTCGCCCGACGCTTGAAATATTAAGCTTGATTGAGAAAGCAGGCATCCTACCTGCAAGCGAGATTTTATCCTTAAAGCGCGCTTACATATTTCTGAGGCGACTGGAGCACCGCATTCAAATTTGGGATGATCAACAGACCCATTATTTGCCAGATAGTGAAATTGCTCACGCGCGTCTCGCTCAGAGCATGGGTGGTCCCAGTGGGGCTGAGACTACAAAGCAATTTCTGACTGAGTTAGAGGGGCATCAGAACACCGTTGCCAAACTGTTTGAAAAAGCTTTTGCTCTGAACGATAGTGAGCGCTTGGAGCTCAGCCCTTTATCCATCGACTGGGAACCAGAGGCTGACTATTTTCCTGAGTCACTACTCCGCTGGCGCGCTTGGAATGGCGGCCCAAAGGAGATGCAATTACCAGAAAAAAGTCGTTTGATATTTCATAATCTGCTTCGCAGTGCGGCAGAGTTTTTGCGAAGGGATTTATGTGAATCGGCTACCGCTGACATTGTCTTGCTACGTTTTTTTGATTTGTTACAGGCTATTGCCAGAAGGAGCGCGTACCTCGTCATATTGGCAGAGTATCCGAAGGCTTTACTCAATGTCTTAGCATTACTAAAGGCTTCGCAGTGGGGTGCAAAATACTTAACGCAGCATCCGCACCTCTTGGATCATTTGCTTAACCCGCATGCTGAAGCCTTTTTGGTAGAGCATCCTCAGGATTATTGGCGTAATGTTCAGGCGACTTTAAATATGCGCCTAGATGATGTGATGGCAGATGGCGATGGCTCAGAGCAGGCGATGGATATTTTACGTGTGACACACCACACCGAAACCTTTATTACCCTGTTGGCCGATTTGGGGATTGGCGTAGAGCGTGCGTTGACTGTTGAAAAAGTTAGCGATCACCTATCCGCACTAGCGGATTTAATTCTCCAAACTACTTATGAAAGGGTGTGGCCTGTAGTCGCCAAAAAATTTGATCTGCCAGAGTCTCAATGCTTTATCCAGAATGTCCCATTTGCAGTGATTTCTTATGGGAAGTTGGGTGGCAAAGAGTTAGGCTATGCATCTGATTTGGATCTAGTATTTTTATATCAGACGCAGGAGTCTGATTACGCCGCGCAAGAAATTTATGGGCTACTGGCAAAGCGCATGATTCATTGGCTGACCACTTACACCTCTACAGGCAGTTTGTTTGAGATTGACACCCGCTTGCGCCCTAATGGCTCAGCTGGATTTTTGGTGACCAATGCTCATGCTTTTAAGAAGTATCAGCTGCGCGAGGGTGGAAATGCAGCATGGGTCTGGGAGCATCAAGCACTCACCCGAGCCAGGTTTTCTGCCGGCAATCCTCAGGTAGGAAATTTTTTTGACGAAGTCCGTTTTGAGGTCTTAAGTCAAGCACGTAATATCGATCTTTTGCGTGATGAAATTTTAGAGATGCGACGCAAAGTTCATGCCGGCCATCCCAATCTGGCGGGCAATTTTGATTTGAAGCACGATGCTGGTGGAATGGTCGATATTGAATTCATGGTTCAGTTTTTGGTCTTGGGTTATTCATGCCAACATCATCAATTGATTGGGAACCTCGGCAACATCACTTTGCTGCATCTTGCTGGAAAGCTTGGCCTGATTGAGCAGATTTCTGCTGATGACGTGGCCAATGCTTACCGTTTATTGAGATCGCGTCAGCATCGCTTACGCTTGGATGGGGCAGAAAAAACACGGGTTGATATTGAGGCAGAACCAACCCTAGTGAATGCCAGAAAAGCTGTCCTTGATTTATGGCGGCAGATCTTTAAAGCACCATCTCATCTCTAGCTCTGTTCGAGAAGTTCGCGGGCGTGACGACGGGTGGTATCAGTAATGGTTGCGCCGCCCAGCATCCGGGCGACTTCCTCAACCCGAGCTGACCTGGCCAGAGGGCTAACTTGCGAAAGTGTTTTATCTCCGCTTTGGGATTTGGAGACTTTCAGGTGGTGATTGCCCTGTGCAGCCACTTGCGGTAAGTGGGTGACACATAAAATTTGATGTGATTCGCCAAGCTGCCGCAATAGTTGTCCAACGGTTTCAGCAACTGCGCCACCAATTCCTGCATCAACTTCATCAAATATGAGCGTCGGTGTAAAAGATGCTTTGCTAGTAATGACGCTAATGGCTAGACTAATGCGGGCCAATTCCCCGCCTGAGGCCACTTTTGCCAAGGAGCGGGGGGTGCTGCCTGCATGGCCCGCCACTAAAAATTCAATTTGCTCTAAGCCATTCAAGCCACCTTCGCTTAATGGGGTGAGGGCAATCTCCAGCTGTCCGCCAGCCATCGATAAGGTTTGCATCGCCTCGGTAACTAACTTGCCAAGTTCGGCTGCTGCCTGATTACGTTTCTGCGATAGTTGTTTTGCGATTTTCAGATATGCAGCTTCCTCTTGCTTTACTTTTTCACGTAAGGCCTCAATGTTTTGCGATGCAGTGAGAGCCTCAAGACGATCGGCAGCCTCAATTAGTAAGTTGGGAAGTTCATTCGCCTCAGTACGGTATTTCCTGGCGGCGCTATGGAGTGCTTGCATGCGCTCCTCTACTTGACCCAAGCGTTCGGGGTCTAAATCTAATTTTTGGAGGTAGCGATTGAGGCTGTGAACAGCCTCCTCCACTTGGATTTGTGCAGACTCAAGTGACTGGCTGACTTCACTTAATCCAGCATCGTGCTGGGCTAATGCGCTCATATTCGAGCTAGCCTTGGAAAGGGTGGATGCGACAGAATGTTCGGCTTCGCTAAGGGCATCAAGTGCTTCTTGGCATCCGCTGATAAGCTTGGCGCCATTGGCAAGTCGCGCATGCTCAGTTTGAATTTGATCCCATTCTCCCGCTTGTGGCGAGAGTTCAGTTAATTCTTCAAGCTGCCATTCCAGGCGCTCCCGCTCCCGTTCAATATCTTGGCCCGCATTTTCAGCTTGGACTAGGCGACGACGAGACTCATGAAGGATCTTGAAAGCTTGCGCTACTTCAAGGACGATTGGTAATAGACCTGCATGGCGGTCGAGTAGTTCACGCTGGGCACCACTTTTTAAGAGAAGTTGGTGGGCATGTTGACCATGAATATCTACTAATTGATCGCCAGCTTCCCGCAATTGCGCCAGTGTAGCTACGCTGCCATTGAGAAAGGCGCGGCTTCGTCCATTGCTTTCAATAGTTCTTTTGAGAAGCAGACTTTGACCCCCCTCTTCAATCGGAAAACCTTGCCCATCAAGCCATTGATTGAAGTGTTCCACTTGCGAGCCATCAATGTGAAAGAGCGCGCTAATTTCCGCGCGTTGACTACCCTCCCGAATTTGACTGCTGTCTGCACGCTCTCCAAGTACTAGGCCTAAGGCATCTAAGAGGATAGATTTTCCAGCTCCGGTTTCACCGGTTAAAACGGTAAAACCCGCAGCAAAATCCAATTCGAGTTGATCAACAATGACAAAGTCACGGAGTGCGAGAGTTTGAAGCATGTCTTAGCGTAGCAAAGAACTCGACATCAGAATGTCGATGGGTACTCATTCCAGTGCAGTTTCTCGCGCAAGGTTTTGTAGTCACTATGACTGCGAGGGTGCAAGAGGGTGATGGTTTTGTCAGATTGACGCACTTCAATTTTGTCACCGGTTTGCAAGTCTGTTTGTGACTGCATATCGAAATTCACAATCACCTGCCGACCATCTACCACTTCAATGCTGGTAAGGGAGTCTGGTGGCAAGACGATTGGACGATTGGAGAGCGAGTGAGGTGCAATTGGCGCTAGCAAAATGCCTGCGACACGAGGATGCAGAATCGGGCCGCCGGCAGATAAAGCGTAGGCAGTAGAGCCGGTCGGTGTAGAAACAATCAAACCATCAGAACGTTGGTTGTACATGAAGGACCCATTCACTTGGACTGCAAGTTCCACCATGCCAGAGATTCCAGAGCGATTAACGACAACATCATTTAAGGCGAGCGCGCGATTCATTTCCTTGCCATTTCGCACAACTACTGCATCTAATAAAGTTCTGGTATCTGCTTCGTATTCACCGGCAATGATTTTCGGCAGAACAGTATGTACGTCTCCAATCGGAATATCGGTCATGTAACCTAGTCGACCCATATTGATTCCAACCAGAGGAACATTGCTGCCAGCAAGTTGGCGACCAATGCCCAGCATGGTGCCGTCGCCACCCAAAACTACCGCAAGATCAATGGTTCCTGCAAAGTCTTCAGCATTTTTACTGGGATAGCCCTTGAGCTTTAAATGTTCAGCAGTAGAGGTTTCAAAAAATGCCTCGCAACCCAAGCTGGAAACGAGCTTAGCAAGGTCATTTAAGTGTTCCTCGATGCCTTCGGCCTGATATTTACCGACAAACGCAACCCGGCCAAAGGCCTTTTTGATGGAATTTGAGGATGGGCTTAACATATAACGATTAAACCATAGGCATAAAATCCCTTCCACCATGGATGATCGTTCCCGCGCTTTACTGAAAACCCTCATCGAGCGCTATATCGAGGAGGGTCAACCTATTGGTTCTCGGACCTTATCCCGGTTCTCGGGCCTAGACCTCTCTGCCGCTACCATCCGCAATGTGATGTCTGATTTAGAGGAGTTGGGCTTGGTGACTAGCCCGCATACCTCAGCCGGTCGTATTCCCACCCCAAGGGGCTACCGTTTGTTTGTGGATACGATGGTAACGGTGCGTCCCTTAGAGGAAGTTGCAGCGCGCGAGGTCGAAAAAGGGCTTTTGCCTGACTCCCCGCAAAGGGTTTTGAGTGCCGCCGCCCAAATTTTGTCTAATTTGACTCATTTTGCCGGTGTGGTGATGACCCCCAAGCGCGCTCAAGTGTTTAAGCATATTGAGTTCCTACGCCTAGGGGAGGGCAAGATTTTATTGATTGTGGTGACCCCAGAGGGTGATGTTCAAAACCGTATTCTGCCAACCACTCAGGATTACACCCCCAGTCAATTAATTGAGGCGGGTAATTTTATTAATGCCCAATTTGCCGGCAAGAGTTTTGAACATGTAAGAGCTCATCTCAAATCTGATTTGGATAACCTTAGAAGTGATATCTCAGGCTTGATGGCTCTAGCCTTACAAAGCGGAGTATCGGACTATGGCATGGGTCAAAGCGATGTCGTTTTGTCCGGTGAGCGTCGCCTACTCAATGTCGGCGACTTGAGTTCTAATTTGGATAAGTTGCGCAAGATGTTTGACATGCTGGAGCAAAAGTCTGTTTTGATGCAACTCTTGGATGTGTCGAGTCATGCGGATGGTATTCAAATCTTTATTGGGGGCGAGAGCGATTTACTGCCCTATGAGGATTTAGCAGTGATTAGTGCGCCGTATAGTGTTGATGGGCGTATCGTTGGAACTCTTGGCGTGATCGGCCCGACTCGGATGGCTTATGACAGAGTGATTCCTATTGTAGATATCACTTCCAAATTGCTGTCTGGAGCCTTGAGTTCTTCATGACTGGTATCCCTAGCCAGACTACCCCATTATTTTTTAGAGACCCATTGCCTTGAACCAAAATCCTCATCTTCGCACTTCCAAAACAGCCATCTTGTTGCTGAACTTAGGAACGCCATCTGCGCCGACACCAAAGGCAGTGAGGTCGTATCTCAAAGAGTTTCTGTCCGATCCGCGTGTAGTAGAAATTCCGAGGGTAATCTGGTGGTGTATTTTGAATGTCATTATTTTGCCCATTCGCAGTAGCGTATCAGCAAAAAAATATGCCTCGATTTGGCTGCCTAAGTTAGGCTCTCCCTTGATGCATTACTCTCGTTTTCAGGCTAAAGGTTTGAGTGAAAAATTGACCGATGAAGGTCATGTTGTATTGGTTGATTTAGCGATGCGCTATGGCCAGCCATCAATTCAGGAAGCGCTTGAAGCCCTGCAGTCTCAAGGGATGGAGCGTCTCTTGTTGTTGCCTTTATATCCGCAATACTCTGCGACAACTACAGCCTCTAGCTTTGATGAAGTTTTTCGAGTACTTGGGACTTGGCGCAATCAGCCGGAACTTCGTTTGGTAAAACACTATCACGACAATGCAGCCTATATCGCTGCTTTGCGAGATCAAGTATTAAGTAAATGGGATCAGGATGGGCGACCCGATTTTTCTAGTGGTGATCGCTTCGTGATGTCTTTTCATGGTTTACCTAAGCGCAACTTATTGAAGGGCGATCCCTATCATTGTGAATGCCTCAAAACAGGTCGCCTGCTTGGTGAGGCCCTGGGTTTAATAGCGGGCCAGTATCTTGTGACGTTTCAGTCGCGCTTTGGTAAGGCAGAGTGGCTCAAACCCTATACGGCACCTTCGATTGAGAAACTGGCAGAGGAGGGTTGTCAACGCATTGATATCTTCTGCCCTGGATTTCCAGCTGATTGCTTGGAAACTCTAGAAGAGATTGCCATGGAGGCGCGGGATATTTTCTTGGAACATGGCGGGCAGGATTATCGCTATATCCCTTGTTTGAATGGCAACCCCAAATGGATCAATGCTTTGAGTGATATTGCCCATGAGCACCTACAAGGCTGGCCTTTGGGCGTTGAGTCAGACGCTGTGCTGGCTTTGCGAAGTGAGCGCGCTGAGGCCCAAGCGCTGACTTGAAATCCAATAATGTGCCCCCATATGGCAAAGCAGTAGCCATTCTTATAGAAAAGTGAATTCCTTGTCATGACATCAGAAAATCAACACTCTCCTGAAGATCAGCCAAAAGAGCATTTAGAGGCGGATCAACCGGAGCAGACTATTGCTGAACCTGCAGAGCAGGCTTCGGAGCAGATCATTGCCGATTTAAATCAAAAGCTGGCTGAGATGCAAGATAACTATCTGCGCGCCAAAGCGGAAGGTGAAAATATTCGTCGCCGTGCCGTAGAAGACATTGCCAAAGCGCATAAATTCGCAATTGAGGGTTTTGCTGAAAATCTCGTGCCAGTGACCGACAGTTTGTACGCTGCCTTGAGTGCTGAGGCCGTTGATGCCAAAGCTTTTAAGGAAGGCCTAGAAATTACCCTCAAGCAGTTGCTCAGCGCCTTTGAAAAAGGCCGAATGACTGAAATTAATCCTGCTGTGGGAGATAAATTTGACCCCCATCACCATCAGGCAATTGCCTCAGTTCCTTCGGAGCAGGCTCCTAATACTGTGGTTTCTGTGCTTCAGCGTGGTTACTCGATTTCCGATCGGGTTCTTAGGCCCGCTTTAGTGACCGTAAGCGCAGCCCAGTAAGGCCTAAATCGCCTTTTTAAGGCCTCAAAACAGCGAAAAAAGGCAAAATCCTGCCTTTTTTGCCCTCAAGCCCTTGAATTTAGTTTTTTAGACCCCATTTATTGAGTATCGATTTATCGCTATGACACAAACAATTTAATTTTTGGAGTAATGATGGGAAAAATGATCGGAATTGACTTAGGAACCACGAACTCGTGCGTTTCTGTAATTGAAAATAACGCCCCCAAGGTTCTTGAGAATGCCGAAGGTGGCCGCACTACCCCATCCATCATTGCCTATATGGAGGATGGTGAGGTATTGGTTGGGGCGCCCGCAAAGCGCCAGTCAGTCACAAATCCTAAAAATACCGTTTACGCAGTGAAGCGTTTGATGGGTCGTAAATTTACCGATGCCGAAGTGCAAAAAGATATCGGCCTGATGCCTTACGCCATTATTCAAGCTGATAACGGCGATGCTTGGGTTCAGGCGCGTGACAAGAAAATGGCCCCACAACAGGTCTCTGCTGAGATCTTGCGCAAGATGAAAAAAACTGCGGAAGATTACCTTGGTGAAGAAGTGACTGAGGCGGTGATTACTGTTCCGGCTTACTTTAATGACAGCCAACGTCAAGCAACTAAAGATGCTGGTCGTATTGCTGGTTTGGACGTCAAGCGCATTATCAACGAGCCTACTGCTGCGGCATTGGCATTCGGTTTAGACAAGCAAGATAAAGTTGATCGCAAGATTGCGGTCTATGACTTAGGTGGTGGTACGTTTGACGTATCCATTATTGAAATTGCCAATGTGGATGGCGAGAAGCAGTTTGAAGTGCTCTCTACTAATGGCGATACTTTCTTGGGTGGCGAGGACTTTGACCAACGCATTATTGACTGGATCATTGCGGAGTTTAAGAAAGAACAAGGTGTTGATTTGAGTAAGGATGTATTGGCCTTGCAGCGCTTAAAAGACGCTGCTGAAAAAGCCAAGATCGAATTATCGTCCGCTCAGCAGACTGAAATTAACCTGCCTTACGTTACCGCCGATGCCAGCGGCCCCAAGCATTTAAATCTCAAATTAACTCGCGCCAAGTTGGAGTCTTTGGTTGAGGAGTTGATTACCCGTACTGCCGGTCCCTGCCTTACAGCCATTAAAGATGCTGGTGTCAACGTAGCCGATATCGACGACGTGATTTTAGTCGGTGGTCAAACCCGCATGCCTGCAGTGCAAGACAAAGTAAAAGAAATTTTTGGTAAAGAGCCACGCAAAGATGTGAACCCTGACGAAGCGGTTGCTGTTGGTGCAGCTATTCAAGGTTCCGTATTGTCAGGCGATCGTAAAGATGTACTGCTCTTAGACGTCACCCCATTGTCCCTAGGTATTGAAACCTTAGGCGGCGTGATGACGAAGATGATTCCGAAGAACACAACGATTCCCACCAAGCATTCACAAGTCTATTCCACAGCGGAAGATAACCAGCCTGCCGTCACCATTAAATGTTTCCAAGGTGAGCGTGAAATGGCTGCAGCTAATAAGCTATTGGGTGAATTTAACCTTGAAGGTATTGCACCAGCGCAACGTGGCATGCCACAAATTGAAGTGACCTTTGATATTGATGCCAATGGTATTTTGCATGTCACCGCAAAAGACAAAACCACCGGTAAAGAAAACAAGATCACCATCAAGGCAAATTCTGGTTTGACCGAAGAAGAAATTCAACGCATGGTGAAAGACGCTGAAGCGAATGCCGCAGAAGATAAGAAAGTTCTCGAGTTGGTTACTGCCCGTAATACTGCTGATGCTTTAGCGCACTCGACTAAGAAAGCGCTCGAAGAGCACGGCGCAAGCTTGGAAGCTTCTGAAAAAGAAGCAATCGAGGCAGCTCTAAAAGAGCTTGATGAGGCAATTAAGGGAAGCGATAAAGCTGCGATTGAGGTAAAGACAGAAGCCTTGGGTAAAGCAAGCCAGAAGCTGGGTGAGAAAGCCATGGCTGCTGAGCAAGCAAAAGCTGGAGGCGGCGCCGCTCCTGGCGCAGCACCGGGTGGCCCTCAAGCCTCTGCTCCAGATGCTGATGTAGTCGATGCTGACTTCAAAGAGGTTGATGAGAAGAAGTAATCGGGAGCCATTTGAAAACGGTATTTTTGAAGTAACTAAATAACAAGTCGGCCACGCGCCGACTTGTGCCATTCAGGCTGTTGAGAGGAATAGTTGTGCCTAAAAGTAAACGTGATTATTACGAAGTGCTTGGTCTAGCCAAAGGTGCTAGTGATGCAGAGCTTAAAACGGCTTATCGTAAATTGGCGATGAAGCATCACCCCGATCGCAATCCTGATAACAAAGAATCTGAAGCAAAATTTAAAGAAGTCAAAGAAGCTTATGAAACATTGACGGACCCCAATAAGCGTGCGGCCTATGACCAATATGGACATGCAGGCGTGGACCCCTCTATGGGTGGCTTTGGTGGTGGTGGCTTCGGCGGCGGCGGTTTTTCTGATGCCTTTGGTGACATCTTTGGCGACATCTTTGGACAAGGTGGTGGCCGTCATGCTGGCCCTCAGGTTTATAAGGGCGCCGACTTACGGTACAACATGGAAATTACGCTTGAACAGGCGGCTGAAGGTTACACCACGCAAATCCGTGTCCCAAGCTGGAGTAATTGCAAGCCGTGTAATGGTAGCGGCGCTGAGCCAGGTAGCAAGGCTGAAAAATGTACAACCTGCGACGGCCATGGCCAAGTCAGAGTTCAGCAAGGCTTTTTCTCGATGCAGCAAACTTGCCCTAAGTGTCGTGGTACTGGTGAGTACATTCCCAAGCCATGTAAAACATGCCATGGCAGTGGCAAACATAAAGAGCAAAAAACGCTTGAGATCAAGATTCCTGCAGGGATTGATGATGGAATGCGCGTGCGCTCGGTTGGTAATGGAGAACCCGGCATTAATGGTGGGCCATCTGGCGACCTCTATGTAGAGGTGAGAGTAAAGCCACACAAAGTCTTTGAGCGTGATGGTAGCGATCTTCATGTGCAGATGCCGATCTCGTTTGCAACAGCCACTATTGGGGGTGATATTGAAGTCCCAACCCTTTCGGGACGAGTTGAATTTCCGATTCCTGAAGGTACGCAAACTGGCAAGACCTTCCGCTTGCGGAATAAAGGTATTAAAGGACTGCGCTCAGCGATTGTTGGCGATCTTTTTGTCCATGTCATTATCGAAACACCAGTCAAACTAACCGATGAGCAGAAGAGCCTTCTCAAGCAGTTCGATGAAAGCTTAAAGTCGGGTGGCGACAAACATAATCCTCACCAAAAAGGTTGGTTTGAGGGGGTGAAGAGTTTTTTTAGTTAAAAGGCTTTATCCGGCAAAACCGTGTTCGGGCCCAGGAAATCTTCCAGATTTCACTTCCCGAACATAAGCTTTGACTGCAGCCTCAATTGAGGTGTGACCATCCATGAAGTCTTTAACAAACTTGGGTGGCTTGCCTGGGCTGATGCCTAGCATATCCTGCAAGACTAAAACTTGACCAGAGCAATCTGGACCCGCTCCAATCCCAATAGTGGGAATGGTGAGCGATGCAGTAATGAGCTTGCCAAGAGAAGAGGGGATGGCTTCTAGTACTAGCATTTGAGCACCAGCTGCTTCGCACGCCAAAGCTTGTTCGTGCATCAGACTTGCCACATCTTTTGATTTACCTTGGACCTTATAACCACCTAAGACATGAACGGACTGTGGCAACAGACCCAAGTGGGCGCATACCGGAACGCTACGTTTTACCAAGTGCTCAATGATGTCAATTTGCCAGTCACCGCCGCCCTCTAGCTTAACCATGTCTGCACCCGCCTGCATGAGCTGTGCGGCAGATTCAAGTGCTTGGGTAGGATCGCCATAACTAGCAAAAGGTAAGTCAGAAATGACGAATGCTTGACTATTGCTGCGGACAACACATGCGGTGTGATATGCCACTTGCTCTATGGTCACTGGCGTAGTGCTCGAATGCCCTTGGATGACATTACCGAGTGAATCTCCAATGAGAATGCTTTCAACTCCACAGCGATTGAGTAGAGCCGACATGGTTGAGTCATAGGCCGTAAGCATAGCGATCTTCTCTCCAGCGGCATGCATGGAGAGAAGTTTAGAAATCGTGATTGGCTTATCGCCTTGTAAGTAACCCATGCCCTGAGTTTAATGAATTAATGCGAAGCCTGGCGAGAAACGTCTTTTTCCCCGCAATTACAGTTACGGCAGGGAAGTTTTTCAATTCTTTGATTGGCTACTTGAGGTAAATATGTCTTCAGATCGCCAATATTGGGTAAGAAGAAGTCTGGCGCAATCTCAAGGAGGGGAAGCAACACAAAGGAGCGTTCAATGATTCGCGGGTGGGGCAGGGTCAACTCAGTATCGGTTTGGGAGACGCCTTCAAATGACAGAATATCCAAATCTAAAGTACGGGGCGCATTAGCATAGGGGCGCTCACGACCAAATTCTTGTTCGACAGCTTGGCAAACATGTAAAAGACCATAAGGACTCAATTCAGTCTCAATTTCAATCACTGCGTTGATATAGTCCCCGCCAGCGGCGTCTACAGGAGCGCTTTGATAAAAGCAGCTTTTCGCGAGGATTTGTAATTCACAGCGCTGCGCAAGGCAAACAATCGCGTCAGTAATAAGCTGACGTGAGTCACCAAGGTTGCCGCCAAATCCGATAAAGGCCCGAGCCATAATGTTTCCAAAAAAGAGATGAAACTACTTTACTCAAATTTCATCAAGTCTGCTTAACCTGGCATATCTTCGACAGGTGAAACGGTTTTCGGTTTCCGGCGTCGGCGTTTTTTAGCTGGGGAGTGGGATTGATTATTCCCTAACTCCGTTTTGGCGGATGCCATTAAAGCCTCTTGTCCCGCGGGGTCTGCCGCAATAAAACTGGTCCACCACTCACCCAATGCTGGAGCCTGTTCACCAGTAGCACAACGCAATAACATGAAGTCATAACCCGCTCTAAAGCGTGGCGACTCAATCAGCCGAAAGGGGTAGCGACCAACCCGCTTTTCGAAACGGGGTTGCATAGACCAGATTTCTCGCATATCACTCTCAAAGCGACGCTGAATGGTCATGCCACTACTTTGAGTTGCAATGGTGTCGTCCATCGCATCATGCAGCGCTGGGATATTGGACATTCCATTGGCGATATTGCCTTGCCAATTCTTTAATAGATCGGGCCATAGTAAGGTTGCAAAGAGGAAGCCGGCAGAAACACTTTTTCCAGACTGAATGCGTTGGTCGGTGTTGGCAAGCGCTAAGCGTACAAAATCATTTGCCCCTTTGGAGTCTGGCTTGGTATCTAAGATGTGATCTAGTAAAGGGAGGAGACCGTGGTGCAGTCCGGCATCGCGGAGTCCTTGGATTGCAGCCCACGAATATCCAGACATCAAGAGCTTGAGAATTTCATCAAAGAGACGAGCTGCAGGTACGTCATGAATGAGACTGCCGAGCTTGGCAATCGGCGCACTAGTCGCGGGATCTAAAGTAAATCCCGTTTTAGCGGCAAAACGAATCGCGCGAAGCATTCGAATTGGATCTTCACGATAGCGTTTCGCAGGGTCGCCAATCATACGTAGAGTTTTCTTCTGCATGTCAGCCATGCCGCCGTGATAATCCAGAACCGTTTCGGTGGATGGGTCGTAATACATGGCATTGATGCTGAAATCACGACGTGCAGCGTCTTCATGCTGAGAGCCCCAGACGTTATCGCGCAGGATGCGACCATTTTCAGCAACATGGTCACCAGCGTTATCTAGTAAGGCTCTAAAGGTTGATACTTCAATAATCTCAGGAGCACCTTTGCCAAAAAAAGTCACATGCACAATCTGGAAGCGGCGTCCTATGAGGCGCGCCTTGCGAAAGAGTTTTTGTACTTGATCGGGCGTTGCATTGGTTGCAACATCAAAATCTTTTGGTCCGATGCCGAGGGCTAAATCGCGTACTGCACCACCCACAATAAAGGCTTCATAGCCTGCTTGCTGAAGTGTGTCGGTAACCTTGACAGCATTTTTAGACAGCAAATGGGGGTCAATGCGATGAATCTTTTTAGAAACACGTTTAGGTGCACTTGTCTGATTTGCTTGAGTGTGCCGATCCATTGGATCGCGGCGCAAGATGCGCTTAATGAATTTAGTGATCATGCAAACAATTCAAGAATTGGCCAATTGCGTTTGACTGCTTCGCTACGAAGACGTGCGTCTGGGTTTGTGGCAACAGGGTGACTAACCTTTTCTAAAAGTGGTAAATCGTTCATGGAATCTGAGTAAAAATAACTGCAGGGTAACTGGTCCAAAGCGAGCTTTTGACTTGCTAGCCAGGCCGCTACTCTTTCAATCTTACCTTCACGGAAGTTAGGAATACCTTTTACTTCACCCGTAAAGTCTGCCAATGGATTATCCCCTACGGTTGCTGGTTCAGTCGCAATCAGATGCTCGATACCAAAGCGCTCAACAATTGGGCGGGTAACAAAGCTATTGGTAGCAGTGACCACGCAGCACAGGTCGCCGGCATCTTGATGGCGCTTGACCAGGTCGAGTGCCTTCTCGCGCAATTGGCCGTGGATCACTTCATCCATGAAGTGATCGTGCCATTCTTTCAATTGCGCGCGTGAGTGCTCAGATAGTGGCTTTAAGGCAAAACGTAGAAATTCATGAATATTGAGCTTTCCGGCTTTGTAGTCTGCATAAAACCGCTCGTTTTGTTTTGCGTAGTACTGACTATCTACTACCCCAATGCGGGCTAAGAATTGCCCCCATTCATAATCGCTATCGCAAGGTAAGAGGGTGTTGTCTAAGTCGAAAAGAGCAAGTTGGGTCATGAAATATTTTGTTTAGGCTGCAAGAGTTCGCGTACCAGGGGCAAAGTGACAGCACGTTTTGTTTCAAGAGAATAAGAATCTAGGGCATCCATCAAGGCCATTAAATTTGGCATATCACGATAAAAGCGATTAAATAACCAAGGTAGTACATCAGGTGATAAGACAAGTCCACGAGCCTGAGCTGCTTGTTCTAAGGCTTGTATTTTCTCATCATCGTCTAATAGATGGGTTTGAAAGACCAAACCCCATGCGAGACGTGTACGTAGATCTTCGCGCATTTCCAAATTTGCTGGCGCTGCCTTACCAGCCATAAAGATGTGAATGGCTTTGCTTGCCTGTACACCATTGAGTATGCGAAACAATGAGGCAACTAAACGCTCATCTAGGCGATCTACATCATCAACGGTAATCGCCGAAGGTGTCTCCAGCTTAACTAAGGAATCCATTTTTTCTTCTAAGCGAACCCAGGAAATTGGCTCGTTTGGACTTAAAGAGAAATGCTCCATTCCTAATTGTTCAGCAGTATTGTCAAGCGCTGAAAGAAGATGACTGCGCCCTGAGCCCTCTTGACCCCACCAATAAACCCATCGTTGGTTAAGAGGATTTTCAGTTGAGCGGCTACTTTTTTGTGACTCCCAAGCATCAACTAACTTTCGCAAGTGAGAGAGCAGTGCCAGATCCTTTCCAGGTAAAAAATTGTCAAGAGTAGCTTTAGGCGTTTGACTAATATCCAATGCAAACTGTCTTGGGAGAGGGATCTTCATCATTACTGCAATACTTACTGTTGATACCAGGTGCTTTGAATGTAGCGTGACCATGCGTACTGCACGAGCACAAGACTTACTGCGCTAATCGGCAAGGCCAGTAGTACCCCAAAGAAGCCAAATAATTTTCCAAACAACAGTAGGGCAAATAGAACGGCAACGGGATGTAGACCAATCCGCTCGCCCACTAAGCGAGGCGTGAGAAAGAAGCCCTCTAAAAATTGCCCAAGACCAAAGACCATGAGTGTGCCAACCATTTCCATTCCAGGACCAAACTGAAGTAGGGCCGAAAGGGTTGCTAGTGTGAGGCCCAAGGCAATCCCAATATAGGGAATCACAATCATGAGTGCAGTAAATACCCCCAAAGCGACTGCCCCTTGGATGCCAACTAGACTTAAGCCAATGCCATAAAAAATAGACATGATGGAGATGACGATTAACATTCCCCGAAGATATTGGGAGAGCAGCCCATCGGTATGCATTGCTAATTTGTGAACCGTTGCTTGTGCGCGAACTGGGACGAGATTTTTGAGGATGGCGAAGAAGTGATCCCAATCGATCAGTAAATAGAACATCACAAACAGAATTAAGACGGCATTGACAAAGCCAGAAATTACGGAACTTCCAGATACCAAAACGGTATTGAGGGTTGAGCTCACCAACTCATTAGCGTTATCGTTAATGTGCTCTGTAATTTTTTGGGTTGCTGCTGCCTTGAGATTGCCCCAGTCAAAGTCGATATGCAATTCACTGAGTTTTGGACCTAGCCAAGTTTGGGTATTTTGAATCCAGTTGGGTAACTGCGTTTTGATGAGAGGAATCTCGTTTTTCAGTAGCTCAACAAATAGGATAAGAATGCAGAAAACCAGGCTTAAGCCAATTAACATCGCCAGACCAGCTGCCAAAGTGCGTGGGATTTTTCGCCCTTCAAGCCATAGGCAAACCGGCCTTAGGACGTATGCCAGGATGAATGCAGTGAGAAAAGGGGTAAAAATTTCAGTCATGTTGCTTGAATCCTCTAGAATTCAATGATTCTACTGATCAAGTAGCGTTTTTACTAATCCTCGACCTCTGCCATGACTTCATCAAATAATTCTTCCTCAAAAGGCCTTTCCTACCGCGATGCTGGTGTTGATATTGATGCTGGGGATGCTTTAGTAGACCGTATTAAGCCTTTGGCCAAAAAGACCATGCGCGAGGGTGTTTTGGCGGGGATCGGTGGATTTGGCGCCCTTTTTGAGGTGCCTAAGCGCTATAAGGAGCCCGTTTTAGTCTCGGGTACTGATGGCGTGGGTACCAAGCTTAGGTTGGCTTTTGAATGGAACCGTCATGACACCATTGGCCAAGACTTGGTGGCGATGAGTGTGAATGATATTTTGGTTCAGGGTGCCGAACCCCTCTTTTTCTTGGATTACTTCGCCTGTGGGAAGTTAACTGTGGATATGGCTGCAACCGTAGTGGCTGGAATTGCCAAAGGTTGTGAATTGTCTGGTTGCGCCTTAATTGGTGGTGAAACTGCTGAAATGCCTGGCATGTACCCCCCTGGTGAATATGATTTGGCTGGTTTTGCAGTGGGCGCGGTTGAGAAATCCAAAATTATTACTGGCGCAACCATTGTTCCTGGTGATCTGATTGTGGCGATTGCTTCGAGTGGCGCGCACTCGAATGGCTACTCCTTGGTGCGTAAAATTATTGAGCGCGCCGGTGCTAAACCTAACGATGATCTAGGTGGTCGTCCATTGGGTGATGTAGTGATGGCACCAACAGAAATTTATGTCAAGCCACTGCTCCAGTTAATTTCCGAGGTGAATGTCAAAGGTATGGCGCACATCACTGGTGGTGGTTTAGTCGATAACGTACCTCGCGTCCTCCCAGAAAATACGCAGGCAGTTTTGCATCGTGATACCTGGGAGATGCCGGCGCTGTTTCGCTGGTTGCAAATGAAGGGCGGAGTTGCTGATGCGGAAATGGTGCGTGTATTTAACTGCGGAATTGGGATGGTAGTTATTTTGTCTGCGGATCAGGCAGACACTGCCATACAGTCTCTCAATAGCCAGGGCTTAAAAGCATGGATTGTTGGTGAGGTGCTTGAGCGTCCACAGGGCGCTGCGCAAACGATCGTGATTTAGTAGAGATTACGCTCAAGCTAAATGTTGCTTGCAGTACTCCAATGCCAAAGCCAACCCACTTGGATTAAAGGGATCAAACGTATTTCTGCCGGCAATCGCTCTTAGCCAAGTCAATTGCCTTTTGCCTAATTGCCTGGTGGCTGCTAGGGCTTTGTAGCGCATCTGATCCCAATTAGATTGACCATCCAAATATTCCCAAACCTGCCGATATCCAACGGAGCGAATCGCTGGCAGATCGGGATGCAAGGCACAATTGGCGCGCAGTTTTTCAACCTCAGCAATCAAGCCACCGTTCAACATTTCATCAAAGCGCTTTTCCAGATTGGCATGCAATCTCGCTCGATCACTCGGTTCAAGCGACACGAGATTAATCCAATCTGGGATCGCAGAACCTTCTCTGCCGTCCTCACTAGGAGAGTCTGCCAATAAAGTAGACATGGGTGTTCCAGTAATTTCATAAACCTCGAGCGCGCGTTGAACGCGCTGAGAGTCATTGGGCATAAGTCTGCTTGCTGTGATGGGATCAACCTTCATGAGTTGCATATGCATAGCCGGCCACCCAAGTGTTTTTCCCTGTTCATCAAGTCGCGTACGAATATGCGGATTTGCAGGAGGTAAAGAAGATAAGCCATGCGCCCAAGCGCGCCAATACAACATCGTGCCGCCAACTACCACCGGTATATTGCCGCGCAGGCGAATTTCTTGACAGAGTCGCTTTGCATCGTTAGCAAACTTTGCCGCTGAGTACACCTCAGTTGGCTCGAGGATATCAATGAGATGATGTATCACTGCTGCACGTTCTGCTTTGGTGGGCTTAGCGCTACCAATATCTAGGCCACGATAGACTAAGGCAGAATCCATGCTGATTAGTTCAATCTTCATGCCAATGGATTGCGCATGCTCCGCCAGAGACATGGCGAGATGGGTTTTGCCTGCACCTGTTGGACCCACAATGCAAAGAATGGGTAGGCTAACAGGTAAATGCTGAGGCTGAATGTGAGGTTCAGTTTGCATGACCTCATTATAGGAGCCTGTTAATATGCGCCTCAAGCCCATCATTGGAGTGCAAGTTGATCGATACCCTTTTGCAAATAAGTGACTTATTGCTGCATATTGACCGCCATCTTGATGTGGTTATCCAGCAATATGGCTACTGGGCCTATGGATTGCTATTTGCCATCGTCTTTGCGGAAACCGGTTTAGTGCTTTTGCCGTTTTTACCCGGAGACTCTTTACTCTTTATTGCTGGTGCATATTGCGCGACGGGACATTTCAGTCTTTGGACTTTGGCGATTGGCCTAGTAATCGCAGCGGTTACGGGCAATACCCTCAATTATTGGATTGGTAGCTGGATTGGGCATCGGGTCTTTAGTAGTCAATCTCGTTGGATTGACCAGGCTGCTTTACGAAAGACCCATACTTTTTATGAGAAACATGGTGGCAAGACAATCATCCTGGCCCGCTTCTTACCAATTATTCGCACCTTTGCTCCGTTTGTTGCCGGCGTATCAGAGATGACTTTTTCGCGCTTCCAATTATTCAATATTACTGGCGCTACATTGTGGGTTTTCTCTCTCGTATTTGCTGGTTATTTCTTCGGCAACATCCCCATGATTCGTGAGAATCTCAATGTGATTGTTTTAGTGGGGATTGGTGCAGCTGCTGTGCCAGTTGTACTCGCAGCACTCTATAAGATTTTCCAGCGCAAGAAAAAATCAACCAATAAATAAAAAACTACCACCAAGATTTAGTGTAGTTTTGTTTGACTCTCTAGCGTAGCAATATGATCACGAATATCGTCCGCATCTTCTGCACCAGGCGCCTTTTCGAGATAATGCTGCATATCCGCAAGGGCGGGACGCAAGTACTCTAACTGCGCAAAGATCAGGCCACGATCCCGAATCTCCTCTGCTGAGTCGGGTAAGAGGATCACAAGGCGTTCTTGTACTCCCAGCAAGCGCTCCCAACGCTCGTGCTCTGAGTAAATCATTTTGAGATTTCTTAAGAAGCGCGACAGAATTTCACGGGGGGTAGAAGCGCGCAAGAAAATATTTAAAGGCAAACTGAGTTCGCCACGATAACCCTTAGCATCTAGGTAGGGGTCCAACATTTCTTGTAGCTGATTTTTAGAAAGTGATTCGCCGGTAAGCGGGTCCATGATGATCTCACCTTGCTGCAAAGAGATCCGCATCATGAAATGATTAGGGAATGACACCCCTCTAATCTTGAGGCCAATTTGCTGACCTAACTCCATCATTAAGATTGCCAACGATATCGGAATGCCACGACGGTTCTGTAAGACGTAATGTAAATAAGAATTCTCGGGGGCATAAAAATCGTTTGGATTGGGGCCAAAACCGAGCTCTACGTAAAAGAAGTGTTTCAGAATTTGTAGGCGTTGAATGGGCGAGGTGTCTGCGGTAATGCGCGCTTTCAGTTTGCTGGCAAGCTGATCAATCTGGTCTAGTACACCTTGAACATCAAGATCTGGGTAGGCATGTTGAGCAACGGCAATCGCTGCTTCGGTCATAGGGAGGTGTTCGTCCTCGGCAACCAAGGATGTGAAATAGTCGAGCTGTTGTGTTGGCATAAGAGCTATTTTGCATGACGCAGAAATTTTTGCCAGCGAATTCCAGTTAACCCTAGTGCGACAAAGTAGACCAGCCCGGCTAGGGCGAGCCAGCCTGCTAATAACCCGATGCGGATCCAGGGATTAGCCTGTAAAGCAATCCAATCATGTGTATTGGCTGCGTAGTACATTAAGGCGCCAAAAGGAATTAAAGCAAGAAAGAGTTGCCCTAGATATTTTCCCCAGTCGGCCTTAGGGAGCGCTCCGCGTCGATGTAAACCAACCCAAAGTAATCCTGCATTCAGGCAGGCGCCCATTCCAATTGAAAGGGCCAGTCCTGCATGCCCAAACCAAGGTACAAAAACCAAATTTGCTAACTGAGTGGCCACCAAAACGAGTAAGCCGATTTTGACTGGCGTACGAATATCTTGTCGTGAGTAAAAGCCGGGCGCCAAAATTTTGACCAGAATAAGGCCAATGAGGCCTACCCCATAGGCTGCTAGGGCACGCTGAGTCATTAGAACGTCTAGCGCATTGAATTTGCCATAGTGATATAAGACTGCGGCAAGCGGCTCTCCAAAAATTAAGAGCGTTAGAGCACAAGGCGCCGCCAAAAGAAATGTGAGTTGCAGTCCCCAAATTAGTAATTCGCCAGCATGTTTCAGATCATTCTGGGCATTGGCTTTACTCAGACTTGGTAAAAGTACGGTTCCGAGCGCAACACCTAGCAAAGCGGTAGGAAATTCCATTAAGCGGTCTGCATAAGAAAGCCAAGACACACTCCCCGTAGGAAGGCGAGAGGCAATATTGGTATTGATGAGCAGGGAAATTTGGGCAACAGAAACAGCAAATACGGCCGGCCCCATGAGTTTGAGTACTCGCCTAGCTTCTGGATTGGTGGCTGCGGCTTTAATGGCCCCTGGCAGTAAGCCAATGCGTGGCAGAAGTCCTAAGCGGGCTAATGCTGGAATTTGGATCCCAAGCTGTAAAACCCCGCCCAAGAGGACGCCAACACTAAGGGCGTAGATCGGTTGCGCAAGATGTGGCGCCAAAAAGACAGCGCTCCCAATCAGAGCAAGATTGAGTAAAACCGGGGTGAAGGCGGGGATCGCAAAGCGCTGAAAGGTATTTAGAATCCCTGCCGACAGTGAAACTAGGGAAATGAGTCCGATATAAGGAAACATGATGCGGGTCATGACAACGCTCGCCTCATATGCGGGACCCCCTTTAAAGCCCGTAGCAATCACCAGAATGAGCAAGGGGGCGCTGACCACGCCTAGGAGTACTGTGAGGAGCAAGGCCCAAAATAAGAGGGTGGAGACGGCATTTACAAGGATTTGAGCCTGTTTTTGATCACCAGTGCTGGAGATTTCTCCCAAAATAGGGACAAAAGCCTGCGAAAAGGCACCCTCTGCAAATAAGCGGCGCAGTAAATTAGGTAGCCTGAAGGCCACATTAAAGGCGTCCGTCCATTCTGAGGCCCCGAAACTACGGGCAATCAAGGTTTCCCGGAGTAGACCAGTGATGCGGGACAACATGGTCAGGGAACTGACCTTGGCGGCAGCGGAAAGCAGATTCATAGGCCAATTTTCACCTATTTATCGGGTGACTGGGCTTTTTTGCCCCTTTAATGTAAAATCTTGGGTTTTGGTGGCTCAGCATTCTCAGTTGTTAAGGGATCTGGCTGGCCCAAGTAAGATTTTCAACCAATCGTAATTTGTAAATTAATAGGCAAGGTTTAAAGATGGCCAATACCGCACAAGCGCGTAAACGCGCACGGCAGGCAGTAAAACAAAATGAGCATAACTCCAGTTTGCGCTCGAAGCTTCGCACTTCCATTAAGGCAGTTCGCAAAGCGATCGAGACAGGTGATAAAGCTGCTGCAGCTCAAGTGTTTTCAGCAACTCAAGCAACAATCGATAAGATTGCTGACAAGAAAATTGCTCATAAAAATACTGCAGCTCGTCAGAAGTCACGTCTTTCTGCAGCCATTAAAGCAATGGCAGCTTAAGACAGTTTTTGTTTTAGGCTGGCAAGAGAGTCTTCTTGCCATAGCCCGCTCCTGATCAGAGCGGGTTTTTGTTTTTAGGATCAGCTTTGTGGCTTGGGTTCGAATTCACAAGCCTCTTCGATTGGTAAGCCGTTGTCCTTAGCAAAGTTCATGACAAAGTCGAGAGCTCGAGGGTCAAGGTCTCCCAATCTAGTATCAATAACAACGCATTTCACTTTTGCAATAACGACTGGTCTAACATAAGGCGAGTAAGTGAAGCGGGGATCTCCAGCATCGCCTGTGGGGCGGAAGCTAGCCATGACTCCGCAAAGACGTTCAGCCCAATCACTGGGGCGAAACGGCTTTCCAGAAGTGGTGATGCCTTGAATAAACAGCTTTTTGTGGTTCAAGTTGGCGTGAAGATTGAATTAGGAATGATGATTGCTAGATCCTCTAGCTTAACAGCGTGAGATGGTCGTAAGATGACTTTAGGAACTATTTTCGTGCAGTTGAAAAAATGCAGGCTAAAACTTTAGTAGAAAGCTTAACGATGACTTCCTTGGCGAAACCTCAAGTGCCCGGTCAGGTAAAGCATTATTTGCAGTTTTCTGACTTGACGCGGGAAGAGTATGACTACTTGTTGCAAAGATCCGCATGGCTCAAGGCGAAGTTTAAGAGTTATGAGACTTGGCATCCTTTGCATGATCGTACCTTGGCGATGATCTTTGAGAAGAATTCAACTCGTACCCGACTTTCTTTTGAGGCAGGCATTCACCAGTTGGGTGGGCATGCAGTCTATCTCAATACTCGAGATACTCAGTTGGGTCGTGGCGAACCGGTAGAAGACGCTGCTCAGGTGATTTCTCGGATGACGGACATTATCATGATCCGGACCTTTGGCCAGGAGATTATTGAACGTTTTGCCGCGAATTCCCGAGTGCCCGTGGTGAACGGCCTTACCAATGAGTTTCATCCCTGCCAAGTCTTGGCTGATATTTTTACCTATGTCGAGGCACGTGGCCCTATCCAAGGAAAAACGGTTGCTTGGGTTGGCGATGCCAACAATATGGCTTACACCTGGATTCAGGCAGCTGAATGTTTAGATTTTCAATTTCACTTCTCTGCACCAGCGGGTTATCAATTAGATAGCTCTCGCTTGACTCAGCCCGCAAAGAACCATCTCACTGTGTTTGCTGACCCGAAAGATGCCTGCAGAGGCGCTGACTTAGTCTCAACTGATGTATGGACTAGCATGGGTTATGAGGATGAAAATACTTCTCGTATGAGCGCCTTTAAAGACTGGATGGTCTCGAAAGAACTCATGGGATTGGCTAAACCAGAAGCCTTATTTATGCATTGTTTGCCGGCGCATCGAGGTGAGGAGGTTGCTGCCGAGGTGATTGATGGCCCCCAAAGTTTTGTTTGGGAGGAGTCTGAAAATCGCTTGCACGTACAAAAGGCCCTGATGGAGTATTTGCTCTGCGGCCGTTTGAATTAAGTTTTGGTGAATTTTTTAATTGAATAGAAATCATGTCTGATATCAAAAAAGCAGTATTGGCGTACTCCGGTGGTCTAGATACGAGTGTCATTCTGAAATGGCTCCAGGATACTTATGGTTGTGAGATCGTAACCTTTACGGCCGACTTAGGTCAGGGCGAAGAGCTTGAGCCCGCTCGTGCTAAGGCTCTAAAGTTTGGCATCAAACCTGAAAATATTTTCATTGATGACTTGCGTGAAGAGTTTGTACGCGACTTTGTGTTCCCCATGTTCCGCGCCAATACGATTTATGAGGGCGAATATTTGTTGGGCACCTCGATTGCTCGCCCATTGATTGCAAAACGTCAGATTGAGATTGCGCGTCAAACGGGTGCTGATGCGGTATCGCATGGTGCAACTGGAAAAGGCAACGATCAAGTCCGTTTTGAATTGGGTTACTACGCGCTTGAGCCAGGAATTAAAGTGATCGCCCCATGGCGTGAATGGGATTTACTCTCCCGTGAAAAACTCATGGCCTATGCAGAGAAGCATGGCATTCCAGTTGAGATGAAGCATAAGCAAGGTGGCTCACCTTACTCAATGGATGCCAATCTATTGCACATCAGTTATGAAGGTCGTCATTTGGAAAATCCCAATGCAGAGGCTGAAGAATCGATGTGGCGCTGGACAGTATCCCCTGAAAAGGCTCCAGATGCCCCTGAAGTGATTGAAATTGAATTCCGTGCTGGCGATCCAGTGGCGATTAATGGCAAGGCTTATAAGCCACATGAGCTATTGGCAGAATTAAACCGCATCGGTGGTCAGCATGGTATCGGTCGCCTTGACTTGGTAGAGAATCGGTTTGTTGGCATGAAAAGCCGTGGTTGCTATGAAACCCCTGGTGGCACGATCTTATTGAAGGCTCATCGCGGCATCGAAAGCATTACCCTTGATCGCGAAGTGGCGCATTTGAAAGATGATTTGATGCCTCGGTATGCAAGCCTCATTTATAACGGTCTATGGTGGGCTCCTGAGCGTATTGCTTTGCAAACATTGATTGATCATACGCAGCAAATGGTAAACGGCGTAGTTCGCTTAAAGCTCTACAAGGGATCAGTGTCAGTAATTTCTAGGGACTCAGCCAATACTTTGTTTGATCAAACCATTGCAACGTTCGATGATGATGGCGGCGCTTACAACCAGGCTGATGCTGGCGGGTTTATAAAGCTCAATGCATTGCGGATGCGGATCGCTGAAATAGCACGCCGTAAACGTTCCAAGTAATCCCTAAACAAGTTATTTAGCGAAAGAATAGAGATGCAATTTGATCAAGTTTCTGTAGGCAAGAAGGCCAATGTATTTTTCGATGGTAAGTGCGTATCGCACACAGTCACCCTACCCAATGGCGTGCGTAAATCAGTTGGGGTAGTCTTGCCAAGTACACTGCGTTTTGACTTAAGCACTAAAGAAATCATGGAAGTGGTCGATGGCAACGCTTTTGTAAGCATCAACGGTGCTGCTGAACAAGAGTTCAAAGCTGGGCAAAGCTGGGAAGTTGAAAAGGGCGGTTATTTTATTATTCGCGCAGAAGCGCCAGTGCATTATGTTTGCCATTTTGAGTAATTGATAACTTCGCTTGCAAACATCAACCACCTGCGGGTGGTTTTTTATTGGCTTCTATGTGAGAATGCATTGATGAAAATGATTCGCTTCATTGGTGTTGTTGGCATGCTGCTGTCTACCTCTGTGATTGCGCAGGTCTTAGATGTGCCTTATAAAGACGACGCGCCGACTAGAACGCTATTTCTACCTACAAAAAATGCCAAAGCAGTGGTATTGCTTTTTCCTGGCGGCGGCGGTGTACTCAATCTCCAGGACGATGGCTCAACCAGAAATTTCCATACCTTTGTTCGATCTAAGGATTTATGGGCTCAATATGGCATCGATGCCGTATTAGTCGATACACCCCATTCTCTTGGGGACGGCAGGGGTCATGCTCGCGCTACCAGAGATCATCAACAAAGAATAGTGAATGTTGTTTCCTACTACAGGGATAAATTGCATTTACCCGTATGGATTTTTGGCCACAGCATGGGAACAGTAAGCGTTACCGAATTTGTAAATGGTGGCAAGGAAAAAGAAAGACTGATTTCTGGGGTAATTGTTGCAGGCACCTTCAAGTCAGCGACGATTGATTCAGATGTCAGTTTGCCGGTGTTAGCCATTCATCATGTGGGTGATTCATGTGGATCAACCCCTTTTGCGGCCTCAGAAAGAATAATTACTGGCCGCCCAAACAAATCCAAGGCACAGTTTGTGCAGATAGATGGCGGGATCAGCGAGGGTGATGTTTGTGGTTCCATGGCTTACCATGGGTTCAACCAGCGCGAAGCAGAATTTATTCAGACTGCCGCCCAATTTATTCTGCAACACTAACTTTTGAGCTTACCTTTTTGGTAGCCCTTGAATGACAGTACCAGGCACAATCACCCGATCGGAAAACCACTGCCGATTCATTTCCAAGGCATAACGCACAGCAACTATTGGGCAGTGGTTATTGGTGGTGTCAGCCTGCATCTCGTCGATGTTCACAATTTTTCCATCATCAGCAATAAAAGCAATCGATAGGGGAATTTTGGTGTTTTTCATCCAAAAGCAGTTTCCTGCTTTTTGTTCGAACACAAACAACATGCCAGAGTTTGTCGGTAGGTTGGTACGGTTCATTAACCCCACTTCTCTAGACTTGGGTGTATCGGCTAATTCTGCTTGAATGCGATAGATACCAGCCTTTAATTCAACTGTGGGTAGGCCCATATTGACCTGGGCAATGGCAAGGCTTGAGCCAACTAGCGCAATCAGGACAATTAAATTACTGATGCTTTTGAAAGATTTATACATGCAAGAGATTTTAAGTGAAGCAAATTGAAGGCGAAAAAAAACCCAGGAACAAGTCCTGGGTTTTCCGTAGTGATCTACAGACTATTAAGCACCTTGGATATTGGTAGCTTGCTTGCCTTTAGGACCTTGGGTAATATCAAACGTTACCTTTTGGCCTTCTTTGAGGGTTTTAAAACCGCCCATTGTGATTGCGCTGAAATGCGCAAACAACTCTTCTTCACCATCATCAGGTTTGATAAAGCCAAAACCTTTTGCATCATTGAACCACTTAACAATTCCGGTCGCCATGCGAACTCCATTACATAAACTTAAAACAACCGTGATGAGGGT